>SLOM01000068.1 GCA_007132505.1 Candidatus Sumerlaeota bacterium
ATTCCGAACACGGCAGTTAAGCTCCGCAGCGCCGATGATACTGCGCCGACTCGGCGTGGGAAAGTAGGACACCGCCAGAACCTCTCAACAACACCGTTGGCCCCGCAGGGACACACAACAACCCGCGGGGCCAACGGCGTTTTAGGGGCAAGTCTCCGGCTCCGGGCCGGGGCCGCCCTGCGGAGGAGTCTCCATCATTCTCCGAAAACGGTGGGAATCGCGTCCGTCAATGCGGGGACTTGTCTGTACAGCAGCGGGCGGACACCGCTCTGCCTGATGTTTCCGCCATCCACGCCCACGGCCGCGAAGCCAGCCAGCCGAAGGGAGACGACTCCGGCCGCGGAGTCCTCGAACCCGAGCACGCGATTGCGGCGGGCGAAGTCCATCCCGAGCCCCACCTTTGCGGTCTCGGCGTAGAGCCAGGGGTGGGGCTTTGGCTCAAGCTCTCCGAGGGTGCCCGCCTGGCCCTTCCGGATGGCTGAGCCGGCGGTGATGATCGCGTCGTAAAACTCCAGTGGATCTCCAAGCTTCATTGTCCGGAACGCCGAGATGATCTCCGGCCATGCCTTTTCGTAGAGTCCGGAGGTGACAAGGCCGATGCGGACGCCCCTGCCTTTCAGTTCAAGAAGGAATTCCTTGAGGCCCGGCGCCGGGGTGAAGGCGTCGCTGCGGCCACGGCCCTCGGATATTTCGCGCAGTTCGTGGTGGGTGATTTCATAGTAGTGCGTCCGTGCGTGTTCAAGCGGCGCACCGGGGCAGTACTTGTTGATGCAGTATTGCAGGTGCTCGCCGACGGAGTGTCCTGAGACGTGGGGGAGGTCGTCCTCCTCCAGCTCGAAGCGCGGATTGGTGAGGAGCCGTGCGGTTGTCGCCTGGATGACCCAGACCCAGAATTCCTCGCTATGGACGCTCGTGCCGTCGAGGTCCATCAGCACCGCCTCGGCAGGCTGCTCGTATATCATATCATGCAGCGGATAGAGTGCCGGGTATCCCATGGCGGACTTCACCCAGGTGAGGGTCTTGTCCTCGAAGCAGATGAACTCCACCTTGCGGTCGCGCGGGGTGAGGATGCGGAGCACGCCATCCTCGCCAACGTGGAACATGCCGTCCGCGGCACTTTCGATGTCCGTGAAATCACCCTTTACTTCATCCGCGATATTTCCAATTCCAGGAATGATGTTCATGGGGGGCTCCAGTTTGTGGGGTCTTACATTTCTGGCTTCAGGCCATTTCGAGTGCCACGGTGACGATTTTCTTCGGTCCGGTGGTGAGGGAGAGTGACTGGCCTCCGTCCTCGAGCGCGATTGGCTCAAGGCTCAGCTCTTCCATGGTGACGCGCTCTGCATTGGCGATGGGCCGGCCAAGCGTGAGGCGTGCCTCTCTCTCTTCAGTGGCGGAATTCCAGAACCGGACAATGAGCCTCCGGCCATCCTCGCCCTGCTTCACTCCCCCAAGAACAACGTCCTTGCCTTCGAGGTACAGGAAGCTCTCCCGGGCCGCTTCGGTGCCGCGTGTGGGCGCAGACTGCAGCGCCTGTACGCCAACAAGATGGCGCTGGCCGCGCCGCAGGAGGTCTGCCTCGCGCCACGTTCCCTCGTGGGGACATACTTGGAATCGGTAGGTGCGATTGCCCAGACACTGTGCGCCGGGGACCGGCCGGCCGTATACGAATTTTCCGAAGCCGCGCAGCAGCGTAATCGCGATGGTCCGCTCCTGGTCGTCCATCACCTCGTATTCAGTGAGGCCGTCCGCGACGATGCCGAGGCCGTGGCTGCCATCGCTGACGTCCACGAAGCTCCACATGGGATGGGTAGGGAAGGGCTTTTCCTTCCAGCCCTCTGCGTCGGGGAGTTTGATCGGGCGCTCAAGGACATCGTACTGCCCGTCTGCCGTGGAATGCGTGGCGCGGGTAATGCCGGAGGGGAAGAGCACACGCAGGCGATGATCGCGGGCGTTGTTCTCCAGGTCGAGCCGTATAGCCACTGCGTCACTGTCGCGCTGGAGGGTCACCCTTGCTGTGACCGGAATGTCCACTGTTTTGGCGCTGCGCTGGCCCCCTGCCTCGCACTTCGGGAGGGTAAGTGTATAGTCAATCCGGATGGTGGCCGCGAGCGGTCCGTTCACCTCAAGGTGGGCGCTCGCCGGTTGCTCGTTCGAATAGATCGGCTTGTCGCCGGGCGGAGTGACACGGTTCCACGGGTCGCCGAATTCGGCTGTATCCTCAAGAATCAGCAGGTTTCTCATCGTCCTGCCGGAACGTTTGTCGGTGAGCTCCAGCGTCCCCTGCTCCGTCACATTCACCCTGAGAAGAGCGTTTTCGAGCTCCGTGTCCGAGAGCCCGATTGGCCCGCCGGAGGGGTTACGGCTCTCGGCGCGGCGGATGACATGGACATCATGGCCCATCGCGGGAAGGTTCCGCAGTGCGCAGAGCGCCCGGTAACGGCGGACGTTGAACGTCATTGTCAGCTCGACGGGGCTCTCGATGGTGGGGACGTAGTCCTCCTCAGCGAGAATCTGCACGTCCACCGGGTCGCCCGCGAGGGTTTCCAGGGTGAATGTCTCTCCCTTTTCCCCGTGCGGCAGGTCTATTGTCAGCTCGGCGAGCGTGTCCAGCTGGTAGGGGAGCGTATTGAAGACGGTGAGTTGCATGGCGTCCCCGCTGATTGCGGAGCCGTCTATACGCGAGGCGTGGTGCAGCATGGCGCTGCGGGAGATGCCCTCGGTGATCTGCTCCACACCGTCCCATCGCGTCAGCATTTCCGTGTGCACGGAATCCACGCTGCAGCCACCGATCGCATCGTGGGCCTGATTTATCAAAACGTTCTTCCACGCGAGCTCCAGCAGCCGGGCCGGGTATTCCGCACCGGTCATCCATGCGGAAGCGGCAAGCGGTTCCGCCACGTTTAGCATCCCGGCGTTCACCTGCGCGTTGCGTTGCTTCAGGTAAAGGCGGCAGGAGAGGATGTTGGCCATCAATGTGGTCCAGAGCCCCTCCTTCAGGACGTGGCGCATTTCGCCCTGCAGGACTTCAAGATCCCCGGCTTCCTTACGAAAGCGCTTCAGATATTCTTCCAGCGTGCTGAAAACGATCTCCTGCTCCTCCGATGCGGTGGTGTCCCGGAGGGCCCTGATCAGGTCGGCCTCCTTCTCGTGGGGGAAGGAATGGTCGTGCCCCATCATGTAGAGCAACTGGCTCGTCGTGGCGTCCTGTGCGGTGTACTTGAGGCAGTCATCAAGCGCCTTGGGGAGGTCCCCCCGGCGAACGGTAAGGTCGAGGTCCATGTAACCGTACTGACGGTCCTGCGAGGTGCCGTTTGCCACACGCCAGGGGACGTCCTTGTTGCTCCAGGTGTACTCACGGTCTGTCACCTGACGGCCAAGAAGCCCGGGGCGATAGACAAGGTAGTAGTAGTTGTAGCGTGCATAGACGCCGAAGCGGAATCCATAGACCCATGACCCGTCGGGGCCCTGCCACTTGAACTCGGACCGTGCGTCCGCGCGGCTGATACCGCGGTAGAAGAAACACGAATCAATGCCGAATTCCCTGTAAATCTGCGGAATTTGGGAGATCTGCCCATTGGAGAAGGGCGTATAGCCCACCTTCATTACGGGCCCGTATTGCCTCGCTGTGCGGTGCCCCATGACGAGATTCCGGACGATCGCCTCGCCGGGGCATCCCCACTCGTCCGGGAGGGTGTACCACGGACCGACGGTGATCCTTCCCGATTCGGCTTGGCGGCGGATGTCGGCTTCCCTTTCCGGTCTGATTTCAAGATAGTCCTCAAGGAGCACCGTCTGGCTGTCCAGCAGGAACGACACGTAATCCTCGCGCTGGTCCAGTACCGCCAGCAGCTCGTCCATCATCCGGACGAGTTCCATGCGGTAGGTCTGGAACGGATACCGCCACTCGCGGTCCCAGTGTGTATTCGAGATTACATGAGCGGTGTACTTGGGCATCCAGGCGATCCTTTTCAGTTCGTCTCCGTTGGGGCGCGTGCCGTGAGCGGCGCGCCGCGAGGCAGCTTTGGGTCCCACCCGCCTCCCCGGGCAAGGGGAACCACCCCGGCGGCCGCGCCGGGGCTCAGTCCCCGGGCCGGCCCCAAAGAAGCTCCATTCCGTTCCCCAACCCAAGCCCGCGGAGAAGTGAGTTCTTCAGCCGAAAGGCAAGCCGGGCGGTGCCGGCCTCCTGGCCTGTTCCGCTCGTTGTCCGGTGGCCGAGACTGGCGAAGCCCGCGCGCCGGGCAAGCGCCCGAAAGCCCTCCGGCGTGCCGAGGTGGTAATGGTAGGCCGAGATGCGCATGTTCCAGCGCTCGCCCTGCAGGCGCGCACGAAGGCCACTCGTGTTGGGGGTGTGGAGCAGCACGGCACCACCCGGAGCCAGCAATTCCCGGAGCCTTTGCGCGAAGGCGAGCGGATCGAGCACGTGCTCCACCACGTCAAGTGCGGCGATGGCCTGAAAGCCTTCCGGTGGGAGGCCTTGGGCTTCCATGATGCCGGCGCTCACGATCTGGGCATCAGGAAGCAGCTCGGCCGCTTTGCGGGCGAGGGTGGGTGAGAGTTCAACCCCGCTCACCTCCCAGCCGCGGGATGTCGCCAGCTCCATCAGGCGGCCCGTGGCGCAGCCGACATCGAGTAGCCGCCCCCGCTTCCCCGCGACCGCCTCCTCCAGCCTGCTGAGCCGTTCCGCCAGAAAGCCCCGCCGGCGCAGGTCCGCCGCGTCCATGCGCTCGATGGCTTCCGGGTCGTCGAAGTACTCGTTGTTCTCGGCGTGGGGCAGGGGGCGCAGATTGAGCGAACCGCACCACGGGCACCGGAGATAGGCTGGAGCGCCACCGGTCGCCGGGCCGATCGCCCCACCACAGTAACCGCAGGATGCCGGGTCCATCTTTGTCGTCCTCCGCCGGGAACCAAGGTCCCGCCGGGCCCGCCGCGCCGCAACCGGCTTCAGGGACGGCGCTCCGCCGGCTGGCAAGTCCAGCCCCCACTGGCCCGGCAATCCCGGCGCGAAGAGCCCAATTTATCCTTGCACGGCGAGGCCCTCCTCCTTTCACTATCACCCCTGCCGGGAACGTGATTTCCGGCAGAATCGGTGCCCAGGTGGCGGAACTGGCAGACGCGCAAGACTAAGGATCTTGTGACCGCAAGGTCGTGGAGGTTCAAGTCCTCTCCTGGGCACCATCGCTTTTCCCAATGTACCGTTTCCCGATGCGCCCGGCGGGTCCGGGCGCTTTTGTTTTTGGACCTGAGGGCTGGTAGCGCCGCGGGAGTTCGCGCGGGGTGTCAGCGGTCTCCGTGCGGGGGTGCGGTGACGAGCGAGTGCAGCACCGCGGCGGTGGACCAGCAGAGGAAGCGATACCAGATGCCGCCGTCGGGCGGTCCCTGGCTCTGCATGGCGTCGGTGTGGAAGAACTGCTCGGTGCCCCAGCCGGCCTTGCCGAAGCCGAACTGCCCGTCTTCGAGGTTGATGGTCCCCATGCCGAAATCGAGAGAGTCCCAGTAGCGCTGCTTGTAGTAGGGATCTCCGGTCTTCTCCGCGAGGAACCACAAGTCTTCCAGTGTCATGTTGCTCATGGGGTGGAGGTGAATATTACAGGTGGAGGCACCATTGCCTCCCTGGCTGAGCCAGTCCATGCTGCGCAGCGGTTCGTTTACGAGATGGGTGTTGTAGGACCACTTCCAGGTGAAGTCGTAGTTAATTGCGTGTTCGAGGTTTCTCAGGTAACGCTCATTGCCGGTGATTTCATAGAGAAGCCGCTCGCCCTTGATGAGCGGAAGATTTCCCTCCACCTCGACGGCCCCTTCCGCGTCAATCGGGGTGCCCCAGACTTCCAGCGTGCGAAGTTGATTGAAGTAGTGCTCCTCGGCGTGGATGGCGGCCTCGAGATAGCGTTCGTCCTCGAAGATCAGGTAGGCTTTCAGCAGGGCGGGGAGGAACCAGCACCCGCCGAAGCCCTCGATCGGGCCGGGTGTTCCGTCCTCAGGTGAGTAGGATGCCGGAAATTCACCGCTTGGCAGCTGGTGTTCGAGTGCGGTTTCGAGTACCGCCCGGGAGCGCTCGAGCCACAATTCCCTGCCGTCTCTTTCATCGGGGTCGAGCAGATTTCTCCATGCGTCGAGGAGGAAGAAGACTGCCTGGCCGTTGGTATAGCCAAGGTGGTTGCCCCCGGCCCAGTTTGCCCACCAGCCGTCCACGGTCCATTCGCCATCGCGCCAGGCGTCGTAGAACAGGGATGCGTCCGGGTTGAAGCCTTCGTTGACCAGCACGTCCATGGCGCGGAGCCCTGCGGCAACGGACCGTTCGTCACTGGCCTTCTTTCCCCATGCGAGGAGCGGCCCGGCCACCATCATGCCCCCGGTCCAGCCGATGTCGCACTCGTCGCTGGCGTCGGTGACGCGGAAGAGGCCGATTTCCTCCACGACGGCGTCCTCGATAATGGCGTCCGCAATAAGCTGTGCGATGACGGCCGGGTCGCCGGGAGTCTTTGTCTCCTCGCGCAGGAATTCATAGAATATGCGCATGGGTTTTTCGTAGGCGAACGTGTCGCTTGCGGGTCCTTGGTAGAGGAGCGATTCGACTGTGGCTGTCTCCCCCTCCTGCAGGGTGATCCATCCGTAGTCCGGCTCCTCCTCCCAGCGGGTGCCCACGCGGGGTGATACGTTTCCATTATATCGCGCGGGATAATTCTTATAGCCCATGTGAATGGCAAGGGTGTCCCTGTGCGGCCGGGAGGTGTCTATCCCAAGGCCGTTGTACCGGAAGTCTCCGGCGGCCATGGTGCCCTCCTCGATGGCCAGCGCGGCAATCCGGCCATCGAACATCGCCATGACGGAGCAGTGCCCGCTCCTGTCCGCCCGGTAGTGGAAGACGGAACTCTCCGGCGTGCCCACGGGGCCCTTATAGACGAGTTGAGGGAAGTTCCCCTCCGAAATCTCGGCGTTGTTCGTATTGTATATGACGCCCGGGGACAGGAAGACCGGCGTTTCCTCCGGCGTGAAGTGGAGCGCCTGTGTGAGCAGGAAGGACACGGACCGGCGCGCCGTCACGGTGAGGTGGTGGCGGACGAGCTGATAATTCCCCGCTGACTCGATCGTCTCGGTCAGCTTCACGTCGAGGGCGTCCGCTGCGATGCCACTCCTGGTGGTGCGGGCGGGCCCCGGGACGGTCAGCTCATGAAGGTTCACGCGGACGGGCTCCATTCCTTCCTCCTCGAAGTAGAGCACTGTGTCGGGCTGCCGTGCGGCCCCGGCAAAGGCAGCGATCAGGACGAGCAAAACCGTTGAACCTTGGACCAATACCCGCATGAGGGCGTTCCTTTCTTCATGGATTGTTGACTTTGAGGCTGCGGGTTGGACCGCCGGTGGTCAAAC
>SLOM01000289.1 GCA_007132505.1 Candidatus Sumerlaeota bacterium
CGAGGACCAGGACACACGCCCGGCCCCGGAGCGCCAGTTCACCATGGACATGCTCTGGCGCTATCCCGTCCGTCTTGTCCGGAAGGTGGTCCCGGGCCTAAGGTCCAGCCTCTAGTCCCGCTTGCCCGGCGGTGCGTCTATCTTTCTTGATATGCGGATGCGGCGTTCCCGGTTAAGCTCTCTGACCGTGTCCTCGTCGAAGTGTGTCCACGGCAGAAGCACGCTCTCCTGGAACACGTTGGAGTTCGCCACATAAATGGACGTTGCGTCCGTCCCGGCGGAGAGGCGGCGGAGGTGGACACCCCTTGGGAGACGCACCTCGTCCTCCACGAGGATGCCGTCCTCCCGCGCTTCCAGTGTGCGGCGGAACCGCAGCTCCATGGGCCGCTTCCCCACAATGAGGACGCGCTGCAGGATCGCCCGGACAAGGTTCGCGTGAAACCGCCCCACGGTCAGCAGGAAGAGGCGGAAGAGCACCTGCCGGAACGGCGTCGGCAGCGGAGAGCGCCGCTTCTGAAACACTCCGGTCACCGTCAGCCGCTGGTTGTCCTTGGTCAAAGCGGCCTTGTTATCCGCCACGAGGTGGGTCACGGCCACGCGGCCATCCTCCAGCTCTGCAATCAGTCCGGTATCCCCCGCGAACGCACCGTCCGGGGAGACGGCCTTGAACGTCCCGCCCTTCGATGCGTTTGCCACGAGGTGGTACCGTGGTGTCCTGACGGCGAGCAGGCGCGCTTCGGGGAGCCAGGTGGCCTCCGTCTTCTCCGGCAGGCGCACCGGACCCGGGCGGTCCCCCTGATGATAGTCGCGCCAGGCGTGCATCCAGTCGTACACATAGTGCGCCGCCATGCGGTCGTCGTCGTTGTAATACCGGGTGCGGCGCGGCATGGCCAGATGGAGGAAGGAGTCTGCGATTTCCGCAGCGCTCCGGCTGTACGGAGCCATCACCTCAAACCCATGCGGGTAGAAGTGGAATGTATTCCGGCTGCCATACTCTCCGGCATAGGAGCCGTCCGGGTGCATGAAATGACGGGCGAAGTCCACTGCTTCCTTGAGGACCGGCAGCAGTGTCTCGTCGCCGGATTTCTGCCAGAGCTTCGCCAGGAAGGAAATCGTGCAGCTGTGATAACCGGGATCGGCGCCTTCGTACTCCTGGAACCAGCCCTCGCTGCTGCGCCAGCTCATCGTGAGGTCGCGGAAGGCGTTGGAGCCCCGGCGGTAGCGCTCCTCGCCCGTCAGCAGATGGACGTTGTAGAGGGCCAGCGCCGCGAAAGCCTGGTGATTGGCCAGCTTCCCCGTCTCGTTGTGCCGCAGGAGCCAGTCCCCCCGGCGAGCGAAGAACTCGAGGAAGCGGTCCTCGCGTGCGTCCAGCTCGAGGCACGCTTCCGTCATCGCGTAGAGCGAGAACACCAGCGCGCCGAGTGCCCTCTCGAAGGGGAAATAGTCGTCCGTTGTGCCGTCGGGATGGGAGGACCTGCGGGCGAACTCGACGCCGGCCAGGGCCAGCTCCCTCAGCCGCTCCCTGCCCCGGTACCGGTTGTGAGGCAGCGGCATCCTGTAGGCCAAAGCCAGCGGGAGGACGAATTCCTGGTTCATCCCGCAGGGGAAATCCATCGTCCGGTAGTGCCAGTATGACCGGTCGAAGCAGCCGTAGGTGGGGCTGTACGGATTCTTGTCCACCATCAGGACAAGGCGCGGGATGGCCCGGAGCGCCTCATGGGCGTACCAGTCCCGGTGCCCGGCCGGCGGCTGGGGAGCGAAGACCTCTTCCCCGCCCCGTGCCATCTCGGACTCAGAGTTCATCCGGAGCCGTATAGACGGTCACTTCCTCCAGGAGCAGGCTCCCGGAGCGGTTGCCCGACCCGAACGCCCAGAGGTCCCAGAAGAAGCGCATCGGAACATCCTCGCCGTATATCTCCGCCAGGTCCGCCGGCACGCGCCCGTACATCGTGAAAAGGGAACCCTCCGGGGTTGCCGAGGCCGGCCCGCTCCAGAAGGACAGGATGGGCTTCTCATGCGTGAACTCGAAGTCCTTTGACGAAAGGCGCACACGGAAGGAGGGGACCCTGTCCAGCGGCTCCTCGCTGGAGATCAGCATGTCCACCCGGAAAAGCTGCCCGGCCGGGAGATCGAACAGCGGGGCCGCCCAGGCGCCGAACGAGTCCGACTGACGCTGCACGTGTTCCAGTGCACGGCGGGAGGGGCTGTAGCGCATCGTGGAGACCGGGAAGAACTCCGGAATGCCGCTGGACTCCCAGTCCATCGGCTCCGATGGGTCGAAATCCCACTTCACTACCTGCTCGGTGAACTGACTGTCCCAGAGGTCACGATCTATCCACTCGATCGCCAGACGGTTCAGCTCCTGGATGCCGTGAGACCGGAGGTCACCAAAGTCCAGCAGGTCCACGTAGAATCTAGTTGGATAGACGGGCTTTTCCTCCGCCGGGATATCCCGGTAGCCGCCCTGCCGGCTGTCGAAGATCACCTCGTATTCCACACCGGCGGGATTCGGAGCGAGAATTTTGCTCCCCACATAGACGGTCTCGGTCACGACATCGCCCATCTCCGGCCCGAGCAGCCGCAGCCGCGTGTCGCCAAGGCCCTCCTCGGACAGGGAACTCAGCCGGGCCCGGAGCACGCCGATCTTGTCTGCCTCCTGCTCGATGTCATTCCCCTCGCGGAAGATGGTCCCGAAAGACTCGTACTGCCGGGAGAAATACCGCAGGCGTCCGGGCAAAAACTCCGCCTCGATCCGGTGGAAGGGCGAGGAAGGATCAAAGGACCAGCCGGGAGAGTACTTCTTGATCACGATCTCCCCGTCGTTGTGCGGATCCTCGACCCCCGTGTTGTCCCAGTACTCCGTTGCGAGGTTCAGCACGAACCGGCCCTGGTGCTCGTAAGCTCCAAGGTCCATCGCGTCGAATCCCTCGTTTCCGACTCCCTCGATGTCCACCAACCGGTTGTTGCCATCCAGATCGAAGTCGTAGTCATCCAGCCGGGTGACCTGGTCGAGCGCCGGTGAGTCAGCCGCCAGGCGATAGTTGCCGGTCTCCGTATCCACGAACCTCGGGTCCTCGATACGGATGCCGGCCGCCGGCTCTTCGTTCGAAAGCTCCTCCTCGAAATCCTCGACAGTACGGAGGGGAAACTCGCCCATATCGAGATAATGGCCGAGCCTGTTCTCCCAGAAGAGCACGTCTATCAGCGGCCCACCCTCGACGGGATCCTCTCCCTCCTCCACGAAGGTGCCGTATTCCTCTATGCCGTACAGATTGTTGTACGCGATTATGGAGCGGGAAATCTGCGGGAAACTCTCGCGCACGAAGGCGCCAGAGCGCCGATTTGCCACCACCGTCACATGCTCCACCCGCGGGGCGGAGGCGAAGTTGAACAGAATTCCGTGGTCGTTGCGCTCAATGAGCAGGCCCCGCAGAAGCGGACTTGCCTGCACCACCCGCACGCCATGTCCGGTATTCCGGCGCACAACGGTGTTCTCCACGATCACGTCCGAATTGCCGGAGATCGAAATCCCCTCGGCGAAGCACCGCTGCACGACACAGCGCTCGATCGTTACGTCGCCCGTTCCGGAGACCGTGATACCCCGCCCGAAGACGTCACGCACGAGGGTGTCGCGGATGGCGGCGCTGCCCTCCTGCTCCACGCGGATCCCCGTCCCGCCGCCGAGAATCTGGCACCGTTCGATCACGGCGGGATTGCCGGGGAGGCTTTCCGTCACATGAATGCCGGCAAACGAACCGCCCTTGAAGATGACCTCCCAGACGGAGGCGCCCGGGCGCATCTCCGCGCTGACGAAACCGCCGACGAGCGTCATCGTCTCCAGCCGTGCCCCGTCGGAGAGCACCAGGCCCGGCTGGCCCGGCTCACCGGGGATCAGGATAAAGGTCGGTTCGTGGTGGTGGGACCAGCGCAGCTCGCCACCGGGGTCGGTGATTTGCTTGAAACCGCCGCGCACTGTGTGGTTCGCCGGGACGATCACCGTGCCCGACTGCAGGAACTCTCCGGACTCCATGATAACTTCGTTGCCCGGCGCCAACAAGGCACGCTCGAGCGTGGCGAAGGGCGCCTGCTTGGAGCCGTCCCCCGTCTCGTCGTCACCTTCCACCGCCACATACACCTGCGCAACGAGTGGGGCTCCCCCCAGGAGGATTCCCAAGGCCAGGGCCAAGCCCGGCAATTTCAGACTTTTCAACGGAACAGCTCCACCGGTTCAAATGCCGCCGAAGGTCCTGCCCCCGCTCCCTCCGGCTTACCGGCCAAATAAGCGAACCAAGCCCGCCACGTGTCAACGGAACTCCCCGGCCGGGCCTTTCCCTCGGGATTGCAGCCATGGTTTTCTCCCTTGAGGCCCCTTTCTCCCCCGGTGTTCCATCAAAAGCCAATCGGCGAGATCAAAACACGGCACAGAAAGAGGAATTTGACATGCAAGACAACCGCAAGCTCCACTCCCACGTGGTGACCAAGGGGGCCGCGCGCGCTCCCCACCGCGCGTTCCTGCGCGCCATGGGGCTCGGGGACAAGGAACTGGATCAGCCGCTCGTCGGCGTGGCCGATTCGTGGAACGAGGCAACGCCCTGCAACATTACCCTCAACCGGCAGGCCAAGGTTGCCAGCGAGGGCGTCGTCAAGGCCGGTGGCACGCCCCGTCAGTTCAGCACCATTTCGGTGAGCGACGGCATCGGCATGGGGCACGAGGGCATGAAGGCCTCGCTCGTCTCGCGCGAAGTTATCGCCGACAGCGTCGAGCTCATGGTCCGCGCACACTGCTATGACGCGGTGGTGGCGCTGGCCGGGTGCGACAAGTCCCTCCCCGGCATGGTCATGGCCCTGGCCCGCCTGAACCTGCCCGGCGTTTTCCTCTACGGCGGCACCATCAAGCCCGGCACCTACAAGGGGAAGGACATCACCATCGGCGACGTCTACGAGGCGGTGGGTGCGCACTCCGCCGGAAAGCTCAGTGACCAGGAGCTTTACGACATCGAATGCGGGGCCTGCCCCGGGGCCGGATCCTGCGGCGGCCAGTTCACCGCCAACACCATGGCCTGTGCCACCGAGGCGCTTGGCATCGCCATCCCGGGCAGCAACTCCGCCCCGGCGGAAGACCTCGAGCGCGACGAGTACGCCCGCAAGTGCGGGGAAATCGTCATGAACCTCCTCGAGAAGAACATCCGCCCGCGTGACATTCTCACCTTCAACGCCTTCGAGAATGCCGCCGCCATCGTGGCGGCAACCGGCGGCTCCACGAATGCCTTCCTCCACCTGCCTGCCATCGCCGCCGAATGCGGCGTGCGCTTCACCATCGAGGATATAGACAGGGTCTCCCGCCGCACGCCAATCGTGGCGGACCTCAAGCCCGGCGGGCGCTACGTCGCGGAGGACGTTCACAACTCAGGCGGCATCCCCGCCATCCTCAAGTCACTCCTCGACGCGGGACTCCTCCATGGCGATTGCATGACCGTAACCGGGAAGACGATGGCCGAGAACCTTGCGGGAGTCACCATCCCCGAGGGGCAGGACGTGATCGTGCCGGTATCCAAGGCCATCCGTGAGACCGGCGGCCTGGCCGTCATGAAGGGCAACCTCGCGCCGAAGGGCTGCGTCATCAAGACAGCCGGATCCAAGGTCTATCACCACCGCGGCCCCGCCCGTGTGTTCGACTGCGAGGAGGAGGCGTTCGACGCCATCTCGCGTCAGGAGGTCAAGAAGGGCGACGTCGTGGTGATCCGCTACGAAGGCCCCCGCGGCGGACCGGGCATGAGGGAAATGCTTGCGCCCACCGCCGCACTCGTCGGCCAGGGGCTCGGCTACGATTGCGCCATGGTCACCGACGGACGCTTCAGCGGCGCCACCCGCGGGCTCATGGTGGGACACGTGACTCCGGAGGCCATGGACGGCGGACCCATCGCCCTGGTCCAGGACGGCGACATGATCTCCCTGGACGCCGAAACCGGGAAGATTGAGGTCGAGGTGAGCGACGGCGAACTGGCCCGCCGGCGTGGCGAATGGAAGCCCATCGAGCCGCGCTTTAAGTCAGGGGCGCTCTACAAGTACGCCCAGCTTGTTGGCCCGGCCCACGAAGGCGCCCTCACCTCGCCGAGTGGTGGTCTCTGCCCCATAGATGTGGAGAAGATGATCGTCAGGAACTGAGCAGGAAACACCGCCACAAGCGGAGAAGGCATGCAACGCGGCCGGGCCGGAAGAGGGTCCGGCCGCTCACTTATTTCTCAAGGGTCCCGTGGTGGTTCAGGTCCACCCGGCAATGCCGCCCCTGGCACGCCTTCGGGATGTGGTTCATTAGGAAGTCCTGCCGCATGGAGACGGCCTTTGGGCTGTTCCAGATCTCGCCGAACTCCTGCCGGTTCAGGTTGCCGTAACTCGCTCCCGCCCAGCAGCACGGCCGGCAGTCACCGTCCGTATCCACAAGCAGATAATACCAGGGGAAGTGGCACTTCTCGACCAGAGTCATCCCCTGGGTTGAGAGGTCCCTCCCGCCTTCCTTGGCGGATCCGTTGCCGTTGGATGGCGGCGCGGCATCGGGCTTTCCTGCCCCTGCCACGGTGACGGCGCTGATGGCGCGCCAGTCGTCCTGGCTCAGGTGGGCCGAGAGCAGATTCCTCATCGCGATGTTGACCTCCACACGCACCCTGCTGTTCCGGGCGCGGCGGAGCGTCTCCAGCAGCATCTCCTTGGCCAGGGGAATGTGGTGCCCGAGGAACTCCTCCTCCAGCCTCGGGTCCTCCATCTCCATGAGCTGGATCCCGTAGGTGGTGAACCCGTGCCGCTCGGCGAAGGCCAGCAGATCCGGCATCTGGCGCACATTGCGCTCCATGAACGTTGGGCAGAGGCTCAGAACCGGAGTCTCGCTGCCCAGCCGCTCCTTCCACCTGTTGATGGCCTCAAGCCCCTCCTCAACCTTGGCCAGATCGCCACGAACACGCATCCCCGCATAGACGTCCGGGTCACTGGAGTCCACGCTCACGAACATGTGATTCATGCCGCCCTCGACGAGCATGCGGGCGCGCTCATCATTGATGAGGTTGGCGTTCGTCGTCATGCTCAGGTTGCGGCTGCCGATGCGGCGGTGGTGTTCCAGGAGCTGGCCGAACCTGCTGTAGAGCATCGGCTCGCCGAGCGGCGTGAGGGTGATCAGCTCGGGGTAGGGCATCAGCTCCTTGATGGCCTCGAACACAGGCTCCCCAATTTCGAGTTGCCGGGGCGGGAGGGCCTTGAGCCGTTTCTGCGTACTTTCCTGCGTAAGGAGGCAGAAATTGCACCGGAGGTTGCACGTCCAGTTGGTGCCGACGTGCACTTGGCGGGGACGCGAG
>SLOM01000197.1 GCA_007132505.1 Candidatus Sumerlaeota bacterium
CCGCCGGAAATTCCCATCGTGCTGCTCGGAGAGGAGTCCTTTGCCTTCGAGATGCCAACCGCCGGGATGCACTACCGGTTCGAGGAGCCGCTTGTTCTTGCGGACGGCCGCTACCGCATCACGGTGCCAATGCTTGAGGATGCGGAAGGGCTGAAACGCTCGGACGGAGAGAACACCTATACTTTCAATGTGGGCCTCTGGAACCTCGGCAGTATCGCGAAATATCACGGTCCGCGCTTTGCCATCTACTTCCCCAAAACCTACGTCGGGGAGACGATCGAAAACCTGATGAAGGGCTTCGAGGACGCCCACCGCATTCTACGCGACGACTACGGGTTCAGCTACGGTCGCCGCACACGCTGGCCCGTCGAGGTGTATGTAAAGAGACTGAAGCTTCCCGAGATCTATGGAATGATGGTGACGACGACGCGTGGACGGAATTACGGTTACATTTATATCAACACCAGCATCATGGAGAATCTCGAAGTCACCCGCGCCACCGCCTGCCACGAGTTCTTCCACGTCGTGCAGGGACTCTACGATCCGGGGGGGCGGGTCAGGCAGGCATGGAGAAGCACCTATCCCCGGTATTGGCTTGATGAGGCCATGTCCACGTGGTCGGAGGAACTGCTCGTGTCCAACAGGGCTGCCTACATTCCGGATGTCTATGTGGACAACCTGGAGGCCCCCTTCCTTGGCGTGGGGCACGGGATGTATGGGGACGGCAAAACCGCCCAGGAGCACGGCTACGGAATGGCCCCACTGGTGAAGTACCTCGTGGACAGCGGCCGGACCGGGGCGCTCCTGGCTGTCTACGAAGCAACGTGGGCCGGCAGCGATTCCGTGCAGGCGCTGGAGGGCGCTGTGACTGACTATCCGCTGCGCATCTGGTATGACGATTTCTTCCGGCAGCTTGTGGAAGGAAAGATATATCCCTACGACAATCCGGCGCAAACGTTCGTCGGCCTTGCCGGTCCCGCACGAACAAGACTGGAGCCGGGGTCGGCCACTTCCTGGCGCAGGTTTGAAATCAGCCTGCCGGATCTCGCGGCCGCGCCGCATCCACTTTTCTTTACATCGGACTATCCGGATCCACCGGCGGACGCGTTCTTTGTCATCCGGTTCGAGGGCGACCCCTGGCTTGGAATCCAGTGTTTCCGTGTCCCTCCGGACGAGCAGGCCGCGCGCGTGGCAAGTGCCTTCGAGCCCAACGAGATCAAGTACGGCACCATACCGAACGCCCTGCATTACAAGACAAACCGGCACCAGCTCCTAACCCTCGTTTCCAACACAAACGCGACTGCTGCCTACACGAACGAGCGCGAGGGGATACTCTCGGTTGGCCTTGCCCGCCCGGGACCGTTTCCGCTCCAGTCCAGCACTGCTCACAATGCCATGGTCAACGCCTACCCGTTCCCGGTTTTCACGGCGGGGAGCGGGACCCTCGCCGCGGAGGCAGCGTCCGATGTGCACGAACTGCTTGGCGGAGGTATTACTTGGCCTTTCTTCTTTGCCACCGTGTGGGGAAACGACGCGATTGACCTTGCTCTCGACTATCAGATCGGCATCGAAGAACTCTCTGCCACTTTCCCCGCGGGAAGCAAGACGGTAACCATCAGCACAACCGGCATTACGGGTTACCGCCTTGAAAAGGCCCGCCCGGACGGAGGAATTGCCGAAACGCAGACGAGCGACACAGCTTCGTTCAACATCGTGCTCGACTCCACGGACCGGGAGAATTTCACGGCCACGTTTACCCTTAGGGCAAACTACGATATCCTTTACGAAGAGGAGGACAAGCCGCCACACAGCCTGCCAGGCCTGAACTGGCCCGTTGCGACGTTCGTGTTTATCATTCCGTAGAGTCTGTGACGCAACCTTGGAGGACCAACGCCGGCGGAATCGCCCTGTGTGGTGATTCTGGCACGCTGGTCCACGCCAGCCGCCGCTGCCAATGGGATACGTGGTGCGAAGGCAATTACTCCTTGTGTCAATAGCCGGGGCCTTTGACCCATCCTTTGCCGTAAGTGTGACCCACCCCGTGGGAGTTGGTGGGCATGGGTTTTTGTTTTCCTGTGGTGGGTTGTGCCAGCCCAAGCTGAGATGCTCTCCAGCCGTGCGGAGGCTGTGAAGCGCCCCACAAGTACTTGGCCCGGCCGCCAGTGCCGCTCGAGTGTCCAACAATCCTACAATTGAGCCTCTTTGGAGGCACGCCCCGATGAATGCCCTTACCCATCGTTCCACGTTGCGGAGCCGGCGCCCCGAGCACCCGGCAGCCCTGTTCACACTTGTTCCGCGGCTCGTCGCCCTGCTGCTCCCGGCCGGACCGGGCCGGGCCGTTTGACTGCCCTTGGGGGGATCATTTTTTTCGCGGGGGCGTAATTTTGTGATTGACTCGCGCGGTGGCAGGTGATTTCAAGGGCTTGAATAGGCGGAACGAAAGGCAAAGGCACCACGATGGGACGCCGCAAGATCAGCCACCAGATCGCACCAGGGCCCCGGAATGGACCGTACCGGACCCTGGCCGATGTCGCCCGTGCCCTCGGTGTGGACGCCTCGACGGTCTCGCTTGTGCTCTCAGGCAGCCCAAAGCCGAGCGAGGAGACCCGCCGCATGGTGCTGGACTTCTGCCAGGAGGTGGAGTTCCGGCCGAATCTTCTCGCCCGGGGGCTCTCCCGCGGGAAGTCGGGCTTGTGGGGCGTGCTGTTCCCGGACATCGGCAGTTCCTTCTTCCCAGGCATCCTCGAGGGTATTGAGGCGGTTGCCAACGAGCGGGAAATCACCTCTTTCGTGGCTCTCTCAAAATATGACCCCGAGCTGATGAGGTCGCAGATCATTCACATGAAGGCGCGGCGGGTGGAGGGCCTCCTGATTGTGCCGACCAATGACCGGCGTGAGCGTGACCTGGTGCTGCCCGTTCTCGAGGGCCTGCCACACGTCGTCCTCTGTTTCCCGTTCCGTGGCGAGCGGCTCGAGACCGTGGTGCGGGTGGACGATGAGCTGGGGGGGCGCATCGGTGCCGAGCACCTGATTGCGCTGGGGCATCGGCGCATTGGCTGGCTGGCGGGCCCACCGCGTTCACACGTGGCGCGGCTTCGGCAGCGCGGTTGGCGCCAAGCCCTCAGGAAGGCTGGATTGCCGGCTGGCGACGGCCTGACGGCCGGAGAGGATTTCTCCAGCGAGTCCGGCTACCGCGCCGCGATGCAATTGCTCGAGAGTCCCGACCCGCCAACGGCCCTTTTTGGAGTCTCCGATTACGCCGCCCTCGGGGCCATCGAGGCGATTCTCACCAAGGGCCTGCGTCCCGGCGATGACGTCGCGGTTGTGGGCTACGACGATATCTGCTGCGCCCGGTACAGTCCGGTACCGCTCACAACGGTGCGGCAGCCGAAAGAGGAGCTTGGAGTCGCCGCGGCCCGAGCTCTCCTTCAGACGGATGGGGGGGATGTTCCGGCGGTCGCCCCCCTGCCTCCTGCCCTGACGGTTCGGCGCTCCTGCGGGGCGGCGGCCCGGGGCATGGCATCACACGGCAGTAATCCTCCGGCCCTGGCGCCGGCGGTTAAGACCAAGTAAGGAGAAGGCATCATGAAGGCAAAACCTGCAGGACTGACCATGGCTGCCGTACTGGTCATGGCTCCCGCCATCGCCTTCGCCCAGGGCGCTACGTTCCAGTCCACCAACACGGACACGGGGCGTAACTGGGTGCAGGGCCACTGGGAAGTGATTGAAGGAACCTCCGACCGCGATTATCCGGGAGAGGGTGACACCGCGATCATCGCATCGGGCACCGTTGTCCGCATGACTGAGGACCATCAGGCTGCGCACCTCATCGTCGAGGGGGAGATTCGCGGCAGCACAACCATTTCCTGGGGCGGCGGCGTGCCGCTCTCACACACATTCGGCAATGTCACCGTCAAGGATGGTGGCATCTGGCGGCTTGCTGACGGGGTCGGCGAGGGGGGCGGTTCGGAAACCATCGTGCCCATCGAGACCGTCGTCACGGGCGACGTCGTGATCGAGAACGGGGGCAATCTCAATGCTTACCGTCTCAATGGAGCCGACCGCGCCACCCTGGTGGTGGAAGGGGATTTCCGGTGCGAGACGACGGCGTTCCGCTTCGCCGTTTTCCCGCGGCCCAACTGGACGCTCAAGTTTGACGGTGACGAACCCTCCACCATGTACCTCACCGCCGGCGAAGCGAGCCGCAACTTCACGAACATCGTGATCGCCGAGGGCAAGGAAGTCACGATAAGCACCGTTCAGGGTGTCTATCTTGAGGAGGATGGAACCCTGGCCGCAGAAGACGATGCCACACTGAACTTCGTGGACACGGCCCTTGTCTTCGGCCCCGGGTCCGTGGCCATTGACAGTGGAGCCACCGTGGGCTTCGCAGGCCCCGGCGGTTTCAGTAATGCCATCTTCCAGGTGGCCGGGACCCGGACGTTCGGTCCCGGGCTGAACGCCGTCTATACGGCTGCCGGTGGCGCCCAGGTCGGGGATCTTGCCCCCGAGACAATGGGCTCCCTGACCGTGGACACACCGGACTTCGTCTTCCTGAACAAGGACCTCACAGTAAACGACAGCCTCGTCCTGGTAAACGGCCGGCTCGACACCTACGATCCGCTTGCTGACGAGCAGAACACCCTCACCCTTGCCGCGGAAGCCAGTGTGGAGCGCACCAACGGCTGGCTGACCGGCATGCTGGCACGCGCCATTGACGCTTCCCAGACCGGGCCGCGCGTCCTTCCGCTTGGGACCGACAGCGTCTACACACCCGTCGTGGTGGACATCACCGGCGCGGGAACCGGAACCGGCGTGCTCATGGCCAGCACCAACGCCGAAGCCTTCGACCCCGCCCCGCCAATGCCCGCGCTCCCGCGCTATTGGACGGTTAACGCGGACGGCATCTCCGGCTATACGGCGTCGCTCTCCCTGACCTGGGCCGAAGGCGATGCGGCAGGACTGGATACGGACCTGCTGAGGGCAGCGCGATTCACGGCACCCAACACCTTCGACGTGCTTCCGGGCCAGTCGGTGGACGCGGGCGCCAGAACGGTGACCGTGCCCGGCGTGACGGCTCTGTCGGACTGGTTGATCGTTGAGGACGCGGATGCGACTTCGGTTCCTGGCTGGGAGATGTACTGAAGTTTTCCGCAAGAATTCAAACTCTTGAAAAGAAGGAAGCCAAAACACCATGAATCGCCGTACCGCTTGTCCGCATCGCACAATAATGAACCGGCCTGCTGTCGTCCCGGGGGGAAGGACCGCCCAAGCAGCGGACGCGTCCCCTTCCCCCTCGACGCGCGGGTTCCTCCGGCTGGCCGGCCGACCGGTGGCGAGCCGACAGGCTGGTGCGGCGTTCCCGGCCCTTCGGGACGCGAGAGCCGGGTAAACCGGAAACCTCCCTCCTGCTCCAGTCCTTTCCCGGAGCAGGCGGGAGGCTTCCCACCTCTCCCCGGCCCGTTGCGGGCCGCATCAGGTGAAGCGGAACCTCCCCCACGGAATAGAACCAGCGATGCATAACACACAGGAATGCACATAATGAGCGGAAGTCATCGTCACCTGACATCCGGAGACCGCCTCCGGATGACCATGATACCCCCCTCGCCCTTCTCTGCGCAGGTCAACGTGGACGTGCGGATCGCGTGGCAAGGGACAATCGGCGGGGGAGATAGTCGCGTCGTCTTTGAACTGCATGCCGGAGGAGCGGCCACGGGCACTCTCCTTCGTACCCAGGTCTATCCTTCCGGCCTCGCCGCGGGAAGTCTTGTGCAATTCAGGATTCCCGGAACCGCCCTGCTAGGGCACGACAAGCTGACTGTAACCGCCAGGTCGGACGATGGAACTATCCTGGAGGTGATCCCCATCGAGGTTCTGGACCTGGAAACCCCCTCGACCAACCGTCTGGACGGCGCCTTCGTCGGCTTCTATCACTGGAGCGAGACCGAGGGCCGGCTGTGGAACGCGGAGCTCAAGACCTTCGAGGAGCCGGACTGGCGTGAGCTGGTGCGTGCCCAGAAGGAACTGGACATGAACATCATCGTCCTCCAGGAGAGCTTCCGCAACGAGGAGTACGTGAGCCGGCACAAGATCCCGGAGCAGGGTTATCGGGGTCGCGCCTACTACCCTTCCCGGCTCTTCCCGGGCCGTATGGAGATCCGGACGGCGGACCCGATTGAGGCGGTCCTCGCGGAAGCGGATGAACTCGGCATGAGTGTCTTTGTGCCGGTTGGAATGTACGCGTGGTTCGATTTCACGCCCGGGTCGCTTCAGTGGCACAAGGACGTCGCGGACGAGCTGTGGGAGAGATATGGTCATCACCGCTCCTTCTACGGCTGGTACGTCTCAGAGGAGGTGCATGGCCACCTCGGAGACAAGGAAGCCGACAAGGAGAACCTCCTTGCGTTCTTTGAGGAGTTCTCGAGCCATTGCCGGCAGTTGTCGCCGGAGAAGCCTGTCATGCTGGCTCCGAACTGCCACTGGATTCGGGGGGAGTCGGAGCGTTATCGTTTCCTGCTGAGGAATCTCGACATCATTTGCCCGTTTGGTTTTCACCGCATGCCGGCCTGGGACCAGTCCGGGGAGGAGGCGGCGGACATGCTGCAGGCACTCTGCAGCGAAGCCGGCGCCCATCTCTGGCTGGATCTGGAGGCGTTCCTCTTCACGCCGGACATGGCACTCTCGCCGCGGCCCCTCGAGCAGATCGTGACCGACTTCCGGAGGTTCCCACACTTCGAAAAGGTCGTCTGCTACCAGTTTCCCGGAATCTTCAATGCGCCCTGGGCCAGCAAGAAGCCCGGCGGCCCGGACACTGTGAGGCTCTTTAAAGAGTACCGGCAGTACATGCGGGAAATAGAGGGCCGGCACTCCCTTCCTGCTCACTCGTGAGCACTTCCCCGAAGAAGGAGTAATGGAATGACACGCAACAGAGGCTTCACCCTGATAGAACTGCTGATCGTGGTGGCCATCATTGCCATCCTTGCAGCGATCGCCGTTCCGAACTTCCTTGAAGCGCAGACGCGCTCCCGGGTCGCGCGGGTCTACGCGGATATGCGCGCGCTGACCTCTGCCATCGAGGCGTACCGGGTGGACAATCACCGCTACCCACCTCCCTCAATTCCGGCGAACATGTACGTCGGGTACTATGTGCTGACATCGCCCATCGCCTATGCGACGAATCTTCCGCCCGATCCCTTCCGTCCTCCGGACGACATCTACGGGCAGGCGTACCGCTGGCGCCGAGTCCCCGATGACTACGAGGGCAACATAGCCAACTATATCCCCGGCTATACGAATCCGGTGAACGACTACTACAGGAGCACCACCATCGCCTGGATGCTCCGCTCCATCGGGCCGGACAGGGAAACAAACTTCTGGGACTACCCCCCGTACGACCCGACCAACGGAACGCTCAGCCGGGGCGAAATCTCCCGGTGGGGGCCATGAACCCGAGCGGTGGCTGGGAGGGAGGCGGCAGCGTCAGGGATCCTGGCACTCCTCCCGGTCCGCCGCGGGCGATTCGATTGCCCGGACATTCGAGTACGTCCCTGGTCAATCCTTCAACAAGACATGCCGCCCAGGAAGAGGCGTTCATCATGATACGAAAATCCCTGTTCCTTCCCCTTCTGGCTCTACTCCCGCTCTGGCTCTTGGCCTGCGCGACAACCTCCCAGCCTCAAGCGGCCGGACCTGATTCGTTCGTCTTCCTCCACATTACCGATCCACAGGTGGGAATGTACAAGGCCTTGGACCGGGAGGAGGACTACAGCATTGAAGCCAGGGACTTTGCCCGCGCCTTGACGCTTGTGGAGGAACTCCAGCCCGATTTCGTCCTGATCGGAGGCGACATGGTGGAATGGTGGAGCAACGAGGAGCAGATCGCCCTCTTCATGGACTTCGCCGAGCAGCTGGAGCAACACACGACGGTCTATCTCCAGCCCGGCAACCATGACCATCCGCCAACCGACGAGGGTGTTGCCTTCTACCGTGATCTGTACGGACCGGACTACTACTCCGTAAGCCACAGGGGTTCCCACCTGATCCTGCTGAACAGCAACCTCATCGAGTACAATGACCGCCTCCCGGAGCACGAACAAGAGCAGTGGGAGTGGCTGGTGGAGGAGCTGAAGACCGCCAGCGAGCTCAGTCCGGACCACACCTTCGTGTTCGTCCATCATCCTTTCTTCCTGTATAGCCCGGACGAGGACGATACCTACTTCAACATCCGGCCGGAGACCAGGGAGCTGTACCTCACACTGTTTGAAGAGCACGGCGTGGATGCCATTTTCGCCGGCCACTATCACCGTGAGGCGGGCGGTTTCCGCGGCGATATGGAAATGATCGTAACCTCTTCGCTGGGGACCCCGCTTGGGAATCAGCCCGCTGGCCTGCGCCGCGTGGTGGTCAATCCGAGTTACTACGAGCACGAATTTCTCCCGTTGCCCTGAAGAGCCCGCTTCTGCGCGGTGACCAGAAAACTGGAAAGGAACCAAGCCGAATGCTGGACTGGATTCGCAACAGGTACCACTCCATTCGAAAAGCCGGGCAGCTCCCGTCCAGTCACGGAATGCCCCGCGGAGGACGTTCAATGCTTGGCAGTACTGTCATGATGGCGGGCCTTGCCACCCTGTTTCCCGCCATTTCCCAACTGATGGCGGACGTCGGCCCTGACGGGCGCGTCAAGAATCCGCTCGTCACAGCCGTCCAGCCGAGCCTTTGGGACAGGAACGAGGTCTGGGTGGTGGCAGAGAAGCCCCTGGCCAAGGAGACCGCAGGCAATGCGGAGAATTTCCTTCTGCACCCGTCCGGGTCCATCCTTGCCGCGGAGCCTCATCCAAGCGCACCGAACGTCGTACGGCTGGTGCTCTGCCCGGAGGAACCGCTGCAGCCTGACCGCGTCTACACAGTCCGCCTGATTTCCGGCCATGACGCGGAGGGCAACCCACTCGATACCTACTGGACGCACGTGGACTTCACGGCACGCTCCATCACGGGAGAGCTGGACCACATTCTCGGGACGCAGTTGCCAGACGGGGCCATCGCGATCAACCGCTCTCGGGAGCTCGGGTGGGTGCGCGGCATTCCCGTCCGTGTCGTGCCCTATTTCTCCTGTATGTCGGGGGTTGGGCTGCTGAAGGGCTACTCCATCACCGGTCACGAGCGTCTCCTCGATGCCGTCCGGGACTATGTGGACTGGCATGTCGCGCACTTCCAGGAAGACAATACGATCACCGATTTCCGGGGCAGCTACCCGGACTACCCGAGCACCCAGGACTACGACTCCACGGACTCCTACGGCGCGCTCTTCGTCTATCTCCTCTGGCAGTATTACATGCACACGGGCGACAGGGATTTCCTGGAGGCAAACCATGGCAACATGATGCGTGCAATTTCCGCGATGGAGCTCACGTTGGAGGATGATCACCTCACGTGGGCCAAACCGGCGTGGCGGATCAAGTACACGATGGATAACGTGGAGGTCTTCCAGGGCTACCAGGCAGCCGCCCAGATCTCGCGTGTACTCGGCCGTGGGGACGATTTCGCCGAGTTTGCCCAAAAGGCCGACCGAACCAGACAGGCCGTCCTGGAAGGACTCTACAAGGAAGACGGGAATCCCCCGCGCTTCGCTGTCGGAATGGACGGCAGGGGAGATATCTTCGGAGGCTGGAGAGTCTACTATCCGGACGGGATGGCAAACGACTTCGTGCTGGCATATCTGCTCCCCCCCGAAGATTCACGCGCGGCCGCGGCCTGGGAAGAGGGCCGTGCGAGGTTCCTGGCGGACCATGTTCCAGACGACGATGTTGAGTTCTTCATGGCCAAGGCGGCGCTGCGCCACGGCGACCACCTGTCGTATATCCTGGCAAATGCAGCCTCCTCCGCGCTCCATGCCGAAGCGGACTGGAGTTTCAACTCCGGTCAGCTGATCCGCCTGGCTCACCGTCTTCGTGGGTACGCCGCGTACGTTCCTGAGACAGACAGCATCACGGCCGGAGGCCCCGAATGGTCCCGCGCCATGCGCCTCTCGCTGCATCCGGTCGGCGAGGGCCTCGAAGTGGACAACCCGCAGGCCCTCGACTTCGACGCGCCGGATGGGTACCACACCGCTTCGCTCCTCAGAGACGAGGATGGAATCGTCCTGTCGGTCACTTCGTATGCCGACCCCCGGCTATCGGCCAGTTCGGGTCGCCCCCGAATCCTGTGGGAGGGCGCCCTGGTTGACGAGGAGACCGGCGGCACAGAGGACTTCCGGCTGGCGCCGGATTCCAGTCCGCACGGAGACGGCATCCACGTCTATACTGCGATGCACCGGTTCGATCCTGCCATGATGGGATCGAATCTCCGCCTTGAGCTCTCCGTCACGGAAACCGGAGTGACTGACACGGGAGAGGACCGGGAGGTCACGCTGAGTCTCGAACGCGGAAACGGCAGGCTCCTGCTGGATCGGGATTATCCGGAATCAATGCTGCCGCACCTCATGGCAGAATAGATCCTCTTTGGAAGACGATAGAGCAGGCTTACGCATACGCCGGAGCACCAGAGAAATTCAAAGGAGAAGATCATGCGCCTTGTAAGGAAAGCATTCCCCACCCTCGCCACATTCCTGGCCCTGCAACTTGGAGGGGTTGGGTTTGCCCCCGCCGCCGATCCCGAAATCGCCCGGGGTGTCGTCTTCCACGACGTGAACGCCAACGGTGTGCGCGACGAGGGCGAGCCGGGCATCGAAGGCGTCCCCGTCTCCAACGGTTACGATGTTACCGTGACCTGTGAAGAAGGCCGGTGGGAGCTGCCCATCGAAGGTGACACCGTCATTTTCATGACGAAACCAAGCGGCTATGCCATCGAGGTTGACGAGACAAACACCCCGCAGTTCTTCTATGTCCACCGCCCCGATGGGTCTCCCCCCGGACACCCGGACGCGTGGGAGAGCTTCCGTTTTGAAGGTGTCGCACCCACAGGGCCGCTACCCGAAAGCATTGATTTCCCGCTCCGCGAGATAGACGAGCCGGAGGACTACCGCGTCGTTCTTTTCGCCGACCCGCAGCCGCGAACGAGGCGGGAGATGGACTACTTCGCCCGCCGCGCCATTGGTCAGTTGCGTGAGACCGCCGGCGCCTACTTCGGCATGACGCTTGGTGACATCCTGTTCGACGACCTTTCCCTTTTCGACCCCTACGTCAAGGCGACCTCGCACGTCGGAATCCCGTTCTACGGCGCGATTGGCAACCACGACCTCAACTTCGACGCGGAGGACGATTTCTACGCCGGGGAGACGTATATTCGATACTACGGGCCCCGGACGTATTCCTTCAATGTCGGCAGGGTCCACTACGTCGCCATGGACAACAACTACTACCGCGGATGGGACGAGGAAAGGAGGGGGACCAACTATCGGGAAACGTTCCGGGAACGTGACCTGGAATGGCTCCGGCGCAACCTTGAGCACGTACCCGAGGATTACCTCGTGGTTCTCGCCACTCACAGCCCCATTTGGATGTCCAACCGCACCGGATCAGCCCAGTGGATAGTCAACAGTCAGCTACTTTTCGACGTGATGGAGGGCCGGGATCACATCCTGGCCGTGAACGGACACACGCACTACACCAACCATCGGACCTTCGGGCCGGACGACGGCTGGCACGGGGACGGACATTTCCACCAGCACAATATCGTCACGGTCAGCGGCTCCTGGTGGAGCGGCCCGCGCGACCCCCTTGGCATCCCGACTGGAGACCAGCGCGACGGCACACCCAGTGGCTACGTCATCCTTGAAATCGAAGGGAACAGCTACACTCCGCACTATCGCGGCATCGGCCTCCCCGCGGAAACACAGATGCGCATCTATCCGCCCCCGCTCCATGCCGGTGAAGGAAGCAAGCTGCTCGTGAACGTCTTCGACGGCATGATGGACGGGGGCGAGGTGCACTACGCCCTCAACGGCGGGTCCTTCGAACGCATGGAGTTCGCACCCCAGCTCGACCCCGTCGCCGTGGCCCTCTACGAAGAGGACTCTCCCGACGTCGTGCCGTGGGCAAATCCCATCACGAGCTATCACATGTGGGAGGCTGCCCTGGAGGAAGGCGCCCTGGCCGAGGGCATCAACCTCGTGGAGGTGCGATACCATGACACCTTCGGACGGGAGTTCCGTGATTCGCTCGTGTTCCTGAACGATTGACAGGGGGCCAATAACATAGCTTGCCGCACGAGGGCATGACGAGACGGAGGACAAAACGGAAAGGCATGCAGAAAGGGACCGCCCGAATGGCTGGTGAACCTGCAACACGCTCCCACGCGATCGGACCCCTCGGGACGGCGCTCGCCGGGTTGATGCTCGGGGCGTCATGGAACCTTGCGGGAGCGCACGAAATCGCCGTCGCAGGCCAGATCTCCATCGCGGACATGCATACAATCTCGGTCGTCTTCGAGGACGAGTTGGACAGTTCCGCCTTCCATGCGATCAGCATTTCTGGGGGCATCGAAGTTGCCGAATACTCGCACGTGCCGGACGGGCCAAACCTCCTCCTCGTCGAACTAAAGGAGTCCACGCCCCTCGTATCCGGGGAGGTCTGCACGATTACTGTCGAGGATCCCGCCGGAGGGGCGCCCGCCCAGTTCTCATTCGAGGCCTTCTCCCTTGAGGGGGAAGTGGCCAACATCCGGGAGTCCCAGCTTCCCGGAGGCGGAATCAGCACGAACGTCTCGGGAGCGCCCGGCTGGAACCTGGGCGACCCTATCCGCATCGTGCCGTATTTTGCCTGCTCGTCTGCGATGGGGCTCCTCTACGCGCACCGTCTGACCGGGGACACCAGCCTGCTGGACGATGCACGCCGCTACCTGGACTGGCACGGCGATCACTTCGAGCCGGACGGGACAATCACTGACTATACAGGGCGATTCCCGAACTACAGCTCGACCGGCGACTTCGACTCGACTGACTCGTACGGCGCGCTTTACCTGATGCTGCAATGGCTCTACCATCAGGAGACGGAGGATTTCGAGTATCTCCGCGAGGCCCTTCCCTTCCTGGAATTGGCGGAACAGGCCATGGACCTCACCTACGAACCGGACAACCTGACGTGGGCCAAGCCCACCTACCGCGTGAAGTACACGATGGACAACGCGGAGGTTGTCCAGGGGTACTTCGCCGCGGCCCGGTTGGCGGAGATCCTCGGCGAGGAGGAATTCTATAGTCACTCCATTGAACGCGCGCGCCTCGTCCGCGAAGCCGTCCATTCGGAACTGTTCGTGGACGAGCCGGCCCCGGGGCGGTACGGATGGGCGAAGAGCGAGGGCGGCACCATCCATCAGGGCTGGGAGTGGGAGGACTATTATCCACACGCCACGGCCAACGAATTCGCCATATTTTATACGCACACCGGCACGGACCCGCAGGGAATTGCCGCATGGGAGGCGCACCGGGAGCAGTTTTTGCCCGGCGGCGTTCCGCACCCCCGAGCCTCCTGGGCCATGCCGGCCAGCGCGCTCAGGATGGGCGATGATGCAGCCTTCCTTGCCGCCATGCCACGTGTGCTCGAGAATCATCGCGAATGGCACTACGCCCATCGCTCCGGCCACCTGATCAAGCTGGCATGGCTCACCCGCGAAGTGCGTGTCAGGGTGCCGGAGGTGAAGGGGCACCTTGCCGTGCGAGCCGATTTCACCGATCCCGCATGGCGAGGAGCCTACCGCATGCGCTTCCACCGCCTCGGAGAGTTGATGGGATTCGACAACAGGATGACTTACGAATACCCCCGTGCATCGCTGGACCCTCACGCCGTTCACACGATATATTTCCTCAAGGAGGGACGCTTCCTGCATCTCGGTATCCATGCCCGGGACCGCTTCATCACCAGTGCAGCAGAGCGAATAGACTCCGACGGACTTGCGCCCTTCTCGATCCGCGATGCTCTCGATCCGGACGTCTATCACGCCATCTTTTACACCTTCCACCCGGACGAGGGGTCCGCCACGATTCCCGTCCCGCATCCCGCGCACCTCTTTAAGGGAGAGAATCGCGCCCGTACCGCTTTCGAGTTCCTTGACGGAGGGAATGCGCCGAACAATCCGGACTCACGTGATACGGGATACTTCCTGCATCTTCGTATTCCCCTCGATCATCCGTCGGCGGGAGCCCTCCCGCCCGGGACGCGCCGCTTCGAGCTGGGCCTGCGAATTGCCGACATGGACGGCACTCCCGGCCAGGAATGGCCGTGGGGCAGTGGCGCCGAAGGCCGTGTCATGCAGCTTTCGAAAGGAACGGACCTTGCCACCTCCACGAGCAACATGGCCGAACTCGAGGCCGCCATACCGGAGAGTACATCTCCCACCAGTGATCTTTGGATAATCACCGGCAGATAGACTGGCGTTCGCATGCCAGCCCTCTTGTGCCACTGGCAAGGCTTGCTGCCCACGGCTCCGGCGGGGAAAATCGCGCAAAATTCCGGTAATACTGGGCACAACGCGATCCGTCCCCGGCGGTGTTTCGCGGGGGGCGGGGTGGTTACTGAGAGTGGGCTATCGTCTGGCGATGGTGGAGGAAGCGTGACCGGGTTGGGAAAGCCTCAAGGTGGGGGAGCGGAAGCGGGGATTTCGCGAGGCCGACACGTCCCTCGTCGCCTACGAAAAGCGGCGAGCCCACTGGCAGCGACCGATGAACCCGCCCTCGAAACTCGTAACAGTTGGTGAAATCCAAGGTCCTAAAGGATCGTGAGCCTTGACACTTGGCGGAGCTCCTGTGCGAGGGATGGGGGTGATGATGCTGGAGGTAGCGCTTCGAGCCCCGGCCGTCGGGGTGGCGCCCACTCACCGCGAACCAGGGCGCGCAGCAGGTTTCGATCGCCTCCACCAGCCGGAGGGTTCACCATTGTGACGCCTGCCAGCGCTAGCGATGACGGCAGGTCAATTCAATTGGCGGAGGAGCACGCATGCCCCGGAAAAAGACCCCCAAGGGAACAGCCGAGATCTATCAGCTTCACACTTCACTTCGTGATATCGAGCCGGCCATTTGGCGGCGGGTCATGGTAAGCAGCCACGCGGATCTCGAAGAGCTACACACGGTTATTCAAGGGCTCTTCGACTGGGAGGACTGTCACCTTCACTGCTTTGAGACGCAGATCGGGCAGTTCACATCCTCCATGTTCGATGAGTTTCTGGCCGAAAACCCTGAAATGCATAGCTCCTCGGATGTGCTCCTCCAGGAGGTGCTTCCACGCGTGAACTCGAAGATTGTTTACGAATACGATTTCGGTGACGGATGGGAGCACGTCATCAAGCTGGAGAAGAAGCTCTCTCCCGAGCCGGGCGCAAAATACCCGGTGGTCATAGCCGGTGCCAGACATGCTCCCCTCGAGGATTGCGGCGGCCCGTTCGGGTATATGGACTTGGCCGAGATCATGAAGAACGGACCCAAGGACGAAGACGAGCGCGGGATGCTCGAGTGGAGTGGCGAGTTTGATCCCGAGGAGTTCGACCTTGCCCGCTGCAACAAGCGCCTCGCGGGATACTGCAAGCCCCGCGTGCTCGAGCGCCTGCCGCCGAAGAAGAAGAGCCCGGGTAAACCGAAGAAGGAAGAGTAACGTGGCGCGCCCTTCCGCCAGTGGCGACCCAGGAGGCCTTCATCCGCGGGGATGAGCAGCATAGCCTCGTGGACCTGTCGGGAGAGGGGTGAGGATGGGCGACCACCCCCCTTGGAGAAGCCGGCTCTACGGCAGCAGGTTCCTGTCGCCCCCGCGCGCGGGGCGCCGTACCTTTCCAGCCACCCGCCTGAGCTCCCCCGCTCGGCGGGCGATTCCATCTGCCGGAGATTAGCCGATGCCCCGAAAAAAGGCCCGGAGAGAGCCGCCCGAGGTCTATCAGCTGTACATCTCGCTCGAGGAAATCAAACCTCGCGTGTGGCGGCGGGTTCTGGTAAGCAGCACCGCCACCCTCGCGCAGCTGCATGCGGTGATTCAGGGAAGCTTCAGGTGGGTGGACAAACATCTACATAATTTCGACACAATCACGGGCGGATTAACGTCCCCCGCCTTCGAGCAGTTCATAGCCGACGTGCCCGATATGCGTCCCTACACACGGGTGCAGCTTTGCCAGGTCCTTCCCGCGCTGGGCTCCCATATTGAATATACATACGATTATCGTGATGGATGGGACCACATGATTACATTGGAGCAACGGCTGTCGGCAGTGCCAGGGATGAAGTACCCGGCCGTCATCGCCGGAGCGAGGCGCGGGCCGATGGATGGTTGCGGCGGCTCTTTCGCGTACATGAAACTGGTGGACATCATGAACGAGGGAGCGAAGGACGAGGAAGAGCATGAAGTAATCGAACAGCACGGGCGTTTCGAGCCCGAAGAGTTCGACCTGGAAGAATGCAACAAGCGCCTCGCGCTATACTGCAGGCAACGCGTGCTCTGGCGCCTGCCAGCCAAGGAGAAATAGTAAGGCGGCTCTCCTCGCGCCTCATTTCCACCCACTGAGACGCCCCCCAAAAGCCTTTTCAGTCCTCGATGGTGATGTGGATCGTCTGGTCTTGGAGGGATAGTGCATCGAACGGGATTTCAAGCATCTCGATGCCCATCACGGGGTGCGGGGTGGATGGGGCCCTGGCGCCGTTGACGTGGAAACTGCGGCTTCCGCGGGCCGTATTGAGATACTCTATCCTCATTCGGTGCCTGCGGCAGGGGAGGGTTGCCGTCCAGCGCTCAAAGGGACAATAGGCCGCCGGCTGGATACGAATGCCTTCCACGCCTGGGCTGAACCCGATGACGTACCGGATAATCGCCTTGAGCAGTACGTTGGAGCTTCCCGTCTGCCAGTCGTTCATGTTCTGGCCGTCAATTCCCTTCTCCGGAAAATGCCCGTAGCTGTTCGGCATCACGAAGGGGGAGTGTGAGAGATTCCCGTGAATTGGTGTGAACGGGAGGATCTTTTCGAGCTGATCCCACGCGAGTTCGGGCTCGCCCATCTCAAAGAGGGCCATGACCGCAAAGGCGGTGGCATGTATATACGTCGCGCCATTCTCCGCCGTGCCGGGGGGGAGTTTGCCGATGCGGCCCACGCCACGGACGTTCTCCGCGAAGGCGGGCTCGAAGGTCTTGAGGCCGTACTTCGAGTCGAGGCGCGAGAAGGCCGCCAGAATATCCCCCCGCATGGACGGGTCACGCTCCAGCATTCCCGCGAGGATCCAGAAGGCGTTGGCCGTGAGGCTGTCCCGGGGCAGCCCGTCCACGTCGTGCCTGCTGCCAACAAAGTAGCTCCGGCCGTGTCCCCACCCATGGACGATCCGGCGCGCTCCGGCCGGGTCGTTCTGCACGGCGTAGCGTTCCAGTGATTCGGCCAGGCGGGTTTTCGCCCTGGCGTAGGAGGCCGAACGTTCGGATGCGCCGGCCGAGGGGCGAAGCGACAGGATGTCCTGCATTTCGGAGAGGTTTTGCAGGACCTGAAGGGTGGCCATGACACTGACACCGTCACCGTACCCCGGGCTCCCGTCCGGCAAGGTGCCGAGGCCGTCGAGCGCGTCGTTCCAGTCACCGTATAGCGCCCGGATCGCTCCCGTGTCTTCCGCGCGGTTGGCAAGAAGGTATTCCGTGATGCGGATAAGGTGCTCCAGCACAGTACCGCGTTCACGTGCGGGGCGGACCCGCCGCGCTTCCTCACTGACGATCTCGTGGTAGCCGCATTCCTCGTCGAGGAAGTCCAAGTCACCGGTGACCCGGAGGTACGTGGCGACGGTGCTGATCACCCAGCAGCCCTGATCAATGAAGGGACGAAGGTCCATCCTGCCGACGGTGCCGTTTCCGTGTGGCAACGCGTATTGCCGGAAGCAGCGGCCGTCCACGCATGTATAGGAGAGAGCTTCGAGCATCTTGGCGCGGGCGGCCTCTGGACGCCAGTAGAGCAGCCCCTCGATCGCCTGGAAGACGTCCCGAATTCCGATGAGTGAATTCTCAGAGAGCTGCGCGTAACCCTTCATGAGCGCGCAGAATTCCACCTGTGTCTGCAGGTGGCCTAAAAAGGCAGTGAAGGTGTCGGCGTCAATGGCTTCACGCGAGGACGTCGAAACGAGGAGCGCGATGGGAGTGGAGCCATCGGCCACGTATCGCTCGGCCTGGCGCACAAGCTTGTCCACCATGTCAGGCTGTGGAGCACGATTCGTCGCCCCATCCTTCCAAGGCTCATCGCCGGCCGCAAAGAAGTGATGGTCAAACTGTGCCGAGGCATCGGGCTGCAGCGCGAGCCTCAGCAGGTCTCCGGCAACAGCAGGCTCCGTGAACGTGGTCACTCCTGGCTGCCTCTGGAAACGCCCCGTGTGGAGCGGTAGGGAGTTCGAAAGGTTCCGCTCCGGGCCTCCCATGTAGTCATATCGGGAGGTGGTGCATTGCTCGTCCAACAGGCTGACGCCGGGCCCCTGCCGGGCCGTGCGCTGGAGCGCATAATGGTGGGCGATGGACGTGTACCTGTCCTTGTCCTCGTTGACCCTCAGATGAAACAGCCGGCTGCCATCCCGTGCATCCCCGGCGACTCGTATTTCCCGGAACCACCTGTCCTCATCAGTGTCGTATAGTTGATGGCGCAAGACTGGGTTGAAGAAGGAAGACAGGAGCACCTCGCGGCTTTGTGCTGCCCGGTTCTCGGCAAGCAGGGAGAACCATGTGGAGCCGGCGTGCTCGGGAAAGACACGGAGCGTCAGAAGAAGGCCGTCCAGTTCGCAGAGGTAGTAGACACAGACGCCGCCCAGCACGGTGGAGCGTTTCGGCTGAATCCGATCGGAAGGAGCACGCGCGGGTACACTGGCGATCGGAAACGGCAGTCATTCCGCGCCATCGCGTACTCCCGCAAAGAAAGCAACAGGCGGCTCCTGCCCCTCCGTCCGCTTCGGAAAGATGGAAAACAAGCCGTCGTTGGCATGCATGTAGCCGCTGCTGTACGCCCAGAAATTGGAACCGTCTCGCCCGTACGGGCGCCGGCTGTCTCCTGTCAGGCGCGGAAGGCAAAGGACTCCATGATCCCCGAGCTGATAGACACCATGCCCAAAACTCGCCGCTGTCCCGTCTGTCCTCAGGGCCAGCTCGATTGCCTCCCGGATCCGGCGGACATCGTCCGCGAAGGAAGAGGGCTCCGCTGCGGTGGTGGGGTGGCTTGACACAAGCTTCATTCAATCAGTCCTCTGCTTCTGCGCCCAAGGCTGAGGCCAGGACTTCGAACGCATCAGGGTCATGGGGGTGGGAACGAACCATAAGCCGGCCATCCGGAGCGTAAAGCGTCAGCCGCGGCGTAGTGGAATCACTGTCCGTCACGAGCAGGTTCGTTGTTTGCCGGAGCAGGGGGCGCCATGACTCGTCGTGCTCGAGGAGTTCGGCGACGCTGTTGCCTCCCTCCCGGGTTGGTGATGTAATGACAAGAAGCGGAGTCTCACGGTGCTCAGCGACGAGTTCGGCCATGCGCTGGTGGGAGTACCACTTGGGACGGAGATGCACTTGCGACACTGCAGAAAGCGCAGTCGTTTCTGTCTGTACGGGGAGCCTCAACTCTGCCACCCGGAGCGTGCCCGATTCAGCTCCGAGCACAACGAAAGCGATGCTTTCCAGTGCGGCCACCACCGGCGGATCGAAGTCCTCCAGCGGTATCCGGCCGGCCGTCCACTCGTCGCTGCTTTCCACCTCCATGGTATGCGTTGAGCGACGCAGGTCCTGGTCTCGCAACACGATCTGGAAGCTGGAGATCGCGGCCTCACTCTGGATCAGAAAGGCAACCTCGCCGTCCTCGGTGGCTTGGACCGGTGAGGGAAAGGGAATGGCGAATCCGCCATAGGAATAGCCGAGGGAGGGGTTCTCCTGAACGTCGAATTCCATGTTGAGGACTGCCTCGGTGCGGTCGCCGGGAAGGTCCGCCCGGGGGAAGGTCAGACGGATCGTGGTGCCCGACCGGGGCGACTCGTCGCGGTCCGAAATCGAGACAGGCGATCCGAAAGAGATGCCGGGCAAGGTCCAGTGGTAGCGTACACCTTCTGCGGTGACGTTGCTCAGGGTGAGCAGCAATACAGCGAGCGGCGCGAGTAGCGCGGCAGCATGGCGGGTCATCCTTTGACTCCTTCGTGGACGAGTCCGGAGATGAGCTGTCTTTGGAAGAACAGGAAAATTATGAATATCGGCAGGGCGGTGAGGGTCGAGGCCGCCATCAGATGCACCCAGTCCACCGTATCGCGGGCGCTATACAGTGCCAAGCCGACGGGCAGCGTGCGCATGCTCGGCGTCTGGATCAGAATCAGCGGAAAGATGAACGAGTTCCAGTTGAAAAGGAAGGCGAGAAGGGCAACCGTCGCCAGAATGGGCCGTTGCAGGGGGGCGATCACGTGCCAGAGCAGCTTCGGAATTGATGCACCATCCATCACGGCCGCCTCCTCGTAGGAGTCAGGCATGGAAAGCAGGCTCTGACGGACCAGAAAAATCCCCAGCGGCATGACAAGATTCGGCAGGATAAGGCCCGAGTAGGAGTCGAGCAGCCCGATGCCCCCTTGGCCAAAGAGGTCGTTGCCTCCGAACAACGGGAAGTTCTGAAGGATCAGGAAGGCGGGTATCAGAAGCACCTGCGCCGGGATGAGCATGCTCCCCAGCACCATGATCCAGAACACTGTGCGCAGCCGGGACTCGCTCCTTGCGAAGGCATAGCCGGCGCACAGACTCGTCACGACTGCTCCAATCGTGACCATGACCGCCACGAAGAAGCTGTTAAAGGTATAGCGGGAGAAGTTGTCGGCCCGCCAGACGTTCGTGAAGTTCACCGTTGTGAAGCGTTTCGGCACGATGGCGGCCTCGGTCCACTGTGCTCCCGGCTCCGGGGCGATCAGCTTGAAGGCCACGACCTGCATGCCGTCGAACGGCTGTCCGGCACGCTCCGGCGGATATACCGACACCATCCGGGTGGAGGGGGCGGCCGCCGCCGTTCCATCGGACACCGCCATTGGCTGCACGGCCACGTCACCCGCAAGGTTCCTCCAGGCAATGCGCCATCCCTCCAGGTCCGCCGTGGTATTCACCTCCATGCGACGGACGCGGCGGATGTCGCCGTCCCATGAGGCAAATATGGCCGCGCCGTCCAACTCAGCGAGGTAGACATTATCCTCTGTATCGAGAGACCATGCGGAGGGGTCCGCCTGAAAGCCCTCCTGCTCGGACCAGACACCTTCCCGCATGGGTTGGTTGTGAACGGTGAGCCCCCCCGGCTGGGCTCGCGCCAGAACGATCCGGTCCGGCGTGCCCTCAAGTGGATCACCTGCCGACTGAAAGGACGTCCGCACCATCACGAAAAGTGGATAGACCGACGCGGAGAGCAACACGCAAACCAGGACGAACATGATCAGGTTCACGGGGCTCGAAATGACAAGGCGGATGCTCGGCGGCAGCTTCATTCCCCCACCCCCTTGCCGGCACGCAGCACCCTGAACTGCACGAAAACCACCGCCACCATGATCAGCACGAGGATCACCGTGGCCGCCGAAGCACGGCCCATCTGGAAACGGGTGAAGCCAAGCTCATAGATCCAGAAGACGAGTGTCGTTGTGGCACCCATCGGTCCTCCCTGGGTCATCGTGAACACCTCGGGGAACACCTGAATCGCGTTGATGGTCGCCAGAAACACGGCGAAAGCGATCGTTGGGCGCAACATGGGCACCGTGATATGGATGAACCGGGCGAATGGTCCGGCGCCCTCGATCCGCCCGGCCTCATAGAGGTGGTCCGGAATGCCCTGCATCGCAGCGAGAAAGAGCACCGCATAGAAGCCCACACTGCTCCAGATTCCCATGGCCATGAGCGATGGCAGCGCCAGGGACGGATTGAGCAGCCACGAGGGCCTCGGCGGCTCGATTCCGACCGCCATTAGGAACCGGTCCGCAAGGCCGTCCGTCGCGTAAAGATACTTGAAGACAAGCGATATCACAATGATGGATGTCACGGTAGGGAGGAAGAAGCCTGCCCGGAAGAGGCCCTTCAAGGGGAGCGGCCTGTTTAGAAGAGCGGCCAGCCCCAACGAGAGGCAGATGATGAACGGAACGGTGCCGATCGTATAGAAGATGGAATTCCAGAGAGACTTCCAGAAAATCGGGGCGGTGACCACCGAACGGTAATTGTCTGTCCCTGCGAAGTCCCAGCTCGGGTTCAGGAGGCTGTAATCGAAGAAGCTGACGGTCAGCGCAAAGACCGGCGGGAAGATGCCGAAGATCAGGAAGGTGACCAGCCAGGGCGAGAGAAGCAGGATCGTCTGCCAGCGCCCCGGCCTTGCCGGACGCCCTCGCGGCCGGAACCTCGTACCGCGGGCCATTACCTGTACTCCTCCGCAAGGTTGCTCCAGTGCTCGTTGGCCTGACGAAGTTGCGCCTCAAGGGGTGCGTTCGTGAGCAGTGCCGTGTCGAGCAGCGTGACCAGGTCCCGGCGGATTTCCTCCCAATACGGAACCGCATCCGGTGCCATGGCGCGCTCGATCATCCTTGCGTGGAAGACACGCGCGGGTTCACCGCTGAACTCCGGGAACTCCTCCACGCCGCGAAACGCCGGGAGGACCGACCGGATCGGAAGGGTCAGGCGCGTGGCCACCGGCCGTGAGGCAAGAAAGTCGAGCAACCTCTTCGCCTCCTCGTGGTTCCGGCTCTGACGGAAAATGACGAGCATCTGTCCGCCCGCCATGGCTCAACCCGCTTCCTCAGGATCGGTATCGTCCGGTGCCGGGATGAAGCTGTAGCCATAGTCAAGAGCAGGATAGTCGCGCGGTAGGAGGATGAAGTTCCATGCCCCGCTCACGTGGAAAGCGATCTGGCCGGTACCAAACGCACGATCGAGCTGTGGGCACGGTCCACGAGAGCGTAGCGCTTGAGCCCGCGATAGAAATCGAGTGCCTCGCGGAAACGGGGCGTGTCGAGAAGTGGCTGGCGCGTGTCCGGGTCAAGCAGGGGAATGCGGCCTGAAGCGAGGAAGGAGAAGAATGTCTGCCAGACGATCTCCGCATCGCCGGCCGGAAGGCCGATCGCACGTCCAGGCCGCTCAAGGGCATCTATACGCGCGGCCATCTCCTCCAGCTCGGACCATGTCCTGGGAGGCTCCCCTACCTGCCAATCCCCCTTGAGACACCTGGCCTGAAAGTTTAAAGAGTGGGCGGAGAAAGGGCAGGATGGCCCAAGATGACTGAAAACAACGGTAGCAGAGACGGCAAATCCCCCTCC
>SLOM01000135.1 GCA_007132505.1 Candidatus Sumerlaeota bacterium
AATATCTCGAACGGCGACATGATCCTCATCCGCCAGGACGCGGAGGGCAACGTCGTCCGCCGGGAGAGCGGGGAGCTCGACGTCGGCGACCGCCGGCGCGAACACCATCTTACGAACACACTCGCACGCCTGATGCAGACGGAGCAGGAACGCATCTATTTCACCACGGGCCACGGCGAACGCCACCTCGACGGGTCGGAGGGTGGCATGACCCGGGCCGCGCAGCTCCTGGCTGACACCATCCTGCCCGCCCGCCAGGTGCGCCTCATGGAGACGGGCGTCCCGGAGGATGCGGCCGCCGTCATCGTCGCAGGTCCCACCCGCGACCTGTTCGACTACGAGCTGGAAGTCCTCCGGCACTATCTCGACGAAGGTGGCAAGCTGCTCTTTCTGTTCGACCCGGTACTCGCGCGCGGAGCCGCGGCGGACATGGACAACTTCGAAACGCTCCTGCGCCACGTGGGGCTGCTCTCCCCCAACGAACTCATCGTGGACCCCGTCTCGGTTCCAGCCTTCGGGCGGACCTTCACGCCGGTCGTCGGCTTCACTCGCCATCCCATCGGCGAGGGCACCCGCCGCAATCCCTTCTACATGGATCAGGCACGCCCGTTCCTCCCCGTGGAGAGCATGCCGGACGGCATCCGCCAGGAAGTTGTCCTCGTGACCAACGACCAAGTCTGGACGGAGCCCTTTGAGGAACTGCGCAGCATCACCCGCCCCGTGCCGCCGAACAATCCCGAGCAGATCCGCATGCAGTACGTTTCCGTGGCGGTGGAGAAGCTCACGCCGGGCGGGCGCTGGGGCGATACGATGCGGGTCGTCGCCGTGGGCGATTCGGATGCCTTCGTGGATGAGCTGCTGGAGCGCAACGGCGATGCCGCGTCGTTCCTCGTGGCCTCGATGAACTGGCTGCGCGAGCGCCAGGAGCTGCTGCAGGTGCCGCCGCGTTACCTGCGCAGCACTCCGGTCGTCCTGACCACGACGCGCGCGTGGATTCTTCTCGGCACCTTCCTCGCCCTTGGCCTCGCCATCACCGTCGGGGGCACGGCTTGGGCGATCATCAGGAGGAAGACGCGATGAAGCTGCTCCTTCGGCCGCTCGTGGCCATGGTTGCCGCGGCGGTGCTCTTCACCGCCTATCTCTGGGACCTCAACCGCGTGGAGCGGGCGATCCTGCGCGGCATGCAGGCCGAGCAGGTCCTCTTCCAGACGCCCGACCTGGTGACCTCCGTCGTGTTCGACAACGAGCACGGGCGGATGAAAGTGGTGCGGCCGGGCGGAGCTGGTGATCCCTGGCAGATCGTGGAGCCCACCCGGGCCCCGGCGGATTCCTCCGTGATGAACAGTTACCTGGAGAACCTGCGCGGAGCTCGCCGGCAGGCCAGCTTCCCGCCCGAAGATGGCGACCTCGCGCCCTACGGTCTCGAGGAGCCCAGCCGCGCCGTCACCATTACGCTTCGGGAAAACCGCGAGGAGGTCACCCGCACCCTGCTCTTCGGCCGGCAGCCCACCGAACTCGGCCATGTCTATGCAAAGATCGAGGGCGAGGAGAACATCTTCACCGTATCGGAATGGTTCTACCGCAATTCGAACAAACAAGTGGCGGACCTTCGGGACCGCTCGATCCTGCCCGGCAGGCTCGACACTGCCACCGTCATGCGGGTGGCCGGACCGGGCGGCAGCTTCCGTGTGGAACGCCCCCGGGAGGACTCCGAGCGCTGGCGGCTCGTCCGCGAGGGACATCACACCGTTCCCGTGGACCGCGTGCTCATGGAGCGCCTGAAAGAAAACCTCCAGCGAGGGCGCTTTCAGGAGGCCGGAGCGCCGGAGGACTATGAGGAAGTGGATCACGGGCTCGATTCGCCCATCGCCCGGCTGATCGTGGAGGGCGAGACGGTTTTCGCCGTGGGCAACCGCGTGGGGGACCGGGACCAGTTCTATGTGCAGGCGGGCGAGGATACCGTTGGAATCGTGGCTGCCTCCATCGTGACGGACCTGCTGCGTCCCGCCGCCGAATGGGGCACCAAGCGCTTCGTCTGGCTCCAGCCCCGCGAGATCGTGGAGGTGGAGACCTCCTCCGGCCCGAGCACCATGCAGCTTGTGCGGGGGGACGATGGGGAGTGGTTCTTCGCCGCGACACCGGGCGTGCCGATCCATCCCCAGCGGCTGGAGGACTTCCTGCAGCGCGTCAGTGCCCTCTCCGCCCAGCAGCTTGTCACCTCCGACCTGGACCGCGAAGACTGGCGGCGGTACGGCATCCTCGAGGAGAGCTTCCGGCTCACCGCGACCGGCCAGGACGGCCAGCGCCACTCCCTGCGCTTCGGCCAGACGGACTCGCGCGAAGGCCACACCTACATCCTCCGCGAGCAGGACAATTCCCTCTGGCAGGTGGATTTCCGCGAAGGCGGGCGCATCTTCAAGTTCCGGCGGGACCTCGAGGACCGGCGCATCGAGCCCGGTCTGGCGGACCGTACCGTGCGCTTCGACATCGTGGTGGCGGGCGAAACAATGACCCTTGAAAAGACCCAGGCCGCATGGCGTGCGGAAATGCCGGGGGAAAGGCCCACCATCCTTCGGCCCACGGCTGTGGCGAACTTCCTCGAGGCGTTCGAGGCCATGGAGTCCGGCGACGAAATGCTCGGCCTGGCCGAGCAGGAGGCGCAGGCCGTCTTCCGGTTCTACGACTCGGCGGACGAGGACGCGGAGCCGTTCCTGGACATTGATCTCCTCAGCCGGACCGAGCAGGTGGCTCTCTTCCGCAAGGGCGAACGCGTGCTGGAGGTTCCCGCGGAGCAGTTCGAGCCGGTGGACAACGAGATGGTTCGGCTGGTGCTCACGGCACGGGCCCAGGCGGAACAGGATCGTACCCCCTGAAACAGCAGCCTTGCGCGGCGGATGCGATGTCGTGAAAAGGGGCGGGCCGGCCGGCCGGAACGCCTGGCGGGGGGTCAGTCCGCCGCGAACACGAGTTGCGATTCGCGGGCAGATTCCACGCTCAGGTCCCGGTGGTAGGTGTAGCCGTCCGGATGGTGGAAGTCCTGCAGGTCTCTCGGGGAGCTGGCGTTCTTCTTCAGCAGGTGGCGGATGAGGGAGCCCTTGAGCGACTTGGAGTGATGGCTGATGGTCTTGTATTCGGCCACGCCGCCGCGCACGATCCGTTTGACGAATTTAACCTGATGGCGTGCCACGATCTCACCCGTGTTGTCCCACACCCGGCGATGAATATCCGGCAGGAAATCCCACACGACCTTCCCCCTCAGCTCGCGGCGAAGCACTTCGCTGACGGGCCGGCGCCAGAACTGCACGATCCGGCCGACCGCGCCGCCGAGGTTTCCGCTCATCTTGAGCTTGTAGGGCGGGATGCAGTCGGTCGGCCGCAGCAGGCCGAACAAAGCGCTGAAAATAAGCGTATGCCGATCGAATCGCTGCCTCTCGATTCGCCCGAGCTCCGGGTAGCCGATGGCCTCCCACATGACGCCGCTGTAGAGGTCGCGCGCCGGAATGGCGGAGTTCTCTGGCAGCTGGCGGTTGCAGGCGATCGCCTGTTCGAGCGAACTGCCGGAGACCTCGAAGAGCTGCTCAAGCCCCAGCCCGCGTTCGAGCGCACCGAGGACCGCCTCCATCACCACATTGCGGAAGGGCTCCAGCTCCGGGAACGCGTTGGTCTTCTTCCTCCTCCTTGCCGAGGCATAGGAGGGACTGCGCGGCGGAGGGGTGACCTTGGACTCCGAGGGGGGAATCAGCAACATCCAGCCGGACAATTTCGGGACCCTCCCGGATGCGGAATCGAGAAGACCAGAGGAGGCGGGGGGGCGCGCTCGCGCGGCTCAGGCGGTTTCTTTTCCTCTCGGATAGCAAAGGGGCAGCGCGGCTCCGGGGTCAACCACTGCCACGCATCGGCGGCGCTTCGCGGGCTGCTGATGTTTCTGTGCGTGCTCCTCCTGCTGCCTGCTCTGGCCCGGACCGGGGCCGCCGGCAGCCCCCAAGGCGACCGCGTCCTCGCCACGGTCAACCGGCAGATTTTCACCCTCCGGGACATGGACTTCTGGATTCTCGACTACCGGCTCAACGAGCCGCAGGCAGGCGGAATCCCGGACGAGATGCTCCGCGCGGAGCTGCTGGGCGACGTGGTGGACGACTACTTGCTGCGGAGTTGGGCGGAACTCGAGTTCGACCGCGAAATTCCCCCCGAGGTGGTGGAGAGCCGCTACCGTGCGGCCATGGAGCGTTACCAGCGTCTCGCCGGGGGGAGTGCGCGGCTCGCGGCGCTGCTGCGAGAACTCGACATTGACTCTCACCTTTTCCGGCGATGGGTGCGGGAGCAGGCCCGCGGCAGCCTCATCGTGCGGGAGGCCGTCACCAGCTACGTCATGGCGGGCGGACAAACGCCGTTTGACGGGTCCGTGGCGGAGGCACACCGGCTGCGCCTGGCGCACCTGCTTATCCGGGCGAACCTCAGCCGCGAAACCGAACGCGACCGTGCCATGGAAACGGCCCTGCGCATCCGCCGGGACATCGCCGCAGGACTTCCCTTCTCCGAGGCCGCCCGCCTTTACAGCGACGACCAGGGCACGCGCCAGCTCGGTGGCGAGCTGGGCTGGTTCGAGGAGGGGGACATCAACCCGGCCCTCTGGGAGGCTGCCCGCTCCGTCAAGCACCGCACCACCACGCCTCCCGTGGAGACGGGCTCGGGCTACCACCTCGTCATAGTCCTCGACTATGAAACGCCCGAACAGCGCGAGTACCTCCGCCGCGTCCGCCGGTTCGAGGCCCGCCGCATCGCCGAGTTGCGCCGCACCAACGAGATCCGCATGGCGGAGGGCTACTCCCTCCATCCCATCCCTCAGGAGTTTCTCGATGGGGAGCCCGGGTTCTGGGACTTCATAGACATTGAGCAGGCCGGTGCTGGGGAGCCTGCCATGCACGCGGAGGAGTGACGTGGCCCGGGCGCTTCCCTCCGGGGCGGGCCGGGAGGATCTCATCGCCGCTCCGGCCACCGCGCCGGGGCGCGCTGCCATTGCCATCGTCCGCATGAGCGGAAAGGGCGCCCTGCAGGCTGCGGATCGGCTCTTCGGCGGGATGCTTCAGGGCGCCGGCCCCGGTCGGCTGGTGCTCGGGACGCTCCGTCATCCGGAGACGCGCGGGGCAGTGGACTCCTGCCTGGCGGTTCACTGGCGTGCGCCGCGGTCGTACACGGGTGAGGATCTGGTGGAGTTTCACCTGCACGGCTCGCCGGTGGTGGTGGAGGCGGCGCTGGAGGCTTGCGGCGCGGCGGGGGCGCGGCTTGCCGAAGCGGGGGAGTTCACGCGGCGGGCCTATCTGAACGGCCGGCTGGACCTTGCCCAGGCGGAGGCGGTCGCCCATCTCACGCAGGCGCGTACGGAGGCGGGGCGCCGGGCGGCACTGGCGCAGCTCCGCGGCGGGCTGTCGCGCCGGCTCATGGAGTTGCGGAGCGCGCTCGTAAAGACGGCGGCGGAACTGGAGGCTGCGATTGACTATCCCGAGGAGGACATCCCGGAGCCGGCCGTCGAGCGGCACCTCGGGGCAGTCCGGGATGCACTCAAAGGTGTGTCCTCGCTGCTGGCCACCTCGCGGCGCGGGAGGGCCCTGCACGAAGGGGCGCGGGCCGTCCTCGCCGGCCGGCCCAATGCCGGCAAGTCCTCACTGTTCAACACCCTGCTCGGCCGCGAGCGGGCCATCGTCACGCCGCATCCCGGCACGACGCGCGACACGCTGGAGGCCACGATTGACCTGGGTGGCGTGCCACTCACCCTTGTGGATACGGCGGGGCTCCGGCCGGATCCGGAGGAGATCGAGGCGCTCGGCATCGGCCGCTCGCGCGAGGAGCTGCTGGCCGCGCAGGTGGTCCTGTTCCTTGTGGATGCCATGCGGCCGGACCCCCACGCAGCGGAGGAGTACGCGGCGCTGGCAACCCTGCGGCATTTCATCGTCTATACGAAGACTGACCTCGCCCCCGCAGACAGCGCACCACAAGCCACGCTCCGGCCGCACGAGGGCACCTGCGCCGGGGAGCTCCGCATCAGTGTCAAGACGCGCGAGGGGCTCGACGCGCTGGAGACGGCGCTCCTTCGCGAGATTGCCGGCACGGAGAGCGAGGGCGGCAGCCTTCCCGCCGCCGCGTCCGCCCGCCAGGAGGAGGCACTGCGCCGGGCAGCGGATGGGCTCGAGGCGGCAGCCCGGAACCTCCGGGAACGCGCTCCCGTGGAACTCGTGTCCGTGGACCTGACCGGTGCGCTCAGCGCAATGGATTCAGTGCTGGGGCTCGATTCGCTCGACGAGGACGTGCTGGACGCCGTCTTCGCCACGTTCTGTCTCGGAAAGTAGATCGCCCGGTTCCACTCGGGGTGGCTTACTCGCGGCTCTTCCCCCAGCGATGCTCCTGGCCGGTCAGAAGCCGCTGGATATTGGTCCGGTGCTTGAAAATGACGGCGGCACTCACCGCCACCGTAAAGACAAGGATGTCCACCGGCTGGCCGGTCAGCCACACGCCCGCGGGGAGCACCGCCGCTGCCACAAGCGATGACAGGCTGACTATACGCGACGCGGCGAAGACCACGGCGAACGCAGCCAGGGCCAACGCCGTTGCGACCGGCGCAAGAAACAGAAAGACGCCGAGCCCCGTCGCCACGCCCTTGCCGCCCTTCCAACCGAGAAACACGTTGAAGAAGTTCCCCAGCAGGACAGCCACCGCGGCCAGCACGATGACCCCCGGGCCGGTGGCATGGAGCGACCACGCCACCAGCAGGGCCAGGTAGGCCTTCCCCACGTCTGTCACAAAGGTCAGCAGGCCGGCTTTCCACCCGAGGACGCGCCAGACGTTGGTGGCGCCAATGTTGCACGAACCATGCTGCCGCACATCCAGCCCGCCAAGCGCACGCCCCACGAGCAGGCCGGTCGGAATCGCACCGATCACGTAACAGAACAACAGCAGGACAGCGTCGTGGGCAAGCTCCATCATTCGCCGTCCTCTCCCAGGTTGCCGGCTTCCAGCACGACACCTTCGTCTGTATATACAGAGGCGTAGAAGGTGTCCTCCATGTGCTGCGTCTCACGCGGAGCGCGGTGTGAGGCGCGCTGCTGGCGGACGGCCTTTTCCCACCCGCGGGGAGGCGCCTTGCGCCGGAAGCGCATCACGAGCGGCGTCCCCTCCAGGCCGAGCTGCCGGTAGAACTGGTTCTGGAGGAAGCGTTCGTAGCTGAAATGCATGAGCTTCGGGTCATTCACGAAGAACGTCAGTGCCGGCGGCCGCGAGCCTGTCTGTGTCACGTACTTGATCGTCAGCGTGTTGCCCTTGCGGGTGGGTGGGCTCAGGTAGCTGGTGGCCTTCTTGAGGATGAGGTTCAGCTCCGACGTGGAGAACTCCTTGCGGAAGTTCTCCGCGCAACGCTCGACGAGCGGCCAGAGCCTGTGGGTACGCTGGCCGGTGAACGCACTGCCTGTCACGATCGGTGCCCAGGGCATGAAGCGGAATTCCCGCCGGACCTCCTTGATCGTCCTGCCGAAGGCATCCTCCTTTTTCGACACGAGGTCCCACTTGTTCAGGAACAGCATGCATGACTTGCGGCGCTCCAGGATGTAACCTGCGATGTGCTGGTCCTGGGCGGTGATGCCTGCGCTGGCGTCGAGCATGAGCACGGCCACGTGCGCCCGGTCAATGGCGCGGAAGGAGGAGTGAACGCTGAGCTTCTCCGGCCCGCGCTCGATGCGGCCACGCCGCCGGATGCCCGCCGTGTCTATCAGGATGTAGCGCTTTCCGTCCACCTCCACCGCCGCGTCTATCGCGTCGCGCGTGGTGCCGCCCTCGGGATTGGCAATGACGCGCTCCTCACCGAAGAGCTTGTTCAGCAGCGTGGATTTCCCCGTGTTCTGCCGGCCCACGATGGCGATGCGGACGGTGTGCTCGTCCTCTTCCTCCTCGTCCGGGTCCCAGGTCTCGAAGCCATCGGTCACGTCGTCCATCAGGTCATAGACGCCATCGCCGTGGAGCGCACTGACCGGATAGACCTGGTCGAGCCCGAACACGGAGAAGTCCGCGTACGCCTGTGCCTCGCGCATCTCGCCCTCGCACTTGTTCACGGCCAGGAAGAAGGGCTTCCCGAAGGCGCGGAGCTTCTCGAGGATCTCAAGGTCCACCGGATCGTTCGGCTCGTTCACGTCCGTGAGAAAGATGACCCTGTCGGCCTCCTCCATGGCCAGCAGGCTCTGGGTGCGCATTTGCTGGAGCATGGTCGAGGTTGTATCGTCCTCATAGCCCCCGGTGTCTATCACCGTGTAGGGCCTCATGCGGTAGTCGGTGTCGGCGTAGTGGCGGTCGCGCGTCATGCCGGGGAGGTGGTGGACGGCGGCACGGCGTTCACCGGCCAGGCGATTGAAGAGCGTGGACTTGCCCGTGTTGGGCCGTCCGACGATGGCAACGAGTGGTCTCTGGTGCATGTGTTGTCTCAGGAGCCTGTGAGCAGATTGCGTTCGCGGTGCTTGCTGCCCGGGGGTGGAGGCGGTGTCCGCCCGCGGTGCTTCCCGCCGTGTGGAGACGGGGAGGTGCTTCCGGGCGCGTCGTGTTCCATCTGCTCCGGTTCGATGCCGCAGAACTCGAGCACCGTCCGCGCGGCCTTGCGGCTGGCCCCGGGGCCGCCGAGCATTTCCTTCACCCGCCGCAGGTCCCGCAGCATCTGCTGGTACTCCTCCGGCTGGTCCATATAGTGGGCCGTCTTCTCGGCGAGGTTGAGCGGTGTGAACTCGTCCTGCAGCAGCTCGGGGACGATGGTGGAGCCGGCCACGATGTTCGGCAGCCCAATGAAGCTGATCGTGAAGAGCTGCTTGCCGATCACCCAGGTGAGGAAGTTCACCTTATAGACAATCAGGTGTGGGGCGCCGAGGATGGCTGCCTCCAGGGTGGAGGTACCGCTCTTCACCCAGGAGAAGTCCGCGTACTGCCGCAGGTTGTAGCGGAACCGGTCCACGATCTGCACCGGGAAGGAGAGGTTCTCCTTCTCGACGATCAGCTCGAGCATTTCGCGGCTGATGGTGCTGGCGCGGATGATGACGAACTGTGTCCCCGGGTGTGCCTCGCGATAGCGGCGGGCCCCCTCCAGCATGATCCGGAGGAAGTCCTCCACCTCGCGCTTCCGGCTTCCCGGCACGATGGTGATCAGGGGCTTGTCCGGGTCGAGCCCGTACTCCCCGAACACCTCATCCTTCGTCTGGTCTATCTTGATCAGGTCGAAGAGCGGGTGTCCCACGTGCACCACGTCCACGTTCTTGGCCCTGTATAGACCGACCTCGAAGGGGAAGATGACCATCATGAGGTCCACCACGCGGGCCAGCGTGTGGATGCGTTCCTTGTGCCATGCCCATATCTGGGGGCTGATGTACCAGATCACGGGGATGCCCAGGCGCTTCGCCCGGTCCGCCATGCGGATATTGAACCCGGCGTAGTCCACCAGCACGATGGCATCCGGCCTGTGTTCACGCAGGTAGGCTTCCGTTTCGAGGAAGACGCGGCGGATCTTCATGAAGTTGCGCACAACACCGGCCAGCCCGATGATGGCAAGGTCCTTCACCATGTCCCGCCGCAGCTCCATGCCCGCGGCTTCGAGCTGTGGACCGCCGAGCCCCACCGCCTTCACCTTCGGGTACAGCCGGCGCATCGCGCGCAGCATGTTGGCCGCGTGGATGTCCCCGCTGTTTTCGCCGGCGATGAAGAAGATGTGAAGCTCGCGCATGGTCTGGAAGCTCCGGCGGGCGGAGCCGGGGTCAGGTTTTCGCAGGAATGGCCTCTGGCCAGTCCACGATGGGGGGATTGAGAACGGGGAAGGGCACCGTCGTGGCGCGGATTTGCTCGGTGATGCGGATCACCACGTCGAGCGCCTCCATGGCCTGTTCCCCGGTTGTCTCCGGATAGAGGACCTGGTCTTCCACGCAGGAGAGGAAGTGATCCAGCTCCAGCTTGAGGGGTTCCTGCCGCTTGACGCGGATCTTCTTCGACTCGATGAAGTACTTCGGCATGCCGTCCTGCTGCACGTCCCGCGAGTAGCGGCGGAAGACCTCCATCGTCTGCTTGCGATAGTCGAGCGAGATATACGCGTCGTCCTGGAAGACGCGGAGCTTGCGCAGCGGCTTCGGCGTCACGCGCGAGACTGTCAGGTTCGCGATGCAGCCGCTCTCGAAATGGATGCGGACGTTGGCGATGTCCTCCTTGTCCGTGAGGATCGCGACCCCCACGGCCTCGAACGATTTGATCGGCGAGCGCACGATGCGCAGGATGATGTCAATGTCGTGGATCATCAGGTCCATCACCACACCCACGTCCTTGACCCGCGGGTCGAAGGGCCCTTGGCGGTGGCATTCGATGAACCGCGGCGTGGTGAGGATCTCCTTGAACTTCTGCACCGCAAGGTTGAAGTGCTCGATGTGGCCGACCTGCAGCACCAGGTTGTTGCCCCTGGCCAGCGTGGTCAGGTTGGCCGCCTCCACCACCGTGTTGCAGATGGGTTTTTCGACCAGGCAATGGATGCCATGGGCCAGCATGTGACTGGCGATCTCGTAGTGGGTGCTGGTGGGGGTGGCGATGCTGACGGCGTCCACGTCGCCGACCATGTCCCGGTAGTTCTTCGTGGCCTTGGCACCGTAGTAGCGCGCGATCTTGCGGCCCTGGTACCCGTCCGCATCGCAGACGTAGGTAAGCTCGCAGCGGGGGTTCTCGTAGTAGTTCCGGGCGTGATGCTGGCCCAGATGGCCCACGCCGATGACTCCGACCCTGATCTTGTTGCTCATCTTTAGGTTGTTCCTTGGCCGGGGGTGATTCTCCGTGGATGGGGGGAGTGCCCGGATGCTATGCTGGGGGTTAGCGGCTGATGGCCAGTAGTGCAACCGTTGTTGCCGTCCAGAGGAGGATGGTTACCTGCATGGGACGGTCGGTCAACAGGACGACTTCCGGAGCTCCGCCCTCGTCGCGATGGTAAACCAGCCAGAGGTACCGGAAGACTCCGTAGAGCACGAACGGCATCGTGAAGGCCATCGTGTAGGTCTCGTCCACGATGGCGAAATCGCCGAGCGTGGCCCAGGCCGCGTAGCTGAAGATCACGCCCGCGGTGGCGATGGTCAGCATTTGGTCAAGAAAACTGGTGCTGTATTGGTCGAGCACGCGGCGGTGCCCGGCCGCGCCATCACCCAGAAGGACTAGCTCATTGCGTCGTTTGGCCACCGCAAGGAACAGCGCCAGAAAAAGTGTTGTCATGACGAAATACGGCGTGATCACCACCGGCGGGTATTCCGGCACCCGCAGCGCCTCGATTCCCGCCAGCGCCCGCACCACGAAGCCCAGGGCCAGCACCAGCACGTCCAGCAGCGCCAGGTGCTTCAGGTGGAGGGAGTAGGCCGTGATCAGCAGGACATAGATCGCCGCGGAAACGAAGAAGGGAAACGTGATGAGCCATGCTGCTCCGAGTGCGAGCACGAGCAGCACGGCGGCTCCCCAGCCAGCCAAGGAGGGGGAAATCTCTCCGCTGGCGATGGGACGATGGCGCTTCTTCGGGTGCTCCCTGTCGGAGTCCCGGTCCACGATGTCGTTGATGATGTACACGACGCCGCTGAGGGCGCAGAAGACGAGGAAGGCGCCGACTGCGTTCACGACCAGGCGCGGGTCGTCCCAGCGCTGGGTGAACACGATCCCGGCGAACAGCAGCAGGTTCTTGGTCCACTGCCGGGGGCGCAGGCTGGTGAGGAAGGCGCGCAGCGTCGTCAAAGGTCCATCAATCCTTCCGGCAGTGATACCCGTGCCTCGCCCGCCGCCAGATCCACCTCGACCAGGAAGGGTTCGCGGGCCGGGACGAGCACTTCCCTGCGCGGGTTGTCCGGGTGGGGGAAGGCCAGATAGTCGCAGGCGACCCCTTCGGCCACACGCGCGACCCTGCCCAGCGGCTCGCCGGTCTCCGCCTCAAGCAGCAGGAGTCCGGTCAACTGGTCGTGGTAATAGACCCCGGGAGGCAACTCCCATCGCTCCTCCTCGGGGATGAGGAACTCGGCTCCGCGGAGTTCCTCCGCCTGACTGCGTGTTGCGATGCCCTCGAATTCGACCAGGACGGCGCCACCGTGCATCTTTCGGCTGAGAATCCGGATCGGCGCCAAGAGTTCACCCCGCTGCCGGGGTGTGACGCGATCCAACGGCGCCTCGCAGAAATCGCCGGGGGAACGGGTCACCGGCTTCACAATCACCCCCCCGCGGATACCATGAGCCCTCAGGCCCACGGCCACAAGGACCCACGGATCGGGGTTGGTGGAACTCATTCGATAATCTGCAGAAGGGACTTCTTTTTGTGTTTGGTCGCTGCGGCGCTGAGGATCTTCCGCAACGCCTTGGCCGTCTGGCCGCCCTTGCCGATGACCTTGCCGACGTCCTCCTTGGCGACGTAAAGCTCAAGGATGACGGAGGTGTCGCTTTCGACGCAGGATACCTTCACGTTGTTCGGATCGTCCACGAGCGCTTCTGCAATGTACTGCACGAGTTCGCGCAGGCCGTGATCGTTGGGTTCACTCATCGGGAACAGTCTCCTCGCTCCCCGGCAGGAGCGGAATGGGTACGCGGGAGCGGTGTATCAACCGTTACGGGAAACACGGGCAAAGGTGGTGGGGCTGACAGTGCAGAGCAGCAAGAAAAAACTCTGCGCTGTGCCCGGCGAAGAGCGAAAATCCCCTTAACCGGCGGATTCCTGGGCGGCCGCCGCTTTGCGTTCCTTCTTGGCGGCCTGCTTCTCCTCGTGGAACTTCTGCATGATGCCCTGCTTGCGCAGGATGGAGCGGACCGTCTCCGTTGGCTGGGCGCCGCGGTGGAGCCAGTGAAGCGCCCTGTCCTCCTTCACTTCCACCTGGTTTTCCTTCATCGTCGGCTGGTAGCGGCCGATGATCTCGATGAACTTGCCGTCGCGGGCGCGCCGGCTGTCCGCCGCCACGACACGGAAAAAGGCATCGTGGGTGCGGCCGACTCGGGTAAGGCGAAGTTTGACCATGTGGTGCTGTTCCTTCCTGTGGTTTCCTTGGGATATTGTTTCAGGGGCTCTTGCCCGCTGTTGAGGTCCTCTTGCCGGCAGGTGGTGGTTACCGCCGCCTGCTCTTGCTCTTGGTCTTGCGCTTCCGGTTCTTCTTCTTTCGCGGGGCGCTGGCGGCCAGCTCCCGCTGCTGCTGCTTCATCATCGCTTTCTGCATGCGCATCATCTTCTTGCTGACGGGCACGCCTGGGGGAAGGTTCGGCATGCCCCCCATGCCCTGCTGGCCCATGCCGCCTTCCTGGCTCATCATCTGCAGCGCCGCCATCGGGTCGCCGCCGCCTCCGCCCATCATGGAGCCCAGCTTGCTCATCATGCCGCCTTCGCCGCCGCCGGCCATCTGGGCCATCATGGCCTTCATCTGGTCGAACTGGCGCACGAGGTCGTTGACTGTCTTGAGCGCATGCCCGCTGCCCTTTGCCACGCGCATGCGGCGGCCTCCGTCCTTGGAGAGCAGCGCCCCGTCGCGTCTTTCCTCGCGCGTCATGGACTGGATGACGGACTCGACCTTCTTCAGTTCCTTGTCCAGCAGCTCGTTGTCCACGTTGCGCAGCATCTGGCCCATGCCGGGCAGCATCCCGAGCAGACCCTTGAGCGAGCCCATCCGGCGCACCGTGCGCATCTGCTTCAGGAAGTCGTCGTAGGAGAAGCTGCCGCTGGCCAGCTTCTCCTGCATCTCTGCGGCGTCCTTCTCGTCAATGGCCTCCTGGGCCTTTTCGACGAGGGACACGACGTCACCCATGCCGAGGATGCGGCTGGCCACGCGCTCGGGGTGGAAGGGCTCAAGGTTTTCCGGTTTCTCGCCCGTGCCGATGAAGACCACCGGCCGGCCCGTGACCGCCTTGATGGAGAGCGCCGCGCCGCCGCGCGCGTCCCCGTCCATCTTCGTCAGGCAGACACCGTCTATACCGATGGCCTCGTGGAACGCCCGGGCGGACTGCACCGCGTCCTGTCCCGTCATTGCGTCCGCCACGAGGAACGTATAGTCGGGGTGGAACTCCTCGCGGACGCCGATCAGTTCGTCCATGCGGACTTCGTCAATGTGGAGCCGGCCCGCGGTGTCGAGGATGAGCACGTCGCGGCCGCTCTCGTTTGCCCGGACCTTCGCCGCCCGCACGATCTCCGCCACGGACTGGCCGTCCTCCCCGGCGAACACCGGATAGCCGAGCGACTTGCCCACCGAGCGCAACTGATCCACCGCCGCAGGGCGGTAGATGTCGCACGCCACAAGCAGCGGCCGGGAGTCCTTCTTCTGGTCCAAGTAGCGCGCCAGCTTCCCGCAGAAGGTCGTCTTCCCTGCGCCCTGCAGGCCGAGCATCATCACGATGTTCTGCTTGCCGCCCGCCAGCACGAAGGTGCGCTCGGGGTCCAACTCCTCCCCGGGCGTGCCACCCTGCATCATGGCCACCAGCTCGTCGTGCACGATCTTGACGAGCTGCTGCGCCGGGTTGACTCCCTTGACGACCTCCTGGCCGAGCGCCCGCTCCTGCACTGCGCCCACAAAATCCTTCACGACCTTGTAGTTCACGTCCGCCTCGAGCAGTGCCAGGCGCACCTCCCGAAGCGCCTCCTTCATGTTGGCTTCGCTCAGTTTGTGCTGGCCGCGCAGCTTCTTGAAAACGGATTCGAATTTCTCGCCAAGGGCGTCAAACATCGTGTGTAACCGGGACTCTCTCTCTTGCCATTTGCTTTTTGGCCGGGTTGGTGATGATCAGTTCAGGACCGCGGCTGCCCTTCCGCAAGGGCCGTGCGCAGGGTTTGCGCCAACTCCTCCAGTTCGCGGACCAGCCCGTCCACATTGTAGAGCACGCCTCCGGTGCGGCGCAGCCGCTCGATGGCCGCCTCGATCTGTTCCACGGCGGGGCGGAGGTTCGGAGTTGTCGTGGCCGGGACGGGATCTGGCTGACTGGTAGCCTGCTCCTCCGCCGATCCGTCCGGGTATGATGGAACGGCCGCGGCGCGGCGTTGCTCCACCTGGGCCGGTGTCAGCCGGAGCCGTTCCTCGTAGCTCTCCAGGGCCTGCTCGGCGTGCTTCACTGCATCGTGCACCGCCTGGCGTGACACGCCGTACTCGCGGGCGATCTCGCCAAAGCTCAGGTCTTCCCCGTAGTGCAGACTCATGAATTCGCGCTGCTTGTCGGTGAGCAGCGGTCCGTACAGGTCGAGAAGCTGGCCCATGCGCACGGCGCGGCGCAGTGCAGCTTCCTGCCGTGCATCTCCGGGGGTCTCTTGGGCTGTCATCTTATCCTTGCCGGTGATCTCGTGCGGGGCTGCCAAGCCTCCAGCGTTGACTGGATAGGAGTCCCAGCATCCCGGCCCTGTCAAGGCGTAAAGCAGGGCAGTCCCGTTCGCGGGATTGCCGGGCCTTCTGGCAGCTCCGTGCGGCTTGCCGGGTCTCACGCCCGGCTGTCCAGCGGCTGTCTGCCGGATTACCGTACTATCGGACCCGCTCGACCTCGAGGTCCACAACTCCGAGGTCGTATTGGTCCTCGCTATTCATGACGATGCTGAATGTGATCTTCCGCACGCGGGTGGTGCCGGGGTCGTAGCCCTTGCGCTGGAGCGCCTCCAGCTCGCGGGAGGCCATGTAGGTCATGGCGTAGGTGGAGAGGACAAGGACGTCGTAGTAGCCCTCGCGGTCGAGGTTGCGGAAGGTGCCGGAGGAGGTCTGGGCCGCGTTCAGGAAGCCCCTGCCAGCGGACGGTGTGGCGTGCCGCCTCTCGAATGTGATGCGGTAGCGCGCGAGCACCTCCTCCACCACGTGCTCGGGGAATCCGTCCAGCTTGAGCAGCCGGATGGCCCCCTGCGTCCCCCCGTCGGTGTCGAGTTCGAAGTCTCGTGCCGCGCTGCTTACTTCGCGGCGGATGATGGATTCGCGCATCTCCTTGGCGGCACGCTCGAGGCTGCTTCGCTCACGGGAAACTTCGGACTGCAGTGCCCGCAGGTCTGCCATCTGGTCGGTGGTCGGCACCCAGTCCTCCACGGAGGTTGGCGGGGGTGGGGACTCAAGCTCTGCCACGAGTTCCTCGGCGGCCCGCTGTTCCCCCTGAACCGGGTCGCGTATCGGCTCCGTGTCGTCCTCGGGGGAATCCACGCGCGTTGCCACCACCTGATCGAAGGGGACCGGGTCCAGCTCCGCCAGTTGTTCTTCCTCGGGCGTCTGTTCTTCGGGGGGTGGCTCCGGGGCGGGGGGCTCCTCGATCTCCATGGTGACGCGCATGGGTTCGGAGCGGGTGGGCTCGTGGCGGCGGATTTCGATCAGTGTCAGGATGAAAAGGAGCAGCACGACGAGCGGAACCGCAACCGTGTACCCGAGGTACCGGTGCTCCCAGATTTCCCAGAGCCTGTTTCTGACTTTTCCGTTTGTCATCAGTGTCACCGGGGGGTGCATCCGTCCCGCTTCCCACACCGGCACGTCTAGCCCATCCGGACCCGGCTTTCCAACAGGACTTTTGGTCTTTCAGACAGAAAACGGCCCGCCACAGCCGGTATTCCGGGGGGCGGGCCGAAGGCTGGCTGGGCGGTGTCCGTCCGGCCGATCAGTCTTCTTCGGGTGCCTCGGGCTCGGGAGCGGCTTCGGGCGCCTCCTCCTCTAGGAAGTCCTGCACCCGGCCCTCGATGCGGTCGAGCGCTGCCTGCGGGGACAGGTCCTTGTCGAGGCGGTGAATCTTGAGGTGCTCGATGCTGACGGGAGTGCGGGGCCTGTCGCGGTGATCGCGGTCCACGCGGGCGATTTCGCGGACGATGTCCAGGCCGTCCGTGTTCTCCAGTATCTCACCGAAGATCGTGTGACGCTGGTTCAGCCAGGTTGGCTCCTGCTCGGTAATGAAGAACTGGCTTCCGTTCGTGTTGGGGCCGGAATTGGCCATGGCGAGCAGGCCGGGCCGGTCGAAATTGAGCTCAGGGTCGAACTCATCCTGGAAGGTGTATCCGGGCCCGCCGGTGCCGGTGCCGAGCGGGTCGCCGCCCTGGATCATGAATTCTGGGATCACGCGATGGAACGTGAGGCCGTTGTAGAAGGGTCGCTTGACCCGCTCCCCGGTGCGGGGGTCGCGGAACTCGGCCGTGCCCTCTGCCAGGTTCACGAAATTCTTCACCGTTCGCGGCGCTTCCTCGGCGAAGAGCTTCAGGTGAATCTTCCCCTTCGTGGTGATCATCGTGGCATAGTAATCCCTGCTTTGGTCCAGTTCGGGTCCGTGGTCGAACCCCTGTGCCGTGAGTGTGGCGGGGAAAAAGAGTAATGCGGCCACGATTGCGACCGGCCGGGTGATCCAGCGGAAAAGTCGGGCAGTGCTCATCTTCGGGTCGGGCTCCCTTTGTCTCGATGTCTGGGTGTTCGGATATCCTTCGCGATTGCGGGGGAAAGCTTTGGGTGTTCCCCTCAAAGGTCAAGGACAACGCCCCAGCCAAAGGGACCGGACGGCTTCAGGGGTGGTTTGGGGCGTTGAGCACCAAGCCGGCCGCATAGACCTCGTCCGCCAGTTCCAGCCAGGCCCGGGCGGTGTCATCCCAAGAGAAGCGCTCCACGTTCCTCCTGCCGCGCCCCACGTAGTCCCTGCGGACCTCCGCCTCGGCCATTCTCTCCATGCACTCGAGCAGCTCGCGTGGTGAGTTCGGATCGAAGAGCATGGCGCTCTCCCCCATGGTCTCGGCCAGCGAGGAAGCGTTCGAGCAGATCACTGGACAATCCGCCGCCTGAGCTTCCAGTGGCGGCAGGGCGAATCCCTCGTGCAGGGACGGGTAGACCAGAAAACTCGCCTTCTGGTAGAGGAGACGGAGCGTGCGCTGGTCCACCTTCCCGAGGCGGAGGAAGCTCCGGGGCTCGATGCCGACAATTGCGTCGGCGAGGCGCTTGTCGCGTGGTGGGTTGCCGGCTCCGCCTGTCAGGACGAGCTGGTGGTTGGGGTGGACCTGGTTGAAACGCGCGAAGGCTTTGGCCAGCACCGCCACGTTCTTCCGCCGGCCGAGCGTCCCGGAGTAGAAGACGTAGGGCCGGTGCAGGCCCCTGTGGTGGAGTTGCTCCCACGCCTCGCGGTCGCGCGCGGTCCACTCGTGGGGCGCCCAGTCGGCCAGTTCGATGCCCGGGTGGATGACCCGGAAGCGTCCCGGATCCACCTCGGAGAACAGCTCGCGGGCGTCCCGGGCCACAGCCTCCGAAACTGCCATGGACAGTGGCGCCCGGCGCACGGCCCGGCGGACGGCCAAGCCCATGTAGAGGGTGTCGGCCAGCCGGTACTCCCGCCAAGGGTACTTCTGCCGCTGGGGAAAGAGGGTCATGTCATACAGGAGCGGGAAGGCCGGAGTGCGGCAGAACCAGGGGACAATCTGCTTCATGTTGAAGAGGACGGACTTCTTGCGCCAGCGGGCGTACATCGGCACCGTCCAATGATCCCACGTCAGATGGATGCTCCGCCAAAGCGGCAGGTGCACCTCGACGATGGCACGGGACCTGACCGGGCAGAGGCCTTTGCGGGGCACGAGCACCTCGATGGTGCGATTCTGCCTCTCACAGAGGGGGGCGGCGGCACGCAGGAGCGATTCCGCCATGCCGCGCAGACCACCCAGATCCCGCTCAAACAGGCGGCCCATGAACAGGATTGTAGGGGGTGGTTGCACCATCGGGCGGTTTTCGCATCCCCGTCTGACTGTGACAGCACGATGAACGACCATCGGCCCGTCCGGAAAGAGGCTCAACGGGAAATGGACCGGTCACCCGCCCGGGCCGGGAATTTTCTCTTTGCCACAGGGCGGGGCGCCGGACCAAAGGTCGCGGCCTTCGCACACGGCGCCAAGGCGCCGCGCAAGGTCAAAACCAGGCGAAAGGCAAGGACCCCCACATGGCGAATCAAACGGATTTCGGGCTCATCGGCCTTGGCGTCATGGGCGAGAACCTCGTCCTCAACGTGGAGAGCAAGGGCTTCTCCGTGTCGGTATACAACCGCACCACGGAGAAGGTGGACGCGTTCCTCTCCGGCCGCGGCAAGGACAAGAACATCACCGGCACCCATTCGCTGGAGGAGTTCGCCGCCAGCCTGAAGCGCCCCCGCAAGGCCATGATTCTCGTCAAGGCGGGCCGGCCGGTGGACGCCGTCATCGAGCAGCTCCTCCCGCACCTTGAGCCCGGAGACATCATCATTGACGGGGGAAACTCACGTTGGCCGGACAGCACGCGCCGGCGCCATGCGCTCAAAGACAAGGGCATTCTCTTCGTCGGGACCGGCGTCAGCGGGGGCGAGGAAGGTGCCCTGCACGGCCCCTCCCTCATGCCGGGCGGCGAACCCGAGGCATGGCCCCACATCAAGCCGATCTTCCAAGCCATCGCCGCCCGCGTGAACGAGGAGGAGGTGGCCTGCGATTGGGTCGGCGCGGACGGCGCCGGGCATTTCGTCAAAATGGTCCACAACGGGATCGAGTACGGCGATATCCAAATCATCTGCGAGGGCTACCAGCTCATGCGGGACCTGCTCGGCATGACGCCCGAGCAGGCCGCGGAGACCTTCGCACAGTGGAACCGCGGGGACCTGGACAGCTACCTGATCGAGATCACCAGCGACATTCTCCGGAAAAAGGATGAGGAAACAGGCAAGCCGGTTGTTGACCTGATCCTCGACGTGGCCGGGCAGAAGGGCACAGGACGCTGGACGGTGGAGGACGGCCTCCATCTCGGCCAGCCCGTGACCCTCATCGCGGAGGCGGTTTTTGCCCGTGCCCTCTCCTCCTTCAAGGAACTGCGGGAGCGCGGTGCCGCCAACCTGCGCTTCGAGAGCACATCCCCGGTGCCAGCGGCCCGGGACTTCCTGCCGGCGCTGGAGGGGGCGCTGCTTGCCAGCAAGATTGTCTCCTACGCCCAGGGTTTCGGCATGATCGAGGCCGCCAGCCGCGAGTACGAGTGGCAGCTGGACAAGGGCAGCATCGCGATGATGTGGCGCGCGGGGTGCATCATCCGGTCGGTCTTCCTCGGCCACATCAAGGAGGCCTACGACGCGGATGCGGACCTGCCGAGCCTATTGCTGGCGCCCTGGTTCAGGGAGCGGCTGCTTGCCGCGCAGCCCGGTTGGAGGCTGGTTGTCTCCACGGCCGCGGCGCACGGCGTGCCGGTCCCGGCACTCTCGAGCGCATTGGCCTATTTCGACGGATTCCGCTCCGGACGCCTGCCCGCCAACCTGCTGCAGGCCATGCGGGACTACTTCGGCGCCCACACCTACGAGCGGGTGGACAAGCCGCGCGGTGAGTTCTTCCACACCAACTGGACCGGGCAGGGAGGCTCCACCACGGCCAGCACCTACAACGCCTGACCTCCGGGCGCCGCGCTCCCCTGCACGAAAATTGCACATCCCCGCGCCGGAGTTTCGGTTGACGGCCACCTCCCCCTCCGCCCCTGTTGGGCACAAGCGAAACCAGCCAAGGGAGTCCACAACCCACAACCCCGGATCAACACGCACAGAACCCGGAATCCGCTCCAAAGCTCCTGCCTGGCACGACATCCATGCCCATCATCAACTACCGCACCCGCGAGATTAACTGCAAGATCGTCTACGTCGGCCCCAGCCTTGGCGGGAAGACCACCAATATTCAGAACATTCACGGCCTCGTCCCCGAAGCCAGCCGGACCAAGCTCTCCTCCATAGACACGGAAGGCGACCGCACCCTGTTCTTCGACTACTTCTCCATGGATTTGGAGGAAATCGCCGGCTTCAAGACCAAGTTCCTCATCTACGGCGTTCCCGGGCAGCCCTACTACCGCTCGACCCGGAAGATGGTCCTCAACGGCGTGGACGGGCTTGTCTTCGTCGCGGACAGCGACAAGTCCCGAGTGGAAGACAACCTCGAGTCACTCCAGGACCTGAAGGAAATGCTCCGCGAGTACGGATACGACTACCAGACCATACCGCTCGTCTATCAATACAACAAACGTGACCTCTTTTACGTGACCCCGGTGGAGGAGTTCGAGGAGCTGCTGAACGAGCGCGGCTGCCGGTCGTTCGAAGCCGTCGCCGTCCAGAACAAGGGAGTGGTTGAGACCTTTCGGGCCATCTGCGCCGAAGTCATCCAGAGGCTGAATGCCACCCTGGCGCAGCAATACGGTTCCGCGTACCGCTGAGACGGCATGAAGCCGGAACGGGAGGCGATATCTTATGGAAAAGACCCCACGGCCCAAACCACGGGAGGGTAGCTCCGGAGAGCTTCTCCAGTTTTCCAGTGCCCTGCTCGAGAAGATTGACGCCGCGGTGGAGTTGCTCCTCGCGGGTTCGCGTGCCCGCTGCATCCTTGTCATAGACCGCTCGGGCCTCATTGTCTCCTCCGGCGGAGACTTCAGTGATGTCGGCTCCGACACCATGGGCGCGGTGGGCGCCGGTGTCGTCGCCGCCCTGCGCACCCTCGTCGCGGACAAGGAAACGCCCGAAATCTCCATCAAGCTCTACGGTTCGGACATCGGCAGGATCCACTTCATGGTGCTGGCGAACCGGCTGATCCTCCTGATGATGCACAGCCGTGAGAACTCGACCGGGGAGGTTCGGGCCGCCTCACGCCAGTTCGCCAGCAACATCCTTCCGCTCCTGCGTGAGGAGTCGGAGAAGATGCACGACACGGACGAGCTGGTCCGCTCGGTCCAGTACATCGAGACCAAACTGAACGAGATGTTCGGGGACCTGACCTGAGCCCGGCGCGGCGGCTCAGTCCTTTTTCTTGATTCTGCCGAAGGGGGAGCGATCCTCGAAAGGTGACCGTGCCGGGGGTTCGCCCGGTGGAGGAGGCTCCTTTTTCTGCTGGAAGGGCGTCGCCCGCGGCCGCCTGTTATTCTGCCTTGCCACGTAGACCCGGTCGCGCAGGGCCGTGCGCAGTGCATAGGCGTAGAAGCGCCGCACCGGCGGCACCAGCACCGACAAACCGGCCAGATCGGTCAACAGCCCCGGCGCCAACAGCAGAGCCCCGGCCACCAGCAGCAGCAAGCCCTCCAGCAGCGGCACCGCCGGGAACTTCCCGAGCGAAAGGTCACGCTGTGCCTCGTAGAGGACCAGGACGCCCTGGGACTTGGCCACCGAGGCGCCGATCACCCCCGTCAGGACGATCACGGCGAGCGTCACGAGGAGGTTTGTCTCCATCGTGAAGAGCACGAGCAGGAGCAGTTCCACCGCTGGCACCACCACAAAGAGGAGGAGCAGCAGGCAGCCCAGTGGTATGCGGGGGAACGAGCGCACGGGTCAGCGGCTCCAGTCCAGCGGCCGGAAGTCGAACCGGAACAGGTCCGTCTCCTCGTCCCAGTCCATCATGCAGAGGGATGCCCCGGCGCCGAATCTCGGCCTGCCGGCCGACCCCGGATTCACCAGATAGGAGCCCTTGCGATACTGCAGCGCCGGAAGGTGGCTGTGGCCGGTGACGATCAGGCGGGTGCCGTGCGGCTCGAAAGTCTCGAACAGGTGGCGTGCCACGGTCTCGCGTCCTGGCGGCACGAGATGTCCGTGTGCCAGAGCCGCCTTGCCGAAGGGCAGGTCCACGACGCGCTGGAGGGGCAGATTGGGCCCCGTCCCGTCCACGTTCCCCGCCACGGCGATGACCGAGCAATGGAGCCCCAATTCCATCAGGACATTCTCCCCGCCCACATCGCCCGCATGCAACACGGTGTGGACACCCCGCAACATCTCATGCAGGGAGGGGTGCACGGCTCCGTGCGTGTCGCTGATCAGGGCAAAGCGCTTTACCGCCACGGGATCTCGCCTCCGCCTATCAGCCTTCCGGTAGCCTGGTGGCGGGGGCAACCGGCTTGGTTGGAACCGTGGTGCAGAGTTCTCCGGGAGAGACCATTCGGCGGGCCGGCTCACGCGGGTGCATCCCGCCATTTCGAGGGGGTCTGACACGTCGGCGGGTGACCGGTGAGGCCGTGACCGCGCTCCCTGTTCGTTGCGTCGTAGCGCCGTTGCGTGCTCCTCCTTCTCATGGAACTCACGCCACGCCGCCACGGCACAACGGTGCTTGTGATGGAACCTTTCGTTCCCTCCGCGCCTCCGGTCCTCCGCGGTGAGTTCTTCTTCCGTAACGGTGGGTAAAGGCTGCGACCCCTGCCCGGGGTCCCCCGGGATGAAAC
>SLOM01000202.1 GCA_007132505.1 Candidatus Sumerlaeota bacterium
CCGAAGTGCTGAACCGCACGTTGACGACGGCGTTGGCGCCGAGCTGTTCCGCCTGTGCGAGCATCCGCCGCAGTGCGTCCCGCCGTGCCTCGATCAGCAATTCCGTATAGCCGCGCAGTTCACCGCCGACCAGGTTCTTGAGGCCCGCCATGAAGTCACGGCCAACGTGCTTGGCACGCACGGTGTTGCCCTGAACGATTCCCAGGGTACGTACCAGCCGGTAGCCCGGCACGGTCTCCGTGTTGACCACAAACATGATGACGTCCCCCCCGCCGCTGAGGTCTCCGTATTTTCTGTTGGACGATACTGGCCAAACTGCGGGAGGAGCGGTCAACGGAAGATCATGACAAAAGGTGCCCGATGGCGGGGCAGATGCAGCCCCGCCTCCCCCGCTCAGCCTGGCACGGGTTCCTCCGCCTTGTGGCGGGGCTGGGTGCCCTCGAGGATCTTCTCAGCCCAGTGGCAGCGGACCATGTGGCCGTGGAGCACTTCGCGCATCTCGGGGACCTCTTCCTGGCATTCGCTGGTGCTGAAGGGGCACCTCGGGTGGAAGCGGCAGCCCGGGATGAAGCTGACGGGACTGGGCACGGTGCCGAGGATGGGGCGCAGGCGCCTGTCCTCGCCCGCTTCGGCAAGGCGGGGACGCGAATCAAGCAGCCCCTGGGTGTAGGGGTGCAGGGGTGCCTCGAAGATGTCGTCCGTCAGCGCGTATTCCGCCACCTGGCCGGCATACATGACGGCCACCTCGTCGCTGATTTCCGCGATGACGCCCAAGTCATGCGTGATCATGAGGATGGAGGACCCGTAGCTGTCCTTCAGGTCAGCCATGAGATCGAGGATCTGCGCCTGCACGGTGACGTCGAGGGCGGTGGTCGGCTCGTCGGCGATGAGCAGGTCGGGGTCGCAGGCCAGCGCCATGGCGATCATGACGCGCTGGCGCATGCCGCCGGAGAGCTGATGGGGATATTCGTGGACGCGCTGGGCGGCGGCGGGAATCTTGACCTTCTCGAGCATGCGGATGGCCTCCCGCATGCCCTCGCGCCGGCTCATCCCACGGTGAACACGGAAGACCTCCGCGATCTGGTCGCCCACCGTGAAGACGGGATTGAGGGAGGTCATCGGCTCCTGGAAGATCATGGAGATCTTGTCGCCGCGAATCTTTCGCAGTTCGTACTCGGGCAGCTTGGCAAGGTCGCGCCCACGGTAGAGGATTTCCCCCTCCACGATGCGGCCGGCGGGCTTCGGCAAAAGACCCATGATGGAGAGCGCCGTGATGGACTTGCCGCAGCCGGACTCACCGACGATTCCGAGCGTCTTGCGCTGGTGAATCGTCAGGTCCACTCCGTCCACCGCCCTCGCTACCGTGTCCAGACTGTAGAAGTAGGTGCGCAGGCCGTGCACCTGCAGGAGCGGTTTGCCGAGTTCTTCGAGGTCTGGGACTTCGGACATGGGCACTCTCCGTGGGGGGAAGGGTTCGCACAGTCGAGGGAAAGCAGGGGGTGTTGTCAAGCCGCCGGGAGCAGAAAGTCACGCTTGCGCACGCCGAGCGCTCCCCGCCGATGGTTAAAGGAGAGTTACTGACCCATTACTCCCATTCAGGACAGACACCTCCATGAAACTTTCCGCAACATCGTTCCTGCCAGTGGTGGCAGCCGCCATCGTCCTCGGCGTGTCCGCCTGCGGCCACACTTCCACCAGCCCGGACCTTCGCCAGCAGGTGAAGGCCGCTGCAGCCGCGCAGGAAGGGCCGGAATGGCCCGACGCGGCGGCCCGGTTCGAGAGCGACATCGAGGCCTTCGAGGCACAGGACGCCGAGTCCTTCCCCCCCGCCGGAGCGGTGCTTGGCATCGGCAGCTCCAGCATGCGCGGCTGGCACGGAACCATTCAGGAGGACCTTGGATTCGACGGCCGGCTCCACATCATCCCACGCGGCTTCGGTGGCAGCATGATCTCCGACGTGATCCATTACGCTGACCGGATCGTGCTTCCCTACGAGCCGAAGGCGATCCTCCTCTATGAGGGTGACAACGATGTGACCTCCGGCTTCTCGCCCGAGCGCATTGCCGCCCGGTACATTGAGTTCTTCGACATGGTGCACGCGGAGCTCCCGGAGACGTACATCTTCGTCCTCTCCGTCAAGCCGAGCCCCGCGCGCTGGGACGTGTGGCCCGCCATGCAGGAGACGAACGACCTTCTCGCCGCCATCTGCGAGGAGGACGAGCGCCTCGTCTTCATTGATGTGTCCACGCCCATGCTCGACGAGGACGGCCAGCCGATTGATGAACTGTACCTCGGCGACCGGCTCCACATGACCCCGGCCGGTTACGAGGTCTGGACGGCGGCGGTGCGCCCCGTCCTGGCGGAGTACCTCGACGTGCTGACCCAATAATCGCCGGGAGGTGCTCCCGGTCCACGATTCCATGCTTGCCGGGGGAGGGGTGTGCGATAGGCTTCCCCCGGCACTGCTCTTTGTGCCGAGTCCCACCATGGCAGGAGCCTCGCGCGCGATGCATTACCTCTTCCGGTTCCTTATCTTCCCCGCCTGCCTGACGGCCGTGGCCGCGCTCCTGGCCGCCTGCGCGCCGGCGGGTGGTGGACCAGCGGCGGACGACCGCATCGAGATCGAGTTCTGGCACGGCATGGGAGGCGCCCAAGGCCGCAGCATCAACGAGATCGCGGACCTCTTCAACCAGTCCCAGGAGCGCTACCGCGTCGCCCCCATCTACCAGGGGAATTACAACTCGCTCAGCCAGAAGATCATCGCATCGCTCTACGCGGGGCGGAACCCCGTCATGGCGCAGATGTACCCGAGCTGGAGCGCCCGGTACTTCCGCTATGGGTACCTGAAACCGGTGGAGGAATTCGTCGAGGCAGACCCCGGCTTCGGTTCGGAGGACATCGCGGATTTCTACCCGATCATGATCGAGGAGAACACTCTGGTCAATCCGGAGACGGGCGAGGAGATACTCGCAACACTTCCCTTCAACAAGTCCGTGTATGTGCTCTATGTGAACCAGACACGGATGGAGGAACTCGGTTGGGAGGAGCCGCCGCGCACGTGGGAGGAACTGGCGCAGCTCGCGCGGGAAATGACAGAGATTCCGGAAGGTGCCAGCACGCCGACGTTCTACGGCTTCGCGGCACGGCCCTTTATCGAGGACTTCACCGTACAGGTGCTTGCGGCGGGACACCAGTTGATGGATGAGGAGACCGGCGAGATATACGTCAATACGGAGGAGTCACTGGAGGCGCTGCGCTTCCTGCGCCGCCTGGTTGCCGGCGAGGTGGGAGGGCGCCAGGTGGGATACGTGGAGAGTGACTATCTTTCGAACGTGTTCGGCTCCGAGCGCATCGGCATGTATATCTCCTCCACGGCCTCCTTTCCGTTCAACGACATGGCGGTGGGGAACAAGTTCGTTTGGCGTGCCTACCCCGTGCCGGCCCGCGATGGGAAGACCGAGGCGCGAACGCTCATGCAGGGGACGAACGTGGGCATCTTCCACGGCGTATCCGAGGAGAGGCAGCAGGGCGCCTGGGAATTCCTCAAGTTCCTCACCAGCGCGGAAATGACCGCCAAGTGGGGCATTGACACGGGCTACATGCCGGTGCGCCGGAGCGCGGACGATGTGCCCGCCTTCGCGGAGCACCTTGAGCGGGACGTGCGCTACGCCAACGCCGTCTCGACGCTGCCGCGCGCAGCCTTCGAGCCGAGACTGATGTACTGGGAGAGTGTCCGCCAGGCAGTGAGCCGCGAGGTGGAGGCGGTTCTGCTTGGACGCACGACTCCCGAGGCCGCCATGGCACGCGCTGAATCCACGATCAAAGGCATACAGGCACGCACGATCGCCGGGCAGTAGCGGGATCCGGGCTTCGTTGACCGGTGGCCGGTGTTGGCGGGGTTGATTCCGTCCACACGGTCGGCTCCGCCATTCTTTGGGCCCGGCGCGACAGGCGAATAAAAAGCGAAAACAGCCCTTGACCGCCTAACCAAGGCGCGCCAATCTCCCCCTTACCACCGGGACGCACCGGAATACGGTCGGGAGGGTTTTGGCTATGGCATCCACGCTTCGTGAACTGATGGCCGCAGACGCGGACGGTTATGACCCGCTCTGGCTGGAGGCGGCAGACCGGCTGGCTCCCTGGCCGCTCTTCCCTGAACAGGAGCGGCTCCTGCGGGAGAGTGGTGTGGCGCGGGGCCGAGGCGGGCTCTTTCTGGCCCCGACGGGCTCGGGGAAGAGCGTCTTCGGCGAGGCGGCTGTCCTGCACGCACTGGCGGAGGGCGGGATGGCCTTCTGGCTCGTGAGCACTCGGGCGCTCGCCCGCGAGAAGGCGCGGGACATGGCGGCAGCGCTCGGGCCGCTTGGTATCCGAGTGGCGGGCTCGACCCGCGATGACCGGCTCTCCGACGAGGACATCCGGGCCGGGCGCGTGGACGTGGTGGTAACCGTCTACGAGAAGGCCCGCGCCCTGTTTCTGGCCTGTCCGGCACTCCGCCGGGCGGTGAAGTCACTGGTCGCGGATGAGTGTCACCTCCTTGAGGAGCCGGAACGTGGTCCCGCCGCCCGTTTGCTCCTTGCAGCATGGCGGGAGGCGAATCCGCAGATGGCCGTGGTGGCCCTGACTGCCGGCATGGAGGAGTTGGAGTCCGCCAGCTGCCTTGCCAGACTGGACACTCACAGGTCGGAGGAAAGGCCGGTGCCGCTCCGCGAGGGGACGCTCGACCTGCAGACCGGCGAATTGCGTTGGCGGTGCCCGCAGATGGGCCGCGACGGCATGCGGCAGCTGGCAGTCCGGGTGGCTCCGGGGGAGAATGTGCAACTCTGGTTGCCGGAGCTGGCCGGTGAGTTCGAGACACCGGTGCTCTTCTGCTTTCCGACAAGGCTTGATGCTTGGCAGGCAGCCCAAGGCCTGATTGACGGCCTGCCGGTGCTGGAGCAGCCAGGTCTTCAGGAGGAGGCCGTGTCCTCCGCACTGCGGGATCTGCTGGCGCGGGGAGCGGGCATCCACACGGCGGAGCTTTCCCGGAAGGAACGGCGCCTGGTGGAACGGCTGTTGGCGGAGGGCCGACTGCGCTACTGCGTGACAACCACGACACTGGCGGAGGGTGTGAACCTGCCGTTCCGTACGGTCGTGGCGTTTGACGGCGAGCGGGGCTGGTGGAGGCCCGCGGCATTGCGTCACCTGTTCGGGCGGGCAGGCCGGCCGGGCTCCGGGCCGGGGCTCACGGTACTGGCGGGGCATGGCCTCAAGGCACAGCCACGGCGGATCAGGGAGCCCAATCGCCAGCGCGCGGGGACAGACCTGGAGCTTGCGGCAATGGCGCTCGCGGCGAAGGGGCCCCTCCCATCCTGGGAGCTGCATCATCTTCTGCAGAAGGCGGTTCTCGAACTGACAGAGGACGGCCTGGAGTGCGTGCTGGGGCAGGGCCGGCAGTACGGGCTCTGGGATACGGTGGCGGACGGGGAGACGTGGAGCCTGCTTCCCGTGGGCCGGCTGCTGGCCTCCGGTGGTCTTGAGCCGGAGACGTTGGCGGGCTGGCGGACAATGCTGCGGCGGTTCTCGTCGGGCGGAGGCGAGGCGGCGTTGCTCTTTCTCGCGCTTGGCGCGGCTTCCGGAGCGGTGGTGTCCGTGCCACTGGAGCCGGAGGAGCGTCAGGCCTGCCGGTGGATGCGGGCGCTTCTGGATTCCCTGACGCAGGATTCTTCGGCCATGGCGGGCTATTTTCGGGACATGCTGGAATCAGAAGGGCATCTGCCACGCCGGCTGCATCAGGCTGCCAAGGCAGTGTGCTTGATGCTCGACTGGCGGAACGGCGTTCCGCCGGAGGAGCTCTCCGCCGCCTATCGCTACCCGCTTGGGCTGCTGGAGGACTTTCTCGACACGGCGCGATTCCTGGTGGGGCAGCTCCAGAGGTTGGGGAAAGAGCTTGGCCTTGCCGGCGCGGCCGGGCTGGACCTCCCCACGGACGAGACTGATCCGGCAAGGGAGCAGCTCTCTGCGGGCGTGTCCCCGAATGGCGGGGCAGGCGTTCCCACCTGCGAGGAGCCGGAGCTGATCATCTGCGAGGGAGCGACGGGCGAGGTCCTCGTGGGAGGCAGGGAGGTGCCGCTTTCGCCGCGGCAGTTCCGGCTGCTGGAGCTCTTGGCGCGGCGCGCAGGCGAGGGGGTGCCCTACGAACACCTGGAGCGCCACGTCTGGCCGGACGCGCAGGTGGAGCGCCAGCAGATATCCTATCACCGCCGGGTGCTGGAGAGGCGGCTTCGTGAGGAGGCCGGCTGGTCGGGTCCTTTGATCGAGACGCGGCCTGCCTGGGGGCTGCGGCTGTGCCTTGGACGGGACCGCATCCGCTTCCGCAACGGGGGCGGAAGTGGCCCGGTGGCGAGGGAGGCGCTTGCCGGTGCGTGGCTCAATTCCGTTGCGGGTGCGGTCCGCCTGTAGGTACCAGATTGGCGCCCGCGGGCCCGATGGGCCCCAACCCGGGGCAACGGACGCGAGAACATGCTTCACAGCCGGGACAGGAGGATCGAGGAAGCGATCCTGCACGCGCTGAGCCACGCCTTTCAGCGCGAGCTGAAGGACCCACGGCTTCCCGCCATTTTCACCATCACACAGGTCCGCATCTCCCGCGACCTGAAGTACGCCAAGGTCTACTACAGCCAGCTTCCCGAGGGGGAGGAGGACCTGCGGGAGACCACGGCCATGCTGAAGGATTGCGCCGGTTTCCTGCGCTCGCGCGTGGCCCGCGAGGTGAACCTGAAGTTCTGCCCGGAGCTGACCTTCGTCCACGACGCCGCCCCGTCAAACTACCAGCGGATCAGCTCGGTGCTGGAGGAGCTGCGGAACAAGGGCGAGCTTGGCGGGGATGACGGGGACGAAGGCGAGGAAAAGTCCCCGTGAGGAAGCCGCTTGGCAACTTTATGGCTTTCCCCGCTGTGCCTGGGTCTGTAGCGCTCGCGCCCGGGCACAGGTTATTCCCCGGAGGACCCGAGTGGAATCTTACCGCGAATTCCTGAGGAAAGAGCTGGAGCAGGTTCAGGGCTATTTCGATGACGCCTTCGTGTTCGAAGGTGCCCTGATGAACGAGGTTGGGGAATACCTGCGGGGAACACGGGGCAAGATGCTCCGGCCAGCCATCGTTTGTTTGTCAGCCCTGGCGTGCGGATACAACGGCCGGGAGGACCATCACGCCCG
>SLOM01000022.1 GCA_007132505.1 Candidatus Sumerlaeota bacterium
ATGGAGATACCGAATCCTGTGGGGTTTGGTGCCGGCCACTGGCTGCGGGCCGTGCTGAATCCGCCGCGGATGCTCAACCGCGGGACATGGACTCATCGGGAATCAAGAAGTGCACCAAAGCGAAAACGCCCATGGCTCTGGCGACCTTGGCCGGGGTCCTGACAGTCGGGCAGGGGACTGTTGCTCCAGGATCGAGTCAGGAAAGGCGTGGACGCAGGCGGCATGGACTCCGCTTGCCCGATAGGGAGCTGAGCGCGCGCAATAGGTCCGCCACGGCAACCCACCCGCGGAGATATTCACCATGGCGAAGAAAAAATCCCCCTCCACCCGCCGCAAGGCCCCACATGTGGCCGTGCTGGCGGAGAACATCTATGAGGATCTTGAGGCCTGGTACCCCATCCTGCGCCTTCGTGAGGCCGGAGTGAAGGTAACCGTCGTGGGCCCGGCCAAGGGCGCCACCTACACGAGCAAGCACGGCTATCCGCTGACAGCGGATGCCTCCATGAAGTCGGCTCGTGCAGCCCAGTTCGACGGCGTGATTATCCCCGGTGGATACGCCCCGGACAAGATGCGCCGGCACAAGGAGATGGTCACCCTTGTCCGTGCCATCCACGGCAAGGGCGGGCTGGTGGCCTCGATCTGCCACGGTCCGTGGCTGATGGCCGAGGCGGACATCGTCCGCGGCCGGAAGCTCACCTGCGTGAGCGCCATCAAGACAGACATGGTCAACGCCGGAGCCACTTATCAGAACAAGGAAGTGGTGGTGGACGGCAACCTGATCACCTCCCGCACGCCGCCAGACCTTCCCGCGATGATGAAGGCAGTGCTGGCGTTCCTTGGAGCCGGATGAGCCGGAAGGCGGCGGCACGCCGCGACCGCAAGATGAGGGAAGAAGCCGGACCGCCCAGCCGCCTCCGGTGGGCGCTCGGAGCGGTGTGGGGTGGGGTGCGGAGCCTTTTCACCGCGCTCTTCCCCCCGCTGGAGGTCTGGAAGAAGGCGGGCCCCGCTTTCGGCTGGGCCGCGCTTTCCGCGGTGCTGCTCCGTCTGGCCTACCAGCCGCTCAACTGGAGCCCGCTGGCGTTCGTGGCGCTGGTTCCGCTGTTCTGGGGACTCCGGACGCTGCGCCCCGGCATGGCCTTTTGGCCGTCGCTGCTGTTTGCTTCGCTGACGGCGTTTTTCATGACGTATTGGCTGACGGCGGTGGCGCGCTTCAACCCGATGGCCTACGTGGGAATTCCAGTTCTGGCGGTGTGGATGGGGGCGCACGCGGCGGTGGCGCTGAGCGCAATCGTCTATTTCGCGCGCAACCTGCCGCCCTGGGCAGCACTGGGAGCTGCCATGATGGCCTGGGCGGGGATGGAGTACTTCAAGAGCACCGGGCGGCTTGCAGCCCCCTATGGGTTGCTGGGGCATTCGCAGGCCGGGTGGCTTTCCATGGCGCAGCTCGTCTCGCTCGGGGGCGTGCCGCTGCTGAGCGCCCTGATCATCGGCACCAACCTTTCCATCATGGAGACCATTGCCACCTTCCGGGCACGGTACGGGCACGCGGGAGCGCTCTCCCGGCTTGCACTGTTTGTTGTGCTGATCGTGTGGACGGCAATCTGGGGCGGACGGACGATTGCCGAGACCGACAGGCGCCTTGAGGGTGAAGGCGTCTTCGCCACCACAATCGCCCTCGTCCAGTCCAACATCCCGCAGGAACTGAAGTTCGACAGCTACGCCCACCCCGACCCGCAGGTGCGCCACGAAAACCAGCTGGAAATCACGCGGCGGCATCTCGGCATGCTCGAACGGTTCGAGCCCCGGCAGGCGGACCTGATCGTCTTCGCCGAGAGCCCCTTCACCCAGGACTTCATTGACGTCGAGCCGCACTTCCAGCTCAGCCAGCACGGCTATGTGGTCTTTGACGAAGTGCGGCGTTTCGCGGACGACCTGGGCATACCGATCCTTGTTGGCGGAGCGGACAATGTCTTCGCCACGGCGGACGGCCAGAAGACCCATCTGCTCGCCGAGGGGCACAATCCAATCACCGGTGAGCTCCATCCCGGGTACCACGCCTACAATGCGATCTGGGTGGTGCGTCCGGGCGGCGAGGGCATCCCCCACACGGCAGACTTCAGAAAGATTCAACTCATGCCCTTCGGAGAGGAAGTGCCCTACTTTGATCTGATACCGGGCTTCCAAGAGCACCTCGTGCAGGTGGGCACCTTCTCACGTGGCAGCTGGCATCAGCAGCCCATCGGTGTGGCCATCCCCGACCCCACAGTGGAGGAAGAGGACGAAATCCGGCTGGGTCCCTCGATTTGCTATGAGGGGCTGTTTGCGAACCTGCACCGGGCCATGGCGCGCAGGGGGGCGAACCTGTTCGTCAACGTCACCAATGATGCCTGGTTCGACAGCACCGCGGGTTTGCGCTGGCACAAGGACAAGACCCGGTGGCGCTCCATTGAAAATCGCCTCCCCATGGTCCGCGCCAATAACACAGGTATCACGGGCGTCTTCGACGGAGTGGGCCGCACGGTGGAGAGAATCCCCCCTGGCGAGCCGGGCATCCTGTTCGCCGAGATGAGGCTCCAGGAGGACCCACCGGTGACACTCTACGCCCGCATCGGCGACGTGGCGGGTTGGGGTGGACTGCTGGGGGCGCTGGTGCTGCTTGTGATGCTCAAGAGGCGCGAGTACCGGGAAGGTCCGGCGGCCTGAGCAGCGGGAGTTCCCCGTTGTCCCGGGGTTGCTCGCGGCCCCACGCTGTCCCGGTCCGAAATTGGCTCCCCGGTGGGAGCATGGAGGTTGTTGTGCCGTTGCTCCAGATACGAACTTACGGCGACCCGGTGCTGCGGGAAAAATCCCGTCCGCTCGACAAGAGCGAGGTAAATGATTCCTTCCGCGACCTGATCGCCTCGATGGCCGAGACGATGTACGGAGCCGAAGGGGTCGGCCTTGCCGCCAATCAGGTGGGCGAGACGCGCCGGTTCTTCGTGGCCGACATCAAGCAGGTGACCGGCAACGGCCAGAAAGGCAAGCGCCGCAAGGACGCCGCAAGGCGCGAGCTGCTCGTGTATCTGAACCCCGAGGTGCTGGAAACCTCGGTGGAGGACGAGGCCGCCACGGAAGGGTGCCTCTCCATACCCGAAGAGGAGGCGGAGGTTTACCGCCCCCTGCGGGTTCGTGTCCGGTACCGTGACCTTGAGTGGAATGAGCACGAGGAATTGCTGGAAGGGCTTCACGCCCGTGTCTTCCAGCACGAGCTCGATCACCTCGACGGCGTGTTGTTCGTTGACCATGTCTCGCGCGATGAGCGCGAGCGAATGGCGGGAGCGCTCAACCGGCTCAAGCGGCAGACACGCAAGGCGCTCTCCTCAACCGCGAAGTGAATCCCGAAAGGACGAAGAGAAACCTGCCAATGTCCAACCTTGAAACGACCCGGTCCGGAGGAACTCAGGCGGACGAGCACGCGCAGCGCCGCCTCGTGGGCTATGCTCTGATGGGCGCCATCGTTCCGTTTGTTATCCTGATCGCCACGATCGTCGCCATCCGCTTCCCGCCCTGGTGGATGATTGCCGCGACGGTGCTCTGCTGGATGATTTTCTTCGCGGGCAAGACGATTGTGAAGAGCCTGCCGCCCGCGAGCCAGACCGCCGCGTCCGATGATTGACGCCCTTGAGGGAACTCTGCTGGGCTGGGACGACGACTTCGCGCTGCTTGAAGTGCACGGTGTGACTTTCCGGCTGGATATTCCGGCCTCGACCGCCGGCACGTTCGCCGAAGCGGGTCAGACGGCCCGCCTGTTCACCCGGATGTCCTTCAACCCGAATGAGGGTTCCTTCGCGCTGTTCGGCTTCGCCACGGAGGCGGAGCGGGACTGCTTCGACATTTTCGTGCAGATCAGCGGCATTGGCCCGCGCAAGGGGCTGCTGATCCTTTCGCAGATCGAGATCGCGGCCTTTGCGCAGGCAATCCTGAAAGGGGACCTGGGCTACCTTTCAAAGCTCAAAGGGGTCGGGAAGAAGACCGCCGAGCGGCTCGTGGTCGAACTGCGGGAGAAGATGGTGCCGTATATACGCGAGGACCGCGAGGTGCCGTCCGCCGGTGAGGGTGAGAACGTCCGCGATGCCGTGGCCGGCCTGATGGCGCTGGGTTGCCGGCCCAGCGTGGCCGAGAATGCCATTCGCCTTGCCGTTGAGGAGCTTGGCGAGCGCTCAAGCGCGGCGGAGCTTATCAAGGCGGGGCTGCGGCACCGTTAGGCATGCGGCCGGCTATTCACTTTCCGGCGGTTCTTCCTCAGTCGGCGAATCCGCATAGATGTCAAGGTCCAGACGGAGTCCACGCCTTCCCATTCCTGCCAAGGTGGTGGAAAGCAGGATCGTCTCGCGGTTCCAGTCGTCCATGAAAAGGCCGCAGAAGACAACGAGTTCGTACCTTTCCCACAGGTATTCCCAGATGGCCTGATCCTCGGGCAACGCATCGAGCAGCCATCGGATCTGCTCGTCAAGACAGGCTTCCTCCAGAGGTGAATCGAGACTCCAGCGGCCGGTCCTGGCCGGACGGTTGTTGCGTCCTTTCTCGCCCTTGCGTATCGCATCACTGGGCTCGCACTTGAGAATCTTCGTGACCTCATCGGGATCGAGGTCATCGCCAATGATGATCAGTGAAGCGCTGGCCCGATCAACCTCACCACCAATACGAATCAACACGGATCGTTTCAGTCCTTGCTCATTGATTTGCATGCCCCGGGCATGACTCCGGCGGTACCATCTGAAATACCCGGCTTGACCCGGAGAGCAATCGAGATCTTCGCCGATTGTGTGAAGAGAGGTGGCGTGGAAAGCCCCCGGACCACACCGGCCCGGGGGCAATGGACGAGGCGCATCTGACGAGGGTTCAATCGCGGAAGAACTGGTCCACCTTCTCCGCGAATTCGTCAGAGCGGGCGAAGAAATCTATCATGCTGTCCATCGTTTCCCTGCCTCCAGAGAGCTCGCCTGCCCAGAACTGGATTTCGGGTGTCATTGGCCAGCGGTTCAGGAACGCGCGGTACATGTGCACAACAGTGGCCTCGGCGGCCTCGGTTTGGTTCGCGGGGAGGTTGTCGAGGAACTCGTCCGAGTGGAAGAGGCTGCGGGCCATGGAAATGGCTGCCTCGGCTTTGTCGGGCTCGGCTTCAAGATACCCATCCCAGAAGTCCAGCCCGCCGTGTTCGGGTAGCCGATCCAGTATGCCCACATACATGATCGCGGCAAAATTGCGTGAGCCGCTGGGATGATCCCCACCCCCGTCCCTTTCGGGAAGGAGGCGTGTTATGGCACTGTATGACTCCTCGGAGCGCGCTATAATGCCCATGACCTCGGCGCGGTTCCAGCCAACGGCTTCACGGCACCAGACATGCAATTCAAAGTCGTTTGCCCTCCGGAAGAGGAAGGCGCGGTAGATGTCGTCAATGAATTCTTCGCACGTGCGGCCGCGGCCGGCGTACTCGCTGGAATCGAAGAGTATTCTGCCAACGTCCTGCGGCAGGAGCCGGATATCCAGATTCCCTTCGATGAAGAAGTACTCGTAATAGCCTTCCTGCCAGGTCTCGGCCACCCCTTCTCCGGGGTAGCGGTCCAGGGCCACGAGGTAGAGATACTCCGCGTAGTGGGCGAATATGAACTCGGGCTGAGTCGTGACCGAGACTGCGTTCGAGTGGGAACTTGTGCCCTGATCGCTATAGGAGCGTAGACGGAAATAGTAGGTGCTTTCCGGTTCGAGGCCGGTTACGTGGTGAACCGTAACGTTTCCGACGTCCAAGTCATCGTAGGCCGGGAGAATATTCTCGAAGTTGACGTCAGTCGCAATGTCGAGACGGTATCCCTGGGCACCATCCGCGTGGTCCCAAACAGCCCAGAAGTGATTGTCGCCGACGCTTGCAGGAACCCTCGCCACGGGAGGGTCCGGGATCCTTGTCCCGGCCGGAGGGCCAGTGATCTCATCAATGCTGACACGGAAGCGCCCCGGCTCGGTCAGGTTCCCAAGCCGGTCCACACCAACAACGTGGAAGTAATGTGATCCCGGTGGCTGCGAAAAGAAGGCCCTGGTGGTCGTGCTGGCCATGTTGTCTTCCATAGTGGGTGAATCCGCCGAGTCGCGGGTCCAGACATAGAAATAGAAGGGGTGCGACCCCGCCGACACATCCGGAGATGACCAGTAAACCAGCACCGTTCGCAGGATACCGGGCACTGATTGATTCGGATGCGACGGGCTCCCCACAATGGGGGCCTTCCGGTTCACGTTGAAATTGAAGGATTTCTTGCGCTGATTGATGATTTCCCCTTTGGCGTCCACCGGTGCCAGAGTCAGCCAGCGCCTTCCATGGGCCCTGTCCGGGAGATCAAGCGTGGTGATGTCTGCGCCCAGCAGCTGGCTGTTGCCGTCCGTGAGATCGCCTGTGTGGGGCTCGTTTTCTGACAGCCTGAACCTCCATGCGCTCACGGCCGGGGGCATGCTGCCGGAGGCCCACTCGAAGAGGGCATCCGGATCGTTATACCAGTAGGCTTCCTCGGGATGGCTCGCGCTGGTGATCTCCGGCCGGTCAATGTCGAACATGAAGGAGAAACTCACCTGCCGTCCAGGGACCAGTGCCCCCCCCGAGGTCAACCGGGGCGATGTGGAACCAGTGCTCTCCGAAGCCCAGGCCGGAGACTGTGATCGAGTCCCTGTCGGCTGCGGCAAACTCGCTGTTGGAATCGCGCACCACGGTTTTACCATTACGATCCACCAGCCACCTCCATCCGCTGATCAATTCTGCCGTGTTGTCAGAGGCCCACTCCGCCGTGAATTCAGCCCCAAAGTGACCCGGGTTTTCATCGGGGTGTGTAGGGCTGGTGACTGTGGCAGAGTCCACGTCCACGGAGAATCTGTAGCTGACCTGGCGGTTGGAGGCCACCTCTCCCGCAGCATTGACGGGCACCAGGTGGAACCAGTGCTCGCCAAAGCCGTGAGCCGAGAGCAGGATCGAGTTGGTCTCCGGATCAAGGCGTGTGCCGTTCTCGAAGTCCACCGTGGTGTTCGCATCCCGATCAACGACGTACAGCCATTGGCTGATCACGTCGGTGACATTCTCCGGGGTCCATTCAGCGGCAAAGCTGGCTTCAAAATAGGTCTCA
>SLOM01000091.1 GCA_007132505.1 Candidatus Sumerlaeota bacterium
GGCAAAGAACAAGCAGGGCGAACGGGTCGAGGGCACCCTTGATGCCGACGGCCGGCCGGCGGTCGTGTCCCGTCTGCAGCAGATGGGCCTTTTTCCTGTCTCCATCACGCAGGGCGGCAAGCCCGCGGCTGGTGCTCCGCGTGCCAGGACGGCCACCATCGCACGTCCGTCCCGTGAGGCGGTGGGCGCCTCCTCCACCGGCGGTTTCCTGTCCGGCCTGTTCGGCAAGTCTTCCGCGGCGGCTGGCACGCAGGCGGGTGCATCAGGCAACGGTGGGCATGCACGCGCTTCGGCCAGCTCCCAGTCCCGCACTGCCCCCCGCTCCGCCTCGCTGTCGAAGGCGGCCGTTGCCCGTAACCAGGCTTCTGCCCGGGCTGCCGCGAAGAAAGCAGCCGGAAAGGAAGATTCCTCAGCCTCCGGTGGCGGTTTCAGCTTCGGCAAGAAGGTCCGCTCGGCCGACCTCGCCACGTTCAACCGCCAACTCGCCGACCTGATCGGCGCGGGCATCCCGCTGGTGAAGGGTCTGGCGATCCTTATCAAACAGACCCACAACGAGAAGCTTCGTGCCATCGTGCAGGCCGTCCTGGACGACGTGCAGGGCGGCGCCACGTTCGCCGACGCGCTGGGCAAGCACCCGGGCACCTTCTCGAAGCTCTACGTGGCGATGGTGCGCTCGGGTGAGGCGGGTGGCATGCTGGACGAGATTCTGGAGCGGCTTGCGGACTTCTCTGAGGCGGAGGAGCAGCTCAAGGGGAAGGTCAAGGCGGCGCTGGCTTATCCCACCGTCATGATCCTGGCCGGGTCGGTCGCCGTATTTGTCATGTTCGCCTACGTGATCCCGAAGATAACGGGCACGTTCGAGCAGCTTGGCCAGGCGCTGCCGGCCATGACGCAGCTCCTGATCAACATGAGCTACTGGGCGCAGAACTACTGGTGGATGATTCTTCTGGGGACTGCCGGTCTGGTGGCAGCTTTTGTGCAATGGACCAAGACGGCGGAGGGCCGCGCGCTCTGGCACCGTGTGCAACTGAAACTCCCGCTGATGGGCCCGCTCGTTCAGAAGCGGGAAGTGGCGCGGTTCAGCCGCACGCTCGGCTCACTGCTGAAGAACGGTGTCGCGATTCTCACCGCGCTCGAGATCGTGCGGGAGGTCGTGGACAACGCCGTGGTGAAGGAGGAAGTGGACAAGGTCGTGGACGAGATCACGCAGGGCTCGACGGTGGCGCGGCCGCTGATGGACAGCAAGGTCTTCCCGCCCGTGGCGGTGAACATGATCGCCATCGGCGAGGAAACGGGCCGGCTGCCCGAAGTCCTGCTGCGCGTGAGCGAGTCCTTCGAGGGTCAGGTGGAGCGCACGGTGCGCACCCTGACGTCGCTGATCGAGCCGATCATCATCGTGGCAATGGGCGTTGTGGTCGGTTTCATCGTGATTGCGATGCTGCTTCCGATCTTCAGCTTGGATCCGTCCGGAGGTATGTGACCGATGCGAAACGGAGCTGTTCTCTCCCGCCGCGGGCTGACGTTCGTGGAAGTGCTGCTGGTCCTCGTGATCATGCTGGTGCTGCTTGGCGTGGCGCTGCCGAACATGAGCGGCCCGCGGGACCGCATGGCGCTGCGCTCGGCGGTGCGGGACTTGGCCACGGGCGGGATGCTCGCGCGCCAGATGGCCGTCTCCTATGGCGAGAAGACCTATCTGGTGATCGAGCCGGAGAACAACCAATGGTATCTTGAGCTTTCCCCCGACGCCGCGGAGGTCCGGGAGCAGCGCGCCCGCACCCACCGCCGGGCACGCCGGGCCAGCGACGCGCAGGGCCACCAGACAATGGCCGAGGAAAGGACGCGTGACCTTCCAACGCGCGTGGAGTTCGTCACCCTCATGCGTGACGGCGAGGAGCTCCCCCTTCGCGACAAAATCCGCGTTGTCTTCCATCCCAACGGCATGACCTCCGGCATCGCCATCGAGGTCCGCAACGGCCGGGGGGACACCTCCACAGTGGACTTCGAACCGGGCATGGCACGGCCGGAGATATACGCCGGATCACCTCGCACCCAGGCGGAACGCCTCCGCGCCATGGGGCTCAATCCCGAAGACTACGGCATTCCGGACGACACCATGGCCTCAGCAAATGATGGCCGCGCGCCGGGCGAGGGATTCTATCAGGCCGCCGGCTGGAGCAGCGAGGAACGTGTGCAGGCCTACAGGGATGCCGTGGACCGGATGGTGGACCGTTCGCGCACACGGCATGACGCGGCAGAGGCCGGTGGTCCGGCGGCCTATTACCGGGAGGCATCGCGATGGGGCAGGTAGGCGTTCTGCGCCGCTCGCGGCGCCCGCAGGCAGCTTTCATACTGCTCGAAGTGCTCGTCTCGCTCGTGCTCGTCGGGGTTTCCATGACGGCGCTCATGCGCGGCTTCGTCGTCTCGCTCGACACCGTCAAGAAGGTGCGCATGAACGAGGTGGCGCTCTTTCTGGCGGAGGCCATCTCCAACGACATGATTCTCGAGCCGCCACCGGAGGGCCGTTTCGAGGGCCGGTTCGAGCGCGACCCGCGCTTCGGAGAGAGCTTCGAGGGGTGGAGCTGGCGCCTCGTTGTGGATGCCCAGGAGCCGCGCTACCGCGAGCGGCCCCGTGGGCTTCCCTTCCGCCGCCTGGAGCACGAATACCACGCGCGGCTGGAGATACGCTACGAGGACGAATTCGAGAGAACCACCTACATCCAGCTGGATACCATCCTCATGGACCCGGATGTGTTCAGCGCGCAGGCGCTCCAGCAGAATCAGCTTTTCTGGTAGGATGCGGAGGCCAGGGACGATGCACTCGCAGTTTCGAATCATGGCGGGAGGGCGGCACGGTGCGCGGGGATTCTCCGTGATCGAAGTCCTTGTGGCCGCGACGATCTTCTCGCTCGTCTCCGTCGTCGTCTTCATGGTCTTTCGCGGCGCCGTGCGAAGCCAGGAAGTGGGCATCCGGGAGACGGAGATCATGCAGCGGGCGCGCTACGCCATGTCTTCGCTGCAGCGCGACACGACGAATATCTTCTTCCGCGACGAGACCTCCTACAACGTCACCATCAGCCGGCTGATCGAGCAGATGGAGGCGGAGCGCATTCGCGCCGAGGAGACCGGCGACTGGCAGCCCTTCTTCGATATGTACGGCGACCCGGACGACCCGCGCACGCGCCAGGACGCCGTCATCGGAAATCCATGGGAGCGCGGCCGCATCATTGACCTGCAATTCCAGGGCACACCGGGCAGCGACACGGACACGATCAGCTTCTCCGTCTATTCGCCGCTTGCCGAGGGCGCACCCTACAACGCCTGGGGCCTCGCGCGCGTCACCTACCGTGTGGACAACGGCATCCTGCTGCGCATCGAGGAGCCGGTCGAGGTGGCGCCGCGAAACATCTACGGCGAGGTGCTGGAACGCCGTCAGCCGCCCCGCGTCTCGAGGCTGGCCGAGGGCGTCGAGCAATTCCAGCTCCGCTATGCCTTCTGGTACGACCACCAATGGTACGAAACCTCGGACTGGTCCTCCACGCGCCGGCAAACGCGCAATCCGCGATTCATACTGGGGGACCATGGAATCGGGGACGATCTCGGGCTGGGGTTTGATCCCGGCCGGCAGGACCGCAACGACGGGCAGCTCCGCCCCGGCGAGCCCGGATGGAACGAATTCCTGAACGACCAGCGCTCCGAGCCGCTCGACCGCCTGCCCGCCTACATGCGCGTCAAGCTGGCTCTCAACGACCCCGACAACCCGGGCCGCCCGAGCCGCTTCGAAACCCTCCTGCGCATCTTCCCCTCGGAGGAAACCTACGCCCCGACCGAGGAGCTGCTGGACGATCGCCAGCGCGAGTACGAACGCGGCATCCGCGATGAACGCTACACGCCCATCCACCCGGGGAGCCTTGTCCGCCGATGACTTTCCCCGCCCTTCGCCGCACCCCCCGCCGCGCCGTGGTCCTGATCCTCGTCCTGTGGATCGTGATCGTGCTGACGATCATGGCCTACTCGCTCCTCTTCGAGACGACCACGGAGGCCACCGTCACGGGCACGCGCAAACGCCAGCTCCAAGCGGAAATGCTCGCCCGGGCCGGCGTGGCGAAGGCCATCGTGGACCTTCGCAACGACATCATGTTCTCCACCTCGGACGACGTCCCCCGGTTCGACGCCGAGGGCGATGTGTGGGCACGCCCCGAGGAGGGCAAGGACGAGGTCGTCCTCGGCAACAACGACAACGCCTTCTTCAGCGTGCGGGTCTACGACGAGGAGGGGCTCTTCAACCTCAATCGCATGACCGCCTCCAACATGCTTCTGCTCCAGACCATCATCGAGCGGATCGGCTACGACGAGGAGGACGCGGAGATCGTGGCGGCCGCGATCGTGGACTGGCGCGATTCGGACACCACTCCGGCCCTCGCCAACGCACCCCACAACGACGAGGGCATGGCCTACGCCATGATCCGGCTGGAGGACCTGGGTCAGCGCGCCCGCGTCCGCGAGGAGGAAATCCAGCCGCTCGTCTTCCGGAACGAGAATTACCTTTCAGTGGACGAATTGCTGGAGGTGTACGGCGTGACACCGGACCTTTACTTCGGCCCCGGCACCCCGGAGGCCGAGTGGTACAATGCCAGGCTGGGCGGCCCGGAGGGTGAACGATTTCATATAGACGACAGGGCACGCCGGCGCAGGCCCGCGGACGAGGAAAGGCCCCTCGGCCTGCGGGACTACTTCACCATTCACGGCCGCGGCCGGCTCAACATCAACACGGCCCCCCACCATGTGCTGTCCGCACTCGCCGAAGCCGGAGGCGACACCAACGGCGACGCCACCGCGGACAGGGTCATCCGTCTCCGCCGCGGCGGACGCCGCGACAACATAGACAACAGCAACGCCTTCCAGGAACAGCAGGACATCATGGCCGACGACGAGGTCGGCTCCATGGTCGCCGCCGCATCGAACCTCTACCCGGTGGACGTGCGGTCGAGTATCTTCCGGATCATCTCCGAAGGACGCGTGGGTGAGGTGGTCTCGGTCAAGGAAGTGGTCGTCGCCCGCAGCCTGGAGGTGCTCATCCGTGACGAGACCTTCGAGGCGGTGGACCGGGCACGGCAACGGCGTGACAATCAGTCCGGACGGTGGGAACGCCGGCAAAACCGGGACGATCCATCGCAGGTCATCTATCCTTACGTAAGGATCATTCAGGCCTTCCATAACTGAGAGGAACGAGCGCAACCCATGGCGAAGCACCTGATTCTTGAGGTTTCCGATTCCGAGGCACGCGTGATGCAGGTCTCCGCCTCGCGGCGGGCGAAGGAACCCGTCCTCGAAGCCGCCTTCACGGTGGATTTCGACGACCTGCCACGCGGCGAGGAAGGCCTCAATGCGCGCGCCGAGCGCTTGCGCGAGCGCCTCAGGCAGGCCAAGGCAGGGCCGGGGCCGGTGGCCATCCTGCTACCCAAGCAGAACTCCATCGTCCGCACCGTTCAGCTCCCCTCCGCCGAGGAGGAGGAGTTGGAGGGCATGGCCCAGTTTGAGGCGGAGAAGTTCATCCCCTTCAACGTCGAGCGTCACATCATCAGCAACCAGGTCCTGCGGCTGGATGCGGTGAATGGCAGCCACGTACTTGTCACCGCCGTGGACGGACTGGTGATGGACAAAGCGCTGGCGATGGCGGGTGCATGCTCGTTGAAGCCGCTCCTGGCGGAAGTGACCTCCGTGGCGCTCGTGCGCGCATTCCAGCACAAGACCGAGCCGCTCCCGGATGATGCATCCGGCATCCTGCTGCACGTCGGGCGCTACCAGACCGAGATCAGCATCGTTCAGGGCGACATGCTGATGGCGTCGCGGTCCCAGCAACTCGGCGTGCACAAGCTGCTCACGGACCTTGCGGCTGCCAGTGGCCGGGAAGGCGCATTGGACCTGGCCGAGCTTCGGCATTTGGACGCGGCAACGCCGGACGACTTCCGCCTTCCGGAGCAACCGGCCGAAGGGGAGGAGGAGTCCCCGCAGGCCCACGCCGCGGAAACGACCGAGGCGGGCGACGCCAGCCGGGCTTGGGTCCAGCGCCTTGTCCGATTCACCCGCCAGACCTACGAATTCGCCACCCGCGAGCACCGCATTCATCCCGCACGGCGCGTCTATCTCTGTGGCGAGGCCTCACGGATCAAGGGACTGGCGGACGCCCTCGCGCAGAACCTCAACGTGGACACCATGTGCTTCGACCCGCTGGCGGACGTGCAGCGCTCCCCCCAGGCCGGCAATATCAGCGAGGACGTCCTCGCCGGGATGATCCCCGCCTATGGCACGGCCCTCCGTCTCATGGCAGAGGAAGCGGACCCACGCTCGCGTGGCCAGCGTGTCAACCTCCTCCCCCTGGAGGTCATCGAGGAGCAACAGGCCGCAGAGCGGCGCAACCTGCTCGCCGTCTCCGGTGCCATGGTCCTCATCACACTCGTGCTTGTCTATCTCACCATTGACGCGCAGGCCACTCACAGCGAACGGCTCCGCGACCTCTACACCGAGTACAACGAGGCCATGGCCCCCATCGTGGAGGAATTGCGCGAGAAGGAAATGCAGCTCGAAATCATCAAGGGCATCACGGACGACCGGACGCCGCCGCTCTTCATACTCGACCAGGTCTCGACCTTCCCGGAGATCGGCTCGACCAAGGATGGGGGACAGCTCACGCTCACCGACTTCCGCTACATGCGCAACGAGGTCACGGTGGAAGGCAACACAACGGACTTCGACCTGGCAGGCGAATTCCAGGACTTCCTTGAGCGGCTCGAACACAACGGGCGCCCCGTCTTCGTCAACGTCAGCACGCCGCAGATGGGCACCCTCCAACTGTCCGCCAACCGCGGAACAGTCCATACCTTCAGCATCAATGCCACGCTGAACACGGCGGGCGGACGGAGATAAGGAAAACACGCCATGGCCAACATGAAACCGAGGGAAAAACTGCTCTTCGCTCTGACGGTCGCCGCCGCGCTCATCTTCGCCGTCTGGAAGCTCTTCCTTGAGGAGGACAA
>SLOM01000076.1 GCA_007132505.1 Candidatus Sumerlaeota bacterium
GACGCTTTCGCTGGCCGGCCTGGTTCTGCTCTCTCCGCTCCTGGCGGGAATCGCCATCGCGGTGAAGTACACCTCACCGGGCCCCGTCCTTTACAAGCAGACACGGCTCGGTCTGGACAAGCGCGAGTTCAAGATATACAAGTTCCGCTCCATGCGCACGGACGCTGAGACCCACGGACCGGGCTGGGGCGGGCAGGAGGATCCCCGGACAACGCGCGTCGGACGCTGGCTCCGGCGATGGAACCTGGACGAGCTGCCCCAGCTCTGGAACGTGCTGCGCGGGGACATGTCCCTGGTAGGCCCCCGGCCGGAGCGCCCGTATTACGTGGACCGGTTCCGCGAGCTGTTCCCCCGCTATATGTCGCGCCACGCCGTCAAGACGGGCATGACCGGGTGGGCACAGGTGCACGGCCTGCGGGGTGACACGTCCATCCAGCAGCGCCTCCGCTACGACCTGTATTACATCGAGAACTGGTCGCTCTGGCTGGATATGAAGATCCTGCTGATGACCTTTTTCGGCTCGCGGTCGCGCCGGAGGAGGCGTACCCGGTTCCTTCACGTGCACGCGGAACGTGCCGGTGAACAGGCGCAGGAGACCATTCACAGGGAAGAAAAGGAGAGCACCGAATGCCGGACGGGCGTTTCCTTGAGGGAAGGGTTGCCTGGGTTAGCGGCGCAAGCCGGGGCATCGGCCGGGCCATCGCGCAGCGGCTCGCAGGGGCGGGAGCGGTAGTCTGTCTTGGCGCCCGTAATACGGGTGCGCTCGATCAGGTGGCGGAAATTGTCCGCGCCAACGGCGGCCGGGCTGAGGCCATCGCGCTGGATGTGACGAAGTACGACTCCGTCCGGGAATTTGCGCGCATGGCCGTGGAGCGCACGGGCCCGCCGTCCATACTTGTCAACAACGCGGGTTGGGGCCTTTTCCGGGAGATGGAGCATCTCGCTCCCGGGGACTTTGACGCGCAGATAGACATCAACCTGAAGGGCCCGTGGTACCTGACGAAGGAGGCACTACCGCACCTGAAGCGTCTTGGTGGAGGGCACATCCTCAACATCGGCTCGATTGCCGGCCGGGTATCCTTCAAGCGCGGATCAGGCTACTGCCCTGCGAAGGCGGGGCTCCACGCGCTGACGGAGGTCCTCCTTCACGAGCTTCGCGAGGATGGCATCCGCGCCACGACGATTGCGCCCGGTTCCGTCGAGACGCGGTTTCATCACGAGGCGCTGCCCGCCGCCCATCACAATGACCAGAGCTGGATGCTGGAGCCGGAGACCATCGCCGAGGCGTGCCTGCACGTGCTTTCGCTTCCGGACAACGCGCTGGTGACCTACTACGAGGTGCGGCCGCTGCGCACGCCGAAGCAGGGGAAATAGACACCTGGCGCAGCCCGGTTGCAGGACACCCGGTCAGCGTATGACGCGGGAGGCTTCCTCGGCGGTTGTGCGGCCATCAAGGAGGTAGCGCTGGGCTTCTTCCCGGAGCGTTCTCATGCCGGCCCGGATGGCGAGTTCGCGAATCGCTGCTGTGGTGAGGTTCTCATTCTCGATCGCGTCGCGGAGTCTCTGGCTTGGCTCCAGAATCTCGAACACACCGGAGCGCCGGTGGTACCCGGTCTTGTTGCAGAGTTTGCAGCCGCGCCCGCGATAGAAGGTCACATTCTCGATGTCATCCGGTAGAAGACCTGTTTGGGCGAGGAGCGTGTCCGGGGGCACATATGGTTCCTTGCACTGTTGGCACACGAGGCGGATAAGGCGCTGCGCGATGACGAGAGAGAGCGCGTCGGCAAACTGGCGCGCCCCCACGCCGAGGTCAATCAGCCGCGCCACGGTCGAGGCGGAGTCTATCGTATGGAGAGTGGAGAAAACAAGGTGCCCCGTGGAGGCGGCGTTGACGGCTATCTCGGCGGTTTCTTTGTCGCGTATCTCCCCCACCACGATGACGTCAGGGTCCTGGCGCAGGATGGAGCGCAGGCCTGAGGCGAAGGTCAATCCGGCCACCGGATTCACCTGGATCTGGTTTACCCCGGGGATGCGGAACTCGACCGGGTCCTCGATGGAGATGATGTTCTTTTCACCGCCGGATATGGTCTGGAGGGCGACATAGATCGTGGTCGTCTTGCCGGAGCCGGTGGGCCCGGTGACGAGCACGAGGCCGTGCGGCTCGTTGATGATGCTGCGGAAGACTTCCTGCCCCTCCTCCGACATGCCCAGCTGGCCGATCTCCAGCCGGATGGACCGTATATCCAAAAGCCGGAGGGAGATCTTCTCGCCAAGTCCGGTCGGAGAGGATGCAGCTCGGACATCAATGTCGGCATTGTCCACCCTGGCTTGGAAGCTGCCGTCCTGTGGCACGCGCTTTTCCGCGATGTCCATGTTGGCCTTCACCTTCAGGGACGACACGGTGGTAATGGCCAGCGAGCGGGGCAGGCGGAACATCTCGGTCATGATGCCGTCTATACGCTGGCGGATGAGGAGGCAGTCCTCGAGGGGCTCCACGTGGAGGTCTGAGGCCCGCCGGCGGACGGCCAGCGTGATGAGCGCCTGGGTGAGGCGCTGCACGGCACGGTCCCGGACATGCTTTTGCAGAGAATGCGCGTCCTCCCCGATTCCTTCTGCTTCGGCGGCGAGCCCCTCGGCGAGGGATTTGACGACATGCTCGACCGAGTAGATCGGCTGAACGGGCGCCTTGCACTTGGGGCAGCGGGAGAAGACGAAGTCCTCGTAGGCGTGTGGATCGTCGAGCGGTGTCCGGCACTTGACGCACCTTGGCCGTGGAGGCAGCGCGGCCTTCTGCTGGCGATAGCGCACGTATTCCCAGGCGCTGGCTATCATCCACCCAAGGAGCGCGAAGATGCCCAGCAGCCGCACCCACGGCAGCCAAGTGGTGGCGGAGAAGCTGCCTCCCCGGCCCGCACGGTTCAGAGCCCAGCGCGGCACGACCCAGTAGACCGCCACGAAAACAGCGATCGCGGCAACCCACCAAAGAATCGTCTCCTGAAGGTTACGGTCCTGAAGAAGCCGCTGTCCGAAGTCCACGACGGAGGCCCAGACATCCTCCCCGACAATGCGCTGGAAAAAGCCGGCCACCTCGCCGGGCTCCGGTTCAGGTTCGGGCGTGGGCATCCCGGGCACCTCCAGCCGGAAGCCGAAATCCAGAAGTCCCTCGATGGCACGATTCGCCCTTGCGAGAAGCTGGGGGTCTGAGGGGGGATTCTCCACCACCTGCATGTAGGAGGCAGCGGCGGCGTTGAAGTTTGCGACGGCCTCGGTCTCGTTGCCAGCGTCGAGCAAGTGCCTCCCCTGCATGTCATACATCAGGCCGATGCGGTACCAGCTGTGGGCGTAGCCATCCTCGCCGGGGCGGAAGTACTCCAACGCGGCTATGCGGTAATGCTGCTCGGCGGCCTCCCGATTGCCGCGTGCTGCAAACTGTTCGGCCCGCCGGAAGTAAGCCTCACCGGTGGCGGTTCGCAGCTCGTCCAGGAAGGAATCGAGGCCCGGGGGGTTACGCTCCTGCAGGAGAGCGATGGATTCGTCCGCGTTCAGGATCCGGTAAACAGCAAGTGCCCTCTCCCGCCGGTCCTCCCGGATGAGCTCCCGGCCGTGGTCGACAATGCGGCGGGCCAGGTCCAGAGCCACCTCGGGGGCGGGGCGCTCCTGCGGAGATGCCTCGACCCATTGATCCCACTCGGCGATCAGGCCATTCAGCCCGGCGGGCCTGTCCTGGGCGGGCACGGCGCCAGCCATCAGCAGCAGACAGAAGATCGTTGCGAGTGGTAGTGAAAAAGTCCGAATGGTCCCCATACCTTCGAAACCTCCCCCTTTACCTCGATCCCATACATAAGAGGAACGCGGCCGTGGCCTGGAGGCAAGCAAAGGAACGATGTGCAGGCCGCCACGGGCCGGAAAGCGTGCTTTGCGTTGACGGTCGGTCCGGAGTGGCAGGAATCTCCCGGTCCAATCTTCTCACGCCCTCGCGCCAGTCAGGCAGCAATCCGGACTGCAGGATCGTGGGTGGTGAGGCAATCCGGTCCCTCTGTTGGAGAACGGCGATGGTTGACGTTTCGGCTCTTGCGGGAAAGGCCACACAGCCTCTGCTGGCTTTGCTGGCCCTGGCGCTCCTTACGGTGAGCGCGGCCCGGGCGAACAACGAAACCCAATGGAGGCCGGAAGGCACCCTCGCCGTGCCGCCGTTCGCCTACAGTTTCCTCGCCGCCACCCCGCGGGGGGACCTGCTCGCCGCCACCTTTAACAGCTCCAACCCGGGCGACCCGCCGATGGAGCTTCCGGCCCTGTTGATTCGCAACCCCACCTCCGCCCGGCCGGAGGTCGTGGAGCTTTCCCGGCATCCCTTTGAGCCCCAGCGCGGCTATGGCGGCATCGCCAGCGATGCGGATGGGAACTATTTCGTCTCCGGGGACACGGGGGAGGCCTCGACCAGCTTCGTGCGCAAGTTCCGGGAGGATGGCACGCCGGACCGCAGTTTCGCCAATGGCGGCGTCCTGCGGCCCGGGAGGCGCTGCATGGGGCTGGAGGTGCTCGGGGATTTCCTGCTGGTGACCGCGGACTGGGGTCAGGTGCTGGTGTTTGATGCGGAAACGGGCCGGCCCATCGGGGCGACCGCCCGTCCGCCCCGGCCGATCTACGTCCGGGACATCGCGATTGATCCACGATCCATGCGGATTTTCGGCGTGGCGCAGGGAGGCGTGGTGACGTGGGGCCGGGCGGCGCCGTGGGAAGCCTCCAACTACTACTTCCGCCCGATCTCGCAGTCGCGCACGGAGCCGCGCGCGGGCGAGGGTATCTCCGTGGACCCCTTCCGCCGCACGGTACTTATCACTCCCGTGCGCGGCAATACCCTCCTTGAGATCGAAGGCTCGGGCCGCGTTACCCGCACCGTCGTCACTACGGCGGACTCGAACGCGCACCTGTGTGACAACGTGATCTCCTTCGACGGGACGGTGCTCTTCGTCTCAGACATCCTGGACCGGAAGATTCACGTCCTGCGCCGGCCGCTTCCACAGGAGGAGCCCGTGGTGGCGCGAGCCACACCCCGGACCACTACGGACGAGACCACTACCGACACCGGGGAGACCGCACCGCGCCCCACGTGGCACCGCAGCTATACAGACGTGGTGCAGATGGCCCGCGAGGAAAACAGGCCGATGATTGTCTATTTCCGCCGGCCGGACTTTGATCCCTGCACGGAACTGGAGCGCGAGGTCCTGCTGACCAATGAGTTCAACCGCCGCGCCCAGAACTTCGTCTGTGTGTTCGAGGACGTGACACGCAGCAGGCTGCTCGCCTACCGCTTCGGTGCCCACCGGATCCCGCACCTTGTGATCCTGGACCCTCAGGGCGAGACACTGGCCGAGTTCAGTTTCGACATCCCGGCAGACGCACTCTTCGCCGCCATGGAAGCGGCCAACTGACCCCTAAAGGCGCCGCCAACCGGTGATGAGCCCTTCCATGAGGCGCTCCGCCTCGGGAGGGCCCCATGTGCCCGCCTCATAGTTGGGGAACTCGGGCTGGGCAAGCTCGCCCCACCCTTCCAGGATTGACGTGCAGACGCGCCAGGCCTGCTCCACCTCGTCCGCGCGGGTGAAGAGCGACCCGTCCCCCACGATGCTGTCCAGCAGCAGGCGCTCGTAGGCCTCGGGGGACTGCTGGCCGAAGCTCGATCCGTAGCGGAAATCCATCTGCACGGGCTGGAGATGCGTGGCCAAGCCGGGCTGCTTTGCCGCGAAGGTGACCGAGATGCCCTCGTCCGGTTGAATGCGCAGGACGAGGGTGTTTGGACGGCGGAGTTCCCGCGCCGCATCGAATATCTCGTGCGGTGGCCGCTTGAAGAGGACGGCCACCTCGGTGGCTCGTTTCGGCAGGCGCTTTCCCGCGCGCACCAGGAACGGCACACCGGCCCAGCGCCAGTTGCGGATTTCGAGCCGCATCGCCACGTAGGTCTCCGTCATGGAGTCCGGCTGGATCTGGTTCTCGTTGCGGTAACCGGGGGCCTCCTTGCCGAGAATCGAGCCCGGCCCGTACTGGCCACGAACCACGCGCCGGCGGACTTCCTCCGGGGTGAGGCTCGCAATGGCGCGCAGGACGCGCACCTTCTCGTCGCGGAGCGAATCCGCATCGAGAGACGCGGGCGGCTCCATCGCGGTCAGGCAGAGAATCTGGAACACATGGTTCTGCACCACGTCCCGCGTGATGCCGGCCACATCGAAGTACTGCCCGCGCCGGCCCGGCATGCCAACGTCCTCGGCCATTGTGATCTGGACATGGTCAATGTAGCGTGAGGACCAGAGCGGCTCGAAGATCGAATTGGCGAAGCGGAACGCGAGAAGGTTCTGGACGGTCTCCTTGCCGAGATAGTGGTCTATACGATAAAGCTGTGTCTCGCGGAAGACGGACTGAAGCTTGCGGTTCAGCTCACGGGCGCTGGCCAGGTCCGTCCCGAAGGGCTTTTCCACCACGACGCGCGTCCAGGTGCGGTCCGGATCCTTTGGGCGGGCGAGGCCCGCCGCATCCAGCGCATTGGCCACCTGCTCGAAGAACTCGGGGGCCACGGCAAAGTAGAACAGGCGGTTGCCGGGGAGGTTCTGCTCCTCCTCGATGCGCTCGATGCCACGGCGGAGCCCGGCGAAGTCCTCCGGGTTGTCGAGCTGCCCTTGGTGGTAGGTGATGCGGCGTAGGAAGGACTCCACCTGCTCGCGGCTCTCGGGCTTGGAGCGGCTGTGCTCGAGGAGGCCCTCATAGAGATCGTCGCGGAACTCCTCGTCGCCCTTGGGCCGGCGGGCAAACCCCGCAATGGCGAAGCGGGAGGGCATGTGTCCCTCGCGCGCAAGGTTGTACAGAGCAGGAACGAGTTTTCGGCTCGTGAGATCACCTGTGGCACCGAGGACGATCACGGTGCAGGGTTCGGCAATGCGGCGTGTTGAAGCTGTCTCGCGGA
>SLOM01000200.1 GCA_007132505.1 Candidatus Sumerlaeota bacterium
GAAGAAGAACTCACCGCGGAGGACCGGAGGCGCGGAGGGAACGAAAGGTTCCATCACAGGCACCGTTGTGCCGTGGCGTGAGTTCCATGAGAAGGAGGAGCACGCAACGGCGCTACGACGCAACGAAGAGGGAGCGCGGTCACGGCCTCACCGGTCACCCGCCGATGTGTCAGACCCCCTCGAAATGGCGGGATGCACCACCGGGGGTCAGTAAATGAGCAACCAGTCAGGCTGGACGGGTTCGAGCAGTTCCACGGCCAGTGCGGCGTCGAACAGACCGTGCCCGAGAAACTTGTCCGGGTTGTCCGCCTGATTGCCGGACTGAAGGAACGCGGAGCGGATGTCCGCCGCGCTGCGCTCCGGCCAGGCTTCCCAAAGGAGGGCCAGGGCGCCGGTCACGACGGGGGCGGCCATGCTGGTGCCCTGGGAGGTGGAATAGTTTGCAGGGCCGCTGCCGTCGTTCACCCCGTCGTTGGAAATCATGTGGGAGTTGGGGATGGAGATGTCGTTGTCCCGTGCGGAGATGGTGGTGCTTCCCGGGGCGGTGATGTCCGGCTTGAGGCCGCCGTCTATACGAGGGCCGATGCTGCTGAAGGTGGCGCGGGTGTCCTGCTGCTGGTTGGCGCCGCGGGTGTTGCCCTGCCAGTCCACCCATTGCTGGCGGTGGACCCATGCAGCGACGGTCACGGCGGTGTCCGTGTCCCCGGGCCGGGTGACTGTGTAGTTGGGGTCGGCATTCTGAAAGGTGGCACGGCTTGTTGTTCCCTGGTAGAGGTGGACCAGTGGTGCTTCGCCGCCCGTGGCGCTGCTGGACAAGCGGAACTCGTAGGTTCGGGATTCTCCAGGTTCAACGCCGGGCTCCAGGTGGTAGCGGAGCGAATTCGTTCCGCGCAGGCTGGTATCCTGTGCTTCGAGCAGAAAGACGTCCCCCTCCCCGGGGTTGAGGAGCTCGAGCGCGATGGTATCGGTGCCCGCCTGTCCCCCTCGCCAGATCACGCGCAGGATGATTTCCTCCTCGACCGGCCCGGAGCTGGAGGCCCTGAAGGTCATGGAGATGGGCCCGTAATCCGTGCCAGGTGGGAGGGTGGCGCTGTAGTGGCGGTTGGCGTTGGCGCTGTTGCCGGCGGAGACGACCGAGATCATGCCGTTCTCGAAGGCGGCATCCATGGCCTGGCTGATGGGACCGGAACCGTCCATGTAGGGGCCGAACCCCCCGTAGCTCAGGTTGAAGACATGCGCGCCCTGGGAGCTGGCACGGACGACGGCCTTGATGATGTCCGCCTCGGTGGTGCGGGCATCCTGGTCATCGCCTATCTTGTAGAAAAGCAGGTCCGCGTCCGGCGCCATGCCGGCGTAGGTTCCGGTGGAGAGGGTGCCGCGGCCAGCGGCGGTCCCGCTCACGTGGGTCCCATGGCCGGTGACACGGTTGCCCACGTCCGGCCACCACATGCCCGGGTCATCACCGGGCCTGACATCCCAAGCTTCGATCGGCTCGGGAATGTCCTCATGGTTGAGGTCGAGGCCGCTGTCGGCAACGGCCACAATGACACCCGCGCCGGTAAAGGGCCCGCCCGTGACCCCGTCGTGCAGGGTCTGGACGCCGATGAGCTGGCGGCTGACGTCGTTCTGCGGAAAGAAGGGAGTCTCTGCCGTGTCTATACGGACGGTGCGGGGGTGAGCGGCGGCCTTGTGGAGCGCGTCGTAGCGGATCCGTGCCAGATAGTAACCGTGGGGGTGCCTGCCGGGGACCGGGGGTACCCACATGCCGGTCTGAACATGGACGTCATCGGCCGCAAGCACCGCGATGTCGGACTTCTCAAGAGGCTCGCTGACGTAGAGGACCACCGATTCCCAGTCGAGCACTTCCGAACCGGGCACGGTCTTCCCCGCGGCAGCGAGGCGGGCGGCATGACGGGCCTTGGCCTCGCGATTCGCCAGGATTTCCCCGGAGATGGCGGCTCCATCACCAGGAGCAGGCTGCCCAGCACCAACTGCCACGCACAGCAAGAGGAGAAGCGGCAGAACCAGTCCAACGGGACGGCCGGAAATGAAGGTCGGCGTCCACCCGTGCCAGCGCCACGCGGAGGCGGAGGGCGATTCGGTCATGTCTGGTTTGTCTCCGTGGAAGAGCCGCAACGCGATGCGCGCAGGAGGAGCCCCGAAGCCGTCAGAGGTCCTTCATGCGAGGGTCGAGGAGGTCGCGGAGCCCGTCACCCAGAAAATTGAAGCCAAGCACGGTAATGAGGATGGCCAGGCCGGGGAACAGGGGAAGCCAGTGGTAGAAAAGGAGGTACTCGCGGCCGTCCGACAGCATGTTGCCCCAAGTGGGCTCGGGCGGCTGGGCGCCTAAGCCGAGGAAGCTGAGTCCGGATTCGGCCAGAATCGCCGTCGAGATACGCAGTGTCCCGAAAACAAGCAGCGTCCCGAACAGGTTCGGCAGGATGTGAAGGATCATGATGCGTAGGCGCCCAACGCCGATGGCACGGGCAGCATCCACGAACTGCTCCTCCTTCAGCGACAGGACGCAACCGCGCGCAAGTCGCGTGTAAGCGGGAAAGCTGGCGATGCCGAGCGCGATGATGACATTGATCAGTGAAGGGCCGAGCACGGCGGACACCGCGATGGCCAGCAGCAGGAACGGGAAGGCAAGCATCACGTCCACGAAGCGGGATATGATGCGGTCCCACAGCCCGCCCAGATAACCCGCCAGCAGGCCGAAGAAGGTGCCAAGCGTCATTCCGACGAAAACGACCGTGAAGCCAACGATCAGCGAGGCACGCGAGGCGTAAACGATCCGGAGGAAGATGTCCCGGCCGAGATGATCGGTACCGAAGGGATGCTGCCAGGAGGGCGGCTGGAGGGAGTTCGGCAGGTTTTGCTCAACAACCTTGTCCCATGGCGCGACGATGAACGACGCCAGCCCGGTCACCAGAAGGAGGAGCACCACCACGAGCCCGGAGAGGGCGAGGTGGTTGCGGCGGAACCTTCTCCAGAATTCGGAGTAGTTTGTCATGGCCTCCGAGGTCGTTGGCCCCCGTGGGGGGGGGAGGGTCAGCCCGCGTAACAGGCAACGCAGGGGCGAATCGTGGTCACGATGGCTGGGGAGGCAAGCCGGAACCGAACCCGCCAAAGCAGGAAATCACCCGGAGGTGTCCCTGTGAGGGCGGTGCCGGCTGGCCCGAGGGGTCAGTCCTGCTTGCGCTTGGAGAGCCGCTCGACGGCCTTCTCTGCATGAGCCGCCTCACTGGCAAAGAACTCCTGGCCGGCCAGGAAAACTTCCTTCTGGGCGTTCAGGAGGTGCCGGGCCACTTCCGGGTCCATGCGCTCGAAGACACCCATGTAGCACTTGAAGAAACGCTTCTTTGCACCTTGGAGAACTGAGACTGCGTCCATCATCGCCATTTGACCCCCGAGAAGATAGTACCGCAAGGCTATGGGAGAACAAGATCGGTGCCGTGCCAAGGGGGATCAAGAAAGAGCGTTGACGCCATAACAGGACATCATGATATGCGAATATCCGGCAGCAGGCAATCCCCAACGGACAACAGACAACCGTGACCACCAGCGCACTCAAAACACAGCTCCCGCCCTTCCTCGACACCCTCCGCAAACGCGCCATCCTGAGCGACGGCGCCATGGTGACGATGATCTATCAGAAGGGCATCTACATTAACCAGTGCTTCGAGAACCTGAACACCGAGCGCCCCCACCTGGTGAAGAACGTCCACCTTGAGTTCCTTCAGGCGGGCGCGGAAGTGCTCGAGACAAACACCTTCAACGCCAGCCCCATCAAGCTTTCGAAGTTCGGACTGGCGGACAAAGTGCGGGAGATCAATCTGGCGGGTGTGCGGCTTGCCCGGGAGGCGGCAGGCGGCACGGCATGGATCGCCGGGCTGGTCGGCCCGCCCGGCCGCCAAGTGGAGGACGCGTACGAACCGAGTCAGCGCGAGTGGCTGGCCGAGTCATACGTCCGGCAGATCGAGGCGCTCCACGAGGGAGGCGTGGATGCCTTCTTTCTGGAGGCGTTCTCCCGGCTGGAGATTCTGGAGCTTGTCGCGGAAACGGCCAAGCGGCTTCATCCGGATGTCCCCTGCGCGGCAATGGTGGATCTGGCGGAGGACGGCAGGACGCGGTTCGGCGATGGGATGGACCGTATCGCGGAGGTCCTGGAGAGCCTGCCGGCCGAGGTCGTGGGCTTCTCCGACGGCGTCGGCCCGCCGGTGCTGAACCGGGCGATCGAGGAACTCCGGCCGCGAACGAAGAAGCTGCTGGCCCTGCTTCCCGGTGCCGGACTGCCGGTGACCTTCGAGGATCGGCTGCTGAACATGGCCACGCCGGAGTACTTCATGGAACTACTGCGCCAGGGCATGCAGAAGGGCGCGCGGCTGATCGGGGGGTCCTCCGGGTGCCATCCCGAGCACATCCGGGCAATCCGTGGATCCCTGAAGATGCTCCAGCCCGGCACGGCTCCCGCCATGGCTTCTGCCGGTACCGTGGAGTCCGCTGAGCGGCCTGCGGAGGTCCGGCCTCCCGAATTCGAGACGCCGTCGGCGCTCGCGGCGAAGCTCCGCGCGGGCGAGTTTGCTGTCTCCATCGAGATTGATCCCCCGATCGGGACGGAGGCAGGCCGGGCACTCGAGGCGGCCAAGCAATGCCGGGATGCCGGTATTGACGCCATCAACATCGCGGACGGGCCACGCGCCACCGCACGCATGGGTCCGATAGACATGGCGATGTTGCTGCGCGATGAGGTCCCGGGCATCGAGCCGATCGTGCATTTCTGCTGCCGCGACCGCAACCTGCTCGGCATGCAGGCGGACCTTATCGGCGCGAACGCCCTCGGCATCTACAACGTCCTCATGATCACGGGCGACCCGCCGAAGCTGGGGGACTACCCCTTCGCGACGGCCGTGTATGACGTGGATGCCATCGGGGCGCTGCGCATCGCGGCGAACCTGAACACGGGGAAGGACCTTGCGGGCAATCCACTCAAGGGCGCCCCGACACGGCTCTTCCTTGGCGCCGGGGCCAACCCGGGAGCCATTGACCTGGACCATGAGATCCACCGCTTGGAGCAGAAGATCGAGGCGGGCGCGGGCTACATCCTCACCCAGCCGGTGTATGATTCGGCGCTTTACGAGCGCTTCCACAAGCGCATCGAGCACCTTCGCGTCCCGATTCTGCTGGGGATTCTCCCGCTGGCCAGCTATCGCAACGCGGAGTTCCTGACGAAGGAGGTGCCCGGCATGCACGTTCCCTCGCCGATCCGCGAACGGCTGCGCCGGTGCGAGGACAAGGAGTCCTCCCGTCAGTGCGGCATCGAGATCGCACGAGAAGCCCTCGAGGCCGCCCTCCCGAGCATACAGGGCACGTACATCATGCCGCCGTTCAATCGGGTGGACAGCGCGCTGGCGGTGCTGGAGGTGGCCCGAGAGCGCATGACGCCACCGCGCGCGATGGGGGCGTCCGGGGGAGTTGTGGATGACAGACGATAAGGGGGCAGCACAGCCTCCCGGCCCGCCACCGGACGAGGACGACGAGTTCGCGGACGATGAGGATGAACAGGAGGAAGGTCTGGAACCCGGCCGTGTGCAGAAGGTGCTCGCGCCCTTCTACCTCTTCATGGCCCTCGTGTTTCTCGTGGTGGCAGCCATTCCATTCCTCATTATCTATACCGTGCTGCGGATCGTGTGGGCTGCAAGCGGCGGATAGACAGGTGCTGGCGCCTTGCGCAAAGCCGCGAGCGAGGGCGTGAACCGATCACTTTCGTTTCCGGCGCTTGCCGCCGTTCGGTGAAACGCCGAGCAACGGAGCGAGGAATCGCCCCGTCTCGCTCTTCTTGTTGGCTGCGACCTGTTCCGGTGTGCCCTGCGCCACAATGAGCCCGCCGTCGTCGCCCGCTCCCGGGCCCATGTCCAGCACCCAGTCACCCGCCTTGATCAGGTCGAGCTGGTGCTCGATGACGACCACGGTGGAGCCTGTGTCCACGAGCTTGTTGAGCACCTCGATGAGCTTGTGCACGTCGGCGAAGTGGAGGCCGGTGGTTGGTTCGTCGAGGATGTAGAGGGCCCGGCCGGTGTTCCGCTTGGAGAGTTCGCGGGCCAGCTTGATGCGCTGCGCCTCGCCACCGGAGAGCGTGGTGGCAGGCTGGCCGAGATGAAGATACCCGAGCCCGACAGCGCGAAGCGTCTCGAGCTTGTCCGTGATGGTGGGCACCTGTGAGAAGTGCTCCGCCGCCTCATCAATGGTCATTTCGAGGACTTCGGCGATGTTCCTGCCACGGTAGCGCACCTGCAGGGTTTCGTCGTTGTAACGCAGGCCGTTGCAGATCTCGCAGGTAACATAGACGTCCGGGAGGAAATCCATCTGCATGCGGACGGCGCCCTGGCCCATGCAGTGCTCACAACGCCCGCCCTTGACGTTGAAGGAGAAGCGCCCCTTGCCGTAGCCGCGGAGCCGGGCGTCCTCGGTCTTGGAGAAGATGTCGCGGATGGGGTCGAAGGCCTTCGTATAGGTTGCCGGATTGCTGCGTGGGGTGCGCCCGATGGGCGCCTGATCCACGTGGACGCAGCGGTCTAGGTGTTCGAGACCCTCCGCGCCTTCGACCGGGCCGTGCACCTGATTGGACGCCTTGTAGCAGTGGCGCATGACGAGCGGCAGGAGCGTGTCCATGATGAGGGAGGACTTGCCACTGCCGCTGACACCGGTCACCCCGATCATGAGCCCGAGTGGAAGGTCCAGCTCCACGTGGCGCAGGTTGTGATGGGTGCAGCCCTGGAGCACGAGGCGGCGTTCCGTCGGCTTTCTTCGTGCCGGAGGGAGCGGAATGGCGAGGCGCCCGCTGAGGTACTGGCCGGTGAGGGATTCTTTGACGCGCTCGAGCTTCTTCGGCAGCCCGGCACCGACGACCTCGCCGCCGAGGTTCCCCGCCCCGGGCCCAAGGTCTATCACCCAGTCGGCACCGCGGATGGTCTGCTCGTCGTGCTCCACGACAACGATGGTATTCCCTTGGTCGCGGATGTGGCGGAGCGTCTCGATGAGCTTCTCGTTGTCACGCTGGTGGAGGCCGATGGAGGGCTCATCGAGTACGTAGAGCACCCCCTTCAGCCGGGAGCCGATCTGCGTGGCGAGGCGGATGCGCTGGGCCTCGCCGCCGGAGAGAGTCGCGGCCGGGCGGTCGAGCGTGAGGTAGCCGAGCCCAACATTCAGGAGGAAGCCAAGCCGGTCGCGGATTTCCCGGAGAGGCTGGGAGGCAATGACAGCCTCCCGCCCGGTGAAGCTGATCTGGCGGAAGGAGTCCAATGCCTCACCAATGGTGCACCTGGAGATTTCCGCGATGTTCATGTCCGCGATGGTGACGGCGAGGGACTCCTCGCGCAGGCGGGCACCGTGACAGGCGGGGCAGGGAACCTGCCGCAGGTAGGATTGGATGGACTCGATTTCCTCCTCGTCGCGGACGGATTCGAGCCGCTGCTGGAGATGGTGGACCAGGCCTTTCCACGACTTGACGGCGGCGGGGACGCGGCGCTTCCGGGTGCCGGACTGCTCGTAGCCGTGGAGCAGGACGCGGCGTACCTCGGCGGGCAGGTCCCGCCACGGCGTGTCCGTGTCCACCTTCCATGCCTCCAACACCGCCTTGAGGGCCCGGGCATGCCGGCTGACGTCGGCCATCATGTCGAGGTTCTTCTGCCCGGGGCGGGCGAAATGCCACCGCCAGGGCAACACGGCGCCCCGGCGAAGGCTCAGTCCGGGGTCCGGGACAAGGAGTGATTCATCCACCTCCGGGATGGTGCCGATTCCCTCGCAGGCGGGGCAGGCGCCATGCGGCGAGTTGAAGCTGAAAAGGCGCGGTGCGAGGTCCACGACCTGGGCCCCGTGCTCGGGGCAGCCGAGTTCCTCGCTGAAGGTGCGCTCACCTTTCCACGCAAGACCCGGAGGAAAGCTGCCATCGCGGTCGGGGACGGTCTCGAGGATGACGAGGCGTTCCGCTTCCACAAGGGCGCGGCGGACGGCCTCCTCGAGCCGCTTCTCGGCACCCGGGCGGACAATCAGGCGGTCCACGACGAGGCTCACGTCGTGGCGGTACTGCTTGCGCAGGCGCATGGTGGGGTCGAGTTCGAGCACCTCGCCGTCAATCTTCGCACGCACGAAACCATCCCGCAGGGCCTTCTGAAAGAGCGCCTGATATTCGCCTTTGCGGCCACGGACGACGGGAGCCAGCACCAGCAGGCGGGTCCCCGTGGGCAGGCCCATCGCATGGGAGACAATCGTGGCGGCGTCCTGCTTGACCAGTTTTTCGCCGCAGTGCGGGCAGTGCGGGGAGCCGGCGGTGGCAAACAGCAGCCGCATGTAGTCGTAGATTTCGGTTACCGTCCCGACCGTGGAGCGGGGGTTGCGGCTGACCGATTTCTGCTCGATCGAGATGGCCGGGGACAGGCCCTCGATCTTGTCCACGTGCGGTTTTGGGAGCTGATCGAGGAACTGGCGTGCGTAGGCCGAAAGCGACTCGACGTAGCGGCGCTGCCCCTCCGCGTAGAGGGTGTCGAACGCGAGCGAGGATTTCCCCGAGCCGCTCAGGCCGGTGACGACGGTGAGCGACTGGCGCGGGAAATCCACGTCAATGCTGCGCAGATTGTGTTCGCTCGCGCCAAAGACGCGCACACGGTTGCTGGAACTCATGGAGAGGACTGGAAGGCCGGAGTGGGCATCATTCTGAGGCGGTTTGCTCCAAACGCGCCGCGAGAGCCTTGAGAGCGAATTCATAGCCAGCCGGCCCCAGCCCGCTGATGACACCGAGGGCGATGGGGCTGACGTAGCTGCGCCGGCGGAACTCCTCCCGCGCGTGCGTGTTGCTCAGGTGGACCTCCACGATCGGCAGGGCCACGGCCGCCAGGGCGTCCCGCAGGGCGACGCTCGTGTGGGTCAGCCCGGCCGGGTTGATCACGATGCCGGCGTGCGTATCGCGGATGCTGTGGATGAAGTCCACAATCTCGCCCTCGTGATTGCTCTGGAAGGGAGAGACGGCAATGCCGAGTTCCCTGCCGAGCTCGATGAGGCGGCGGTTGATCTCCTCAAGGGTGCTGGAGCCGTAGATGTTCGGCTCGCGAGTGCCGAGTAGATTGAGGTTCGGGCCGTGAATGACGGCGATGTGCGGGGCAGGTGTGGCGGCGGGATTGCCGCTTCTGGACGGTGTCTTCATGGGATGGCGGAGGCTCCTGTTGAGTTGGCTTTTGCCGGGGGGGAACCGGCTTGACTTGCCCCCGTTCCCCGCCACTCTGAGGGCCGTGCGAGGGGTGTGCCCCCTCGGTCCAACAACCCCCGCGACGAGGTAGGACGTGTTGCTTCAAGAAACCCGCCGCACCGCGATTCTCTGGGTGGCCGCGGCGCTGCTCACAATTTCATGGTCGCAGACCGCGACGGCTCAATCGGGAAGTCAGGGCGCCCTGCGCGATGATCAGGTCCATGCTGCTGTCCAGTTCGAGGTCGAGGCGGACCATGGCGAGGAAATCCTGCTCCGGTATACGCTTGAACTGAATGACCCCTCCCGCGTGCGGGGGCGTCACGTGTACCCGGCCTGGCTGGCTGGACCCGAGGACAGTGACGGTGTTTCCGTGGAGCCGGTGGAGCTCTTCTGGGTGGCGGTAACGGAGGACGGTCTGGTCGAGGGGCCTTACCATCAGGACGACGAGACGCGCTGGGGGACACTGCCCACGCAGTTCTCCCAGGTACGCACCGGCCTGATTGACACGGTCCGGCTGGCCGGATGGCACAAGGCGGATTTTCTTCTCAGCTCTCCCGGAACCCTGCGCGAGGAGGAGGGAACGACATCCTTCCACTTCGTCCTGGTGGATGGGCTTTACAGCGTGACCGTGGAGCCCGCACCCGAGGACCGCAGGATCGAGAACCTTGAGGAATACGACCCGCACCTGCTGGAGCTGGCGGAGCTTGTGGCGATCAATGCCCCGCAGATCCACCTTGTCGCGGCGGCCCGGGAGCCGATCGCCCGCCACGAGGAGCTTCGGGAGTGGAACGAAATGCTGCGGGAGGCGGAGAGGCAGGGCCCGTTGCTGAAGGCCCGCGTCCCCCGGGCGGGGATTCATTACCTGAGCAGCACGGAGTTACGCGCGGCCGGGGTTGATCCCGATTCACTCGATCCAGGCCGCACGCGTGTCTATCTTGAAGGCCGGGAGCTGCCTGTGCTTCAGGAGGGCTCATCCGGTCCGCGCTTCGTGGGGGACACAAGGCTGGTCTTCTACGTGCCGAAAGAGGAGAACGACCGGAAACCGTACCGCGCCATCTGGTTCGTGCAGGCCCCGGAGGATGGAAGCGTCAGGCGGCTTGAACGAATCCAGCCCGCCCAGGCCAGTGTCTCGGCAGAGGCGCAAGGAGCCGTCAGTTACGTACGCGTCTTTGAACCGAATCTCTACAACCACGAGCAACCCGTGGGATTCCCGACACTGCGCTGGGGAACCGGCGACGTGCCACCCGGGGCACACGCGGACTTTGAGTTCTCCATCCACGGAGCCCGGTTTGACGAGGCCGGCCGGATCTCCATCTGGTTGCATAACAGGACGCCGGCGAACTCCGCGGAATTTGAGTTGCTGATCAACGGGCAGCAGGTCCACGAAGGTGCCTTCCGCGGCACCCGGACGACGCCCTTCGAAGTGGAGCTCCCCGGCAATATCCTGCGCGAGGGGACGAATACGCTCACGGTCCACAACACCGGCGACACGATGGAGAGGCGCTCCTCAGGGTTGACTTTCGTGCTCGCGGAGCTGCGGGTGCCCGTGGATGTGCAGGAAACGGCACCGCAGCAGCGCGTGTCGCTGGATCAGATGGAGGCGGACCACATCACCGTCCGCCTGAATCAATACGGTGGATTCGAGAGCAGGCCGGCGGTCCTGGACGTCACGGACCCCTTCGCTCCGGTGGCTTACAATTTCCGTTACACGCGGACCGGCACGCAGCGATTCCATGAGGGCGCGGTGCGCGGCCGGACCGGCGGGCGCCTGGATCTGGTCTGGAGCCACCCGGAGACACACCGGCCCGTGCAGGACATCGAGCGCGTTGCCGCTCCAAGGTTTTTCCTCAGCGAGGACCCGGCGACCTACCTGGCGATCCATTATCGCGGGCTGCGGGAAGAACTGGAGCCACTGCTTGATCACCACCGTGGGAGTTTTGATGTGGAGGCGGTGGAGGTAAACGAGCTATACGATGCCTTCTCTTACGGAGAAAAGAGTTACCAGGCGATCCATGGTGCGCTGCGCCACGTCTTCGCGCAGCGGGAGGGGGCGCGGCTTCAAAAGGTGCTCCTGGTTGGGGAGGCTTCCGAGTTCTGGTGGGAGTATGAGCGCGGGGCCGCGGATGTGGCACCGAACATGATCCCGATATACGGGTGGGCGGACCCCTCCGTGCGCATCCGGGGCGATGAGAGCTATACGCTTCTTTTCGGGAATGGACCCCTGAGCGATGTGGACTTGGGCCGCTTCTCGGTCAACGACGCCGAGGAGCTTGCTCCCATCGTGGAGAAGACACTCGCTTACCTTACGGAGCCGCCTCCCGGCGAATGGATGAACCAGCATGTGTTCGTTCTGGACGACGAGCCGGAGTTCATCCGCGTGGCGAGCGACATCATCCGCAAGTCGGTCAACGGGCCGAACGTGGTGGAAATACTCGCGCTGCAGGATTTCCCCTTCGTGAATTATTTCCGCGGCATCTGGCGCAAGCGAAGCGTGGAGATGACCGAGCAGCTCATTGATCGGATGAATCAGGGCGCCTTGACAATCAACTATCTGGGCCACGGCGGCCCTAACATCTGGTCCAGCGAGCGAATTTTCCACCTACGCGACATTGAGCTTCTGGAAAACGGTGGACGCCATCCCATCCTCATCGCCGGCTCGTGCGATACGGGATGGATTGACTACCCGACCGAGCCCGTGGCCGGAAGCCTTTCGGAGCAGCTCCTCCGCCGGCCCGAAGGGGGTGTTGTCGCCGCGTTCATCCCGGTGGATGGGACGACAAGCTACGAGCACAATTTCCTGATCACGGAATTCTACCGGGCGCTGATGGGTCTGCAGGTACGGGACGTCGGGCGGCTGACGTCGCTCTCGAAAATGAACTACTACCTCTACCGGAACAACCGTTCGGTCACGAACCAGTTCGTGCTGATGGGCGATCCGGCCCTCATCACTCCGGCTGTGCGGGAGGATATCGAGATCGCGGTCCGGCCGGAGAGGCTCGCCAGCCTGACGGGAGGCCAACTGGCGGTGGAAGCAGTGTCACGGGACCTTCCATGGGGTGTGGCCCAGGCCACACTCGTCGGACCGGACGGAAAGCCGGTGCACGAGGAACGGCTGCGCATTCTGGACGGGAGGACCCAGGGCACGCTGCGTATCCCGGATTATCTGGAGCCGGGCCGCTATCAATTGCTGGTGTCCGGGTTCAGCCAGGAGGACGGTGTGCACAAGCGCGCAGTGGCACCGCTCGAGGTCGTGGAGACGGATGTCGAGCTGCGCTGGGTGGAAAACGAGGCGGCCACGTCGGTCGTGCAGGCGGGCCGGTTGGCCAGGCTGGAACTGGAAGTGGTCAACAACTCCGAGGCGGAGCTTCCGAGGCTCTGGCTGAAGATGGTCTCCGGGGAGACGGGCAACACGCTTGTACAGACGGAACTGGCGCTTCCGGCCGGTGCGGACGGACAATGGCGACAGCAAATGCCGTTGCCGCCGGGTGTCATGTCCATCCACGGGCGCCTCGCCGTACCCCCGGACAACGAGCGGGAGCAACCACTCGTCCTTGCGGAGGACACGCTGATACTTCGCGCACGCGACGAGCAGCCCCGCTACGTTGACCTGCCGCCGGGAGCGATCGAGGCGGAGCTGCTGCCGGACGGTGAGGGCACGCGCGTCACGTTCCCCGTCTATAACATGTACCAGGGAACGCTCCCCACTGTTTCCGCCACGCTGGTCTGGAAGCGCGAGGGCGATGATGTGCAGCTCGGCGAGGCAATCCTTATCGAGGGCATGGAAGAAAATGCCGCGAAGGAGCTCGAATTCAAGACCGGGCGGATTCTGCCGGAAGGGCCTCTACCGCTTGCGCTGGAACTGCACACGGGTGAAGGCGAATCCAGGCGGCTGCTCCAGGCGCGGCTCTTCCAGGCAAGGGAGTTCCTCGGCCCAGACCTCAAGATCGTGCCGGACAGCCTGCACGTCGAGAATGAACACGCACTGGCAGGGACGACTGTCTTTGTCCGGTTCACGGTGCGCAACGTGGGTACGGAGGCGGCCGGTCCCATCCGCCCGGAGATATACATTGGCGAGCCGTGGCGCGAGGACCGCGTGGCACAGAGCGCCGTATCCCGGACGTACCATCCCGTGCTGGACGAGCTTCTGCCCGGCCAGGAGCACGAGTTCCGGCTGCGCTGGGACCCGGAAAGCGGCAGCGAACAACGTGTGACACTCCACGCGACCGTGGAGCATCAGGGGGACCGCCGGGAGCTGAACCTTGCAAACAACGAGGCTTCCCTCGACGTGCATCTGCTGCCACCGGCAAACCTGGCGATAGACAGGGCAAATGTCCGCCAGAGTCACCAGGTGGCGCGGCCCTACGAGCGCGTCCGCCTGTCGGTGCCCTTCTCGAACATTTCGGAGAACGACTTCCGGCACGAGTTCCGTGCATCCGTCCATGCAAACGGCACGGAGAACTCCCGCCGGACCCTTCTGGCGCGCACCTATCCGGGCATGCGGGCTGGCGAATCGGCGGTGCTTCAGTTCGACTGGGAAGTCCTCCCCGGCGAATACGAGATCGAGATAGACATCAACGAAGACCGGGAATACATGGAGGAAACCTACGAGAACAACGTGCACCGGATCCGCTTCACCCGGGCGCTTGATTCGAACGGCCTGCTCGCCCCAGAGGGAGAGCGTTGGGATTTCGGCCGGCTGGCGGAACACGGGCAGCTCAACGGCCTGCGCACCCTGCCGGGAGGGCATCTGACACTCGTTGCCCGCCCGCAGGCGAAGATCCACTCCACACCGCTCTACGAGGAGTTCCTCGTGGAGGGCTCGCTCGGATTCGACCAGCGGCAGGACAACCTGTGGGGTTATCGCGAAACGGGGGAGATTCTCCTGGCCTACGGCGAAAGCGCCGAGCCGGTACGATTCCGGTTCCCGATGAATCGCGACGACGACACAGCATACTATGACATCTACATCGAGCACGTGGGCGACCTGCGGCGGGAGGTCAACTCGGGGCATTTCCGTTACCGGTTCGGCGGTGAGCGCGACTGGCAGATCGAGCGCCGGCGCGAGCGCGGCCGCGTCTATATGGGCCGCTACATGGCCCGCCACGGCCACATGGAAGCGGAGTTCGACTCCGTTGACTATCCCTCCTTCAACCACATTTGGCGGGTTCATTTTGCCCCGGTGCTGGGCATCCATGAGAGCCCCGTGGTGACGCATCACCGCGCACTGGATGATGGCGTCCTGCGGGCGAGGATGCACGAACCGGGCGCCGCACGCGTGGAGTTCGAAGTGCGTTACGGCACGGGGGAACTGGACTCGATCGCATGGAGCGACTGGCTCCCCGCACGTCCGGACCACCGGCTGCCCGCTCCTCCCGCCGAGGCACGGCACCTGCAGTGGCGGGCCACCCTTTTCGGTGCACCGGACGGGATGCCGGAGCTGCACGGCGTGTCGGTGGAGTGGCATCCGGAGGAGGGAACTCCGGCGATAGCGGCACAGGCCGAGATTCGCGAAAGGCACCAGCAATGAAGCACGGTACCCGTCCCCCGTTCGTCCAAGACCTGAGGCGCATGGCCCCCGTATGGGCCATCGTCATCGTCACGGCCATCGTGGTGGCGGTCACGATGCGGGAGGTCGGGCAGGCACAGCTCCGGCAGGCCACGGCACTGAGCCGCAATGCCTGCAACTATGCGGAGGTGCTCTTCAACTCGGCCTATCAGCGGATGAACTCGATCCGGCAGATGGCCGGCGAGCGGCGCCTCGAAGGAGAGACACTCGATGAGCCCGCGCTGGGAATCCTCGCCGGAAACGACCGACTGCATTGGGCGATTGACCGTTTCCAGCAGGCCGTGCGGCTCTGCCCAACCATGCGGGAGGCGCACCGCTCACTCGCCGTTCTGAAATGGTACGACGGGGACGCCTCCGGCGCCTACTACCACCTTGCTTCCTGGCAGATGAGCCTGGACCGGCTTGCGGAAGCGCAGATGCACTTCGAGCTGGCGCGCGAGGCAGACCCGGAAAACCGCGAGGCACTCATGGGCCTTGTAGAGTGCCTCCTGCGGCAGGACCGGGTCCAGGAGGCCCGCGCACAGGTGGCAGGACATGAGGAAGAGCTGCGCATGACCCCGCAGGGGACGCTGCTCCTCGGGGACCTGCTCTGGCGCGAACGAAATATCGAGCAGGCGGAGGAGTACCTGCGCGAGGGACTGCGCGAGTACCCCGTGGATCGCAAGGCGATCTCCAGCCTCTTCTCCATCGCGCAGGCGACGGGTGAGCTTCGCTCCACGGCGGATTTCCTGCTGTCGCTGGGCGAGGGCAGGCAGCGGGTTGCCACAGAGGCCTACGACCTTGCAGGCGCACTCTACATGGAGCTTGGGGACTACCGGGCGGCAGAGGTTGCCTACCGTCGGGCGCTCGAACTCTTCCCCAACAACGTGGACATCCTGTTCAGCGCGAGCGTGGCCCAGTACAAGCAGGGCAAGTACTCCGAGGCGCGGGACACCGTCAGGTTGGCTATCGAACACGATATCGGCCGGGTCATGAGACGCATCGAACAGTCCGGCGTGGACCCGCGTTAGCCGGCCGTGCTCGCCGGCCTCGGGACCCGCCCCTGGCTCGTCCTTCTGCTTTGCGGGGGACTGGTGGTTCTGCCGGGCCTTTTCATGGGGCTGCACGCGGACGATTGGTTTCACGTCCGTGACCGGCCCAGTGCGGCCGTGCTGGGTACCTTCGCTGGGGACTGGAATGAGGGTGTCCGCGGCCAGGGCGGCTTCTACCGTCCGGTGGCAAGGCTGTCCTTCCACCTTGACCACGTGGTTTTCGGCCTCAGGGCGTGGGGCTATCACCTCACGAACGGTTTGCTCTTCCTGGCGCTGCTGGGTGCCGTCTATACGGCGGGGGTGCTGCTTGCCGGAGGGACGGCACGCTGGGGCATCGCCGCGGCGGTGTTCCTCCTCCTCGCGCTGAATCCGGTCAAGAACGAGGCCCTCTACTGGGTGAGCGGGCGGACGGACCTGCTTGCGGCCGTACCGCTGCTCTGGGCGTTCGTCCTCGCGCTGTACGCGATGCGGACCGGGCTGGCGCGCTGGGCCATCGCGGCGAACCTGCTGCTTTTCGTGGCCATGCTGGCAAAGGAAGTGGCGCTCGCGGGCTGCCTCATCCTGCCGGTGACGTGCCTGCTGCTGGCATCGCGGGACCTTCCCCGAATACCCCGGCAGTTGCTCCTGTGGACACCGATCGCCCTTGGCGGCGTCTATCTTCTTGTGCGCTGGCTGGCGCTGGGAGGGCTGGGCGGCTACAGCCCGGAGGGTGAACCACGAGCTCTCACCGATTTCGCCGCCAACGGACTTCGCATGATTTCCGCGCTGCTGTGGCCCTGGCAGGCGGACACTCCCGGCCCCTTCCGCCTGATGTACGTCCTCCCGGGAGGTGCCGCGGTGTTGGTCCTGCTCGCCCTTGCGGGGAGGGCGCGAAGGGCTTTTCTTGCCTGCCTGGCCGGGGTGGTCCTCTCCGTCCTTCCGATGTTGCCGATAGACATCCAGCCGGGGGACGGCACGCGGGTTCTGCTCGTGCCGCTTTCGTTCGGAGTAGCCGGGATCGTGGCGGTGCTCTGGCACGACAGCCGGCGGCGCTCACTGGACATGGCGAAGGTGGCGTTTCTCGCTGCCCTTGCAATCTCCTTCCAGCCGGTCAATGCCGCCATCAAGTGGGACTTCCTCTCCGCCGCGAAGCCCAACCGCGAGGCGCTGGCGCAGGCACGCGAATGGATCGAAGAGGCCCCGCCCGGGGTCCCGCTCGTCCTGAAGGAGGCCCCTCTGGAGCGTCACCGCCGCATCCTGCACCCGGGAGCATCGCTGCTGATGGCCGCGCAGACCTGGTGGCACGAAAGGCCCGGCGCCAGCACGGACGACATTACGGATTTCGGCGGGCCGCAGCTCTACCTGCGCTTCCGGGCGGACAGGGAGGAGCGTGTGGCGGCTCACGCCCTGCAGACGTGGATGGAGGAGGCGGTGCTGATCCGCCCGACGCGCGAGGGTGGCATGGAGCGCCTGCACCTGCTGCGCGAGCCGGAGGAGGACTGGGAGTACCACTTCACCGGACACGCCCACCCCGTCCCGCATGACCTGCGCGGTACACACATCATGGGATGGGAATTGACGGGGGAGGGCTGGGACGGCGGCGCGATGCTCCTTCAGGCCGGGGTTGAATCCGGAGGCTGGCACCGGGAGAGTGCCGCCCTCTTCCGCCGGGAGTCCCGGGTGGCAGGCTGGCTGGATGATGCAAGCCTCCCCCGGACGGAGGAAGCCGCGGCGGAACTCCATCTTCCGTGGTTGCGCACGGGGACGGTACGGCGGATGACCTGCCGCATTACCGGGAGGGACACCTTCGAAGGAGAATGAGTTGCACGTACTGATAACGGGAGCGTCAGGATTCGCGGGCCGGCATGCCATCCGGGAGTTCACCGCCGCCGGACACGAGGTCACGGGCCTCGACCGCGGCAAGGCGGTGGGGCCCGGAGAGGTTCCGGAGTACCGGCACTTCATGGTGGACCTTGCCGACGCGCTTATGGTGGAGGACGCCGTCCGGGAGGTCCGGCCGGATGTCATCCTGCACCTGGCCGGCTGGAGCCATGTGGGAGAGAGCTGGAAATTCCCGGCACGGGTGCTCCAGGCCAACGCCACCAACGCGGTGAATCTCTATACGGCCGCGGCAGGTAACATGCCGCCGGACGGGCGGTTCCTCTTTGTCAGCAGCGCAGACGTTTACGGGCCCGTGCGCGAGGAGGAACTGCCGCTCACGGAAGAGAGCCCCACCCACCCCGAGTCACCCTATGCAGTTTCCAAGCTCTCGGCGGAGATGCTGCTGCAGGTGTTGCGGCGGAATTTCTCGCTGCCGCTTTTGATCGCGCGGCCGTTCAATCACATCGGGCCGGGACAGAGCCCGGCATTCGTGTGCTCCTCCTTCGCCCGCCAGATCGCGGAGATCCAGCAGGGCCGGCGCAAGGAGTTGGTCCACGGCAACCTGCAGACCGCACGTGATTTCCTTGATGTGCGGGATGTGGTGCGGGCCTACCGGCTGATTCTCGAGAAGGGGCGCGACGGCGACCTGTTCGTCGTGGCCAGTGGCGAGTCCCACACGATTGACTCCATCGTGCGCCGGCTTTTCGAGGCGGCGGGCATCGAACCGAGGATGCGCAAGGACCCGGCACGATTCCGCCCCTTTGATACGAAGGAGCTGCGAGGCTGCTCCGAGTTCCTCCGTGAGCGCACCGGGTGGACGCCGGAGAGGCCGCTGGAGGAGACGTTGCGGGATATTTTCAACGCAGCTTGCGAGGAGGTTTGCGCCGAAGCCTGAGGCGCTCCGCTCACCATGCCCCCGGGACGGAACAGCCTTTGGATGGAGCGCGGCGCCTTCGCCCTGCTGGTGGTGTTGGTGGCGGGGCTGGCGTTCGTTGTGCTCCCCCAGGCTTTCGAGTCGTATATCCGGCCGAAGGAGACCTTCCTGCGGCTGGGCGTCCTGGCGATTCTGCTGCTTGCCGTGCTGGGGGCGCTGTTCCAGGGAAGCGTGCTGCGGCTGCCGCTCGTGCCGGTGAACCTCTTTGCCGGCCTGTTCGTGCTGTGGTCGTGGGTCACAGTGCTCTGGGCGGATGCGCCGCAACTCGCGCTGCAGGATGCAGCGCGGTGGACCGTCTTTCTGCTGCTTTTCTTCCTCGTGCAGAGCTTCCTTGCCGGAAGCCGGCGCCGGCTTCTGGTGGTCTTCGGGGCGCTTGGTCTGTCCAGTCTTGTGGTGGCCCTGCTTGTCATCCTGCAGGATTTCCGGCAGGCGTTCCTGCCCGGCACGCTTGTCCTGCGAGAGGTGCTGGGCGACTGGCGGGACGCGCTTTCCCGCGTGGCCTTCGGCAATACGAGCCACATTGCGGACTACCTCGCGCTTGGTTTCCTCTACTGGCTGGCTGTCTTCTTCGTGATGCCGCGCAGGCGGTGGAGGTGGGCTGCCACCGTGGCGCTCTGGCTGCACGCAGCGGCGCTGATCGTCTGTTGGTCGGTGCATTCGAACCTGTCGCTGATCGTGGCGGCCGCATTTCTGGGGTTCTTGCTGCGGCACGAACTGGCGGACCGGCTCCCCCGCTTTCCCCGCAGGTATGTGGGCTGGCTCGTTGCAGGCTGGGTGCTGGTGACAGCTTTCTATACACTCGATCATCCCGCGAATCCGCATGGCAGTCACGTCTGGGGCCAGCGGACGCATGCGCTCGCTGCAACCAGTGGCGAAGGGGGGAGCGGCGGGATCTTCGCGGAGGCGTTTGCTTCGCCCCGCTGGCATGCCGGCTGGGACACGCGCCTGGCGATCTGGCTCACCACCCTGGAGATCGTGCGCAACAACACATGGATCGGAGCGGGAGCCGGGAACTTCACCTATGTCTATCCGGAGACGTTCAGTCCCGCAGTGGAGGCCAGCCCGAGCCTTGCCCCCTACGCCGGTCGGTGGACGAACGCGGCCCACAACGACATCCTGCAGCGATGGGCGGAAACGGGGATCGTGGGGCTGATGCTCTTCGTGCTGATGGTGGCAGTGTCCATCAAGGCCAGCGTGGAGCGGCTGCGGGGCCGGCTGTCGCGGGGCAACCGCCTGGTCCTTGCGGCGGCGCTCTGTGCGCTCGTGGCGCAGCTCGTGCAGATGCAGATGAACTTCCCGCTCGATCTGCCGGTTTCGACGATGCTGTTCTTCGTGCTGCTGGCCGTGCCCTTCGTTCTTCCGAAGCTGCCACCCGAACAACGCGACCTTCTCGTGCCGGTGGAGCGGCCCTTTGGCCCGCTGCGCCTTGGCATCATGATGGAGAACATGGCGCGGCCGTCCGAGGTACACCTTGGCTGGCGCGCCGGGGGGCTGCCCGGCTGGATTGCGGGCGCTGCGGTGCTGGCGGGGGCCTTGCTGCTTGCTGAACACACCACGCGGCCCCTGCGGGCGGACATCGTGTTCCGCACCGCGCGCGATGCGAAACTCATGGCCGACGCCGGACGCCACCCCGGCGGCTATGACGACGTGCTCGCACAGTTCGAGCGCGCCCTGGCCATCTGGCCCTGGCACAGGGATACCCTGAGCAACTACCAGGATGCGCTCATGCGCGCGGGACGCTACGAGGAGGCGATCCGGGCGACGGAGCAGGTGCTGGGCGTGCTGAACGCCACGGAAGTGCACGAGCGCCGTGCCGTGGCACTCATGGGGTTGGGCCGGTTCGAGGAATCCCTCGATGACTGGGAGAAGATATACAGGCGCGAGCCGGAAAAGCTGCGAGGACGGTGGGACGTGCTGGAGGCCCTGGAGGAGCGGTTGCAGGAGAGCGAATAGCCTGCGCTGCTAGGCGTTCACGCCCCGCCGGATGACCAGCCGCCAGACAGGCGGGTTTCTCACCTCGCGGACAAGAACCTCGTGCCCCTCCTCCGCCGCCGAGCGGGTGACGTTCTCCAGCGATTCCCCCTCGCAGAGCAGGACCTCCAGCAGATCCCCGGCATCCAGGTCCTCCAGCTCCAGCTTCGTTTTCACCCACGTCATGGGGCAGACGTCGCCCGTGATGTCGAGCGCGTGACGGATGATTTCCTCGGGCATCTGGTTACCTCCAGACACGACAGTGGCAATATCCGCGCCCCGCCGGCAAGCGGCACCGGCCGGACGCGATTGACCCATCACCATGGCACTGTCATCCTTGGACCGGTTTGATCCAAACAGACTGAAAGAGGAGACAGGACGATGATGACAGGAAAGCTCACAAGCCTCGTCGCCGCGGGAGCGATGCTGCTGCTTGTTCCCCCCGCGGAAGCCCCCGCTCAGCAGGATGCAGGCACCACCCCGCCCCAAGAGATCACCGTCATGTCCTACAACATCATGGTGGGCATGTGGCACACGCGCACCAGTGAGTACGAATCCATGGAGGAGAACCTCCAGGGCATCGTGGAGATCATCGAGGAGTCCGGCGCCGACATCGTGCTGTTTCAGGAAGTGGACAACGGCGCACGCCGGACGGATGAGCTCGACCAGGCACGCTGGCTTGGCGAGGCACTCGGCTTCCATTACCACTACGCCCCGGCCATCGAGTTCCAGGGCGGCGAATACGGCGTGGCCATGGCCAGCCGCTGGCCGATCGTGGAGGCGGAGACGGTGAAGCTCTTCAATCCCGACTATGCCACGACACACCCCGAATGGGGCCTCGATGCGGGGCGCTACCACGAGCAGCGCGTGGTGCAGGTGGCCAAAATTGACATGGACGGAATGCCCGTCACGTTGATGAACACGCACCTGGGCCTCACCCAGCACCAGCGCCAGATCCAGATCGCCCAGATGGCCGCCATCGTGGAGGAGGCGCTTCTGCTGCCGGATGGAGCCGTGATCCTCGGTGGCGACATCAACGCCGAGCCCGACGCCATCGAGATCAAGCCCCTGCGTGATCGCCTCCGCGATGCCTACCTCATGATTCCGGACGAGCGTGGTGTGCCCCGCAACATCCCCTTCCGCGACCGCATGACCTTCCGGTCCGACGATCCGAGGACCTGCATTGACTACATCTTCGTGAGCGACCGCTTTGAGGTGCTGGAGACAGAGGTGCTGGACGTCACGGCTTCGGACCACCGGCCGGTCGTCACGCGCCTGCGCATTGTGGACTGAGGGTCATTCGTCGTCGGGGCGGACGAGCACAAGCGTCTCCCCGGGCTTGATCATCCTGAACTGATGCCGTGCCTCCAGCTCCACCGCCTCAAGGCTTGAGGTGAGGCGCTGGAGGCGCTGCTCTGACTGGCGGAGCCGGTCGTTGATACGTTCAAGTTCCGCGGCTGTTTCCGCGTAGTGTCCGTGAGCCTTTGAGTGCTCCTCCAGCACCTCCATCGTGCCATAACCAGCCGCCAGGGCGAGCATCACCACGGCGAGGATGGTTGCGGCGCGAAGCAGAAGCCGGGCTCGGGACATGCTGAATTCCCCCTCGGGCGGCATGCCTGCCGCCCCGCAGTCCCGCTGTTGAGCCGCCAAGTCCGCCACCCCGTCAAGGAGAAGCCGTTCCGGAATTTGCTGTCCGCGCCCTTCGGACTGGCCCGGAAGCGCGCAATTGGATTTGCTCCCGCCCATTTGAACGTCTACACGGAGCCGAGGTGGACAGGGAGGCCAGACGGCGAGCAGGAGCAGAGCCTGTGAAGACAGAGAGCACTCAAGCCGCCCTTCAGGCGCTGGAGAGTGCCCTGCGGGAGCGCGGA
>SLOM01000154.1 GCA_007132505.1 Candidatus Sumerlaeota bacterium
AAACCGCCCTCCCAAGGCGGCACGGAACCCCGCGCCCCACTCCTAACGGCTCATCCAGCCACCAAGGCCCCAGGCAGCCCGTCACGAGCAGGATGAAAGAACTGGGTCGGTGGGCCCGTCGGGCGGCTGGCCTTGACACAGCCGTCGCAACCGCCCCAGATTTCAACCTGATCAGGGGCGTCATCGCCCTGAATCGCCTCCGGAGCGGGAATAGCTCAGTTGGTAGAGCGTCAGCTTCCCAAGCTGAGGGTCGCGGGTTCGAGTCCCGTTTCCCGCTCCATTCAAAGCCAGCAAAATCAGTTGTTCATGGCCGCGCGGCCAAAATGTGGTGATTGTGTCTGGCCGGCCGGGTGGCTGGAGGGCAGCAGGTGTTCGTCTGTCCCGGAAATCTGAGCGGGCCGGAATGCCCTCAGATGCCAGCGCCGAAGAGGTTCTCCGCCTCGCCCGTTGGGATGCGGACGGAGTCGAGTGTGCCCGGGTGCTTCAGACGGTCGGTTGAGTTGATGTTGCAGTAGGCGTCCGCGTGTTCGAGGTGGCGCCAGCGGCCGGCGCGCTCGTCCTCACCCTCAAGCACCGGGGTGGTGCAGCGGTTGCAGGACACGGTCGGGTAGCCCTGGTCGTGCAGGGAATTGTAGATCACGTTGTGGCGTTCGATATACGAATTCATTTCCTCCGTTGTCATGCGGAACATGGGATAGACGCGGATGAGGTTCAGTTCCGTGTCGAGTGCAAGTGGCGGTATGGCTGCCCGCCGGCCGCCTGAAGAGCGGCGCAGGCTGCCGAGCATCGCGCTGTAGCGTCCCTTGATCTGGAGCAGGGGTTCCTTCTTTCGTAGATGGCAGCACTGTTTCTGGCCCTCGGGGGTGATATACAACACTCCCGCCTCGCGGCATTGTTGCTCCATCGTGCGCGCGGGATGCAGGGTGACGATGTTCAGGCCGTATTCGCTGCGAATGCGCTCCACCGTCTCGAGCGTTTCCGGGAAGTTCACGCCCGTATCCACGAACACGACGTCCATATGCTCCTGAAGGCCGAGGGCGGCGGCACGGTGGCACAGCACGCAGCCGGCCTTCTGGAACGCGGAGAGCAGGCAGAGGCGCCTGCCGAAGCGCTCGTGGGCCCACCGGATGATCTCGTCCATGGTGCGGTTTTCCAGCGCCTCGTTCAGTGGCGCGATGTCCGCCTCCGTGACGAGACGGTGCGGCGCGGGCTGACTGCTCATGAAACGGCCTGTTCCTTTCCGGGGGGTGGAGTTGGTGTCTGGAAAACGCCCTCGCTCAATGTCCGAAGGGTAGCACGGGCAGCCCATTGCTCAATGGCCGGGTCGGGGAGCAGGGAGGGTGCACCGACCGCCACGTGCATGGAGGGGAACTCACGAACCATGGCGGGGATGAGTTCCTCCTGATAGGAGGAGACGGCCACGTAAAGCGGCAGAATGGAGGCTCGTTCGATGCCGCCGGTCAGGAGCGCCTCCAAGGCCTCGCGCAAGGGTCGGGCGGAGTCATCGAGGAAATGCCCGGCCGGAGCGAAACGCCATTCCGCGCTGCCGAACGGCCCTGCATGGGCACGCAGCTCCCCGGTCAGCTCCTCCCAAAGATGCCCGTGTGCTGAGGCGCCGTAGCCGGAGACCACCACGGGATCTCCCGGCCGTGCCCCGCCCTCGCGGAGGCGGCGGGCGGCGTTGGCCCCGAGAAGCGCAGGGAGGTCATCCGTCCGGACGACGGACCAGGCCGACCGGCGGAGGTTTTCCGCGGCCTCGTGGGGGACATCCACGCCGCCGTGGCTGCTCTTCGTGAGAAACAGGGGCAGAATGGCAAGCCGTTCGAACTGGCCGTCCAGACGGCGGAGCGTCTCGCTGTAGAGCGGCTCGGTCATTTCGAGGAATGTGAGGTGGGACGGGGGCGCCTCGCCTGGCGCGGACAGTTCCCCCAGGACGCGGCGGAAACCCGCTTCCCACTCGCGCAGGGCGGCCACCCAGCGGGGGTTCCGGGATCCGTGCGCGGCGATGACGATGGCTTGATTTTGCTTCACTTGTGGCTCCAAACTTGACTTACCAGATCGGCATGGTGGATTTATGCTTGACCGGGGCTCTCTCCAACGCAAGGCTAATCCGTCATGGGGGCCCTGCCTCCGCAAATTCGCCGCCCCGCCCCTAGGAGCCTCTGATGAATCGCCTGATCGCAGCCGGCACGTTCCGGCCAGACACCGCCCTCCCGCCGCTCTCCACACCGCGTGGTGGGGAAGTGTGGCTGGTCGGCGCCGGACCCGGCGATCCGGGGCTGCTGACGTTGCAGGGCCACCATTCGCTCCTGCGTGCAAGCGTGGTGGTGCATGACCGGCTTGGCTGCGAGGAGATCGTGCATTTCCTCCCCGGCCCGGTGCGCCGCATCGCCGTCGGCAAGACGCCTGGAGCCGCCTCCCCCACGCAGGAGGAAATCGCGCGGCTGCTCATCGAGGAGGCCCGGGCGGGTGAGGCGGTCGTGCGGCTGAAGGGTGGTGATCCCTTCGTGTTCGGACGCGGCATGGAGGAGGTGCTGGCTCTGCGCGAGGCAGGCATTCCCTGCCGGATCGTTCCGGGTATCAGCTCCTCCATTGCGGCCCCCGCCGCGGCGGGTATTCCGGTCACGCACCGCGGCACGGGACGGAGTTTCCGCGTGTCCACGGGCTGGACCCGGGAAGGCGCGCCGCCGCCCTCCGGCACGGCGGATACGCATGTGTTCCTTATGGGCATGCGGGCAATGGCGAGCATCGTGGAGGGGTTGCTTGGGATGGGCGTGCCGGCGGAGACACCGGCTGCCGTAGTGTCCAATGCGGCGACGTACAGGCAGCGCTCGGTGCGGGCGACGCTTGGCACCGTCAGGGATGAGGTCCGCCGGGCCGGGCTGGAGCCGCCCGCCGTGCTGGTCGTCGGCGAGACGGCGTCATTCGCGGCGGACTCTCTGCCCGAAACGATCGTGGTGACAGGCAGCCGCATCCCGGAGGCGCTCGAACGGCATTACCCAGCCGCACGCTGGCTGTGGCGTCCGGTTTCGCGCCGCGAGCCTCTCGGCGCCGGCCAGCGCGCAGCCCTGCGGCCGCGGGCGGAAGCGGCACTGAGCGCGGACTGGATTCTGTTCAACAGCCCGCCCGCGGTGGAGGAATTCTTCCGGCTGCTCAGTGGCTACGGCTGGGACGCGCGGCGGATATCCGCGCGCCTGGCTGTGGTGGGCACCGGCACGGCGGCCGCACTGGAGGCGCTCCGTCTGGTACCGGACCTTGCCGCGGTCGCCGGGGAGCCGGGCGGTTTGCGGGGACAGCTCCTTCCCCACCTGGCAAACAACCGTGTCGTCTTCCCGCGCGGGGACGACTATCATGGCCGGCTTGCGGAGGAACTCGCCCGGTCCGGCGCGGCAATCGAGCACCTTCCCGTTTACCGCGTCGCTGCTGCACGCCCCGCGCCGGTGGATTGGCGCTTCGCCCACAAGGTCTTCTTCCCAAGCCCATCCACGGTGGCGCACTTCGCCGCCGTATGGCCCGGCGCCCCCGTGTCCGGGATCGAGGCAATCTGCCTCGGCGAGTCGGCAGCCGCCCGGGCCCGGCAGGCCGGGTTCGGCACCACGCTCGATCTGGCCGCTGGCGATCCGGCGCCTGAGGCGGAGTGGTTCAACCTCCAGGAGATGGAATCCGCCGGATAAAACGTTTTCTGCTGCCGGGGTGCAGAAACGCCCGAAGAGGGTTGCGTTCCCGGCCCAAAACAACCAAGTATCCCGATCAGGATAATTGACTTTCACGAAAGGCAACTCGACATGACACTCCCGCTCCCCCCACACGGCAGCGACACCCTGACAACCCGGCTTCTCTCCTCCGAAGAGGCGGAAAGGCTTAAGAAAGAGAATGCATCCGCTCCACGGGTGGTGGTGCGGGGCGCGGACGCCTCGACCGTGCGCCGGCTGGGCGACGGTACCCTGACCCCGCTGGAGGGCTTCATGACGGAGGATGTCTTCCGGCAGGTCCTCGAGGAGGAGCGGATCATTGTGAACGGCAAGCCCGTGGCCTGGGGCATTCCGTTCTCCCTCCCGGTGACCACGCAGGAGAAGGATTCGCTCGCGAAGGGCGCGGCTGCCCTGCTCGTGGACGACAAGGGGGAGCCTCTCGGCGTCATCGAGGTGGAGGACGTCTTCAAGTGGGACAAGGCCTACTACAACACGAAGGTCTATGGAACGGACCGCCAGGACCATCCGGGTGCGCGGATCGCGAACGACGACGACCGCGAATGGCTCGTCGGCGGAAAGGTGCATGTGTTCCCCTGGCCACACGACCAGGACAACATCATCCACCGGTACACCTTCACCCCGGAGGAGTCGCGGGCAAAGCTGGCTTCCTCCGGCTGGGAGGCGGCCATCGCCTTCCAGACGCGCAACCCGCTCCATCGCGCGCACGAGTACGCCATGGTTTGGGCCGTGGAGCACCTCACCCGGCAGGGCATCAGGGCCGGTGTGGTCCTGAACCCGCTCGTGGGCGAGACGAAGAGTGACGATGTGCCCGCCTCCATCCGCATGCTGACCTACGAGAACCTGAGGAACCATCGCCTGCTGGGTCAGGGGGACAGTGTGGCGGAGATCTGGGAGAAGGCCGGGTACGAGCTGAACGACGTGTTCGACCTCTTCGCGCTGGACATCAAGATGTTCTACGGCGGCCCGCGCGAGGCTCTCATGCACGCGATCTATCGCCAGAACCACGGCTTCAGCCACATCATCATCGGCCGCAAGCACGCGGACGCCCCCTTCGACGACGGGACGAACATCTGGGGGGACTTCGATGCGCAGGAGAAGTTCAACAACCTGCAGGGCGAGCTGAAGATCAAGCCCCTCAACGTGGGTTTCGCCGCGTATTACGAGGAGCTGGGCCGGGTGGGCCTGATCGAGGAATACAAGGACAGGGGCTGGAAACCGGTCACGGTGGCGGGGCGTGTTCTCCGCGAGCAGCTTGGCGCCGGCACCGAGCCCGACCCGCGGGTGATCCGGCCGGAGACTTCCCGCATTCTCATTCAGGCGCTCCGGGCCCGGAAGGCCGCCAAGGAAGCGGAAGAACACGCCCGGGAGCACCACCTGACGTGGCACCACCATGCCGCCACGCGGGACATGCGGGAGGAGCTCAACGGACACAAGGGCGTGACGCTTTGGTTCACGGGCCTTTCCGGTTCCGGGAAGTCCACCCTTGCGAACGAGGTGGCCGGCTGCCTGCACGAGCGCGGCGTGCGCACCTATGTCCTGGACGGGGACAACATCCGCCAGGGGCTGAACAAGGGACTGGGTTTCTCCGCGGAGGACCGGAAGGAGAACATCCGGCGCATCGCCGAGGTGGCGAAGCTCTTCACCGATGCGGGAATCGTGAACCTGACAGCGTTCATCAGCCCGTATCGCGAGGACCGGGACGCCGCGCGGGCCCTGCAGCCGGACGGGGGCGATTTCCTGGAGGTATTCGTGAAGGCGGACCTCAGCGTCTGCGAGGAGCGCGATCCCAAGGGGCTCTACAAGAAAGCCCGTGCCGGCCAGATCAAGGGATTCACGGGCATTGACGACCCGTACGAGGAACCGCTCCAGCCGGAAATCACGGTCGAGACGGACGTGCAGAGCCTCGAGGAGTGCGTCACCCTCATCGTGACGGAACTGGAGCAGCGGGGAATCGTGCCGGCGCTCGACGAGGCAAAAGAGAAGGAGTTGGCAAATGCCTGAGGGGAAACTCCGCGACCCGGAGGAGCTGCGCCAGGAGGCTGGTATAGACGCTCCGCCGGAAAAGAAGACCAAGGTCGAAAAACTCAAGCTGGAAAGCAACGGCCTCCGGGGAAACGTGAAGGAGGAGCTGGAGGATTCCTCCACGCAGAACGTTTCCCAGGATTCCTACCAGCTCATGAAGCATTTCGGCATCTATCAACAGGACAACCGCGACACCCGGATCGAGCGCAAGCGGGCGGGCAAGGAGAAGGAATGGATCTTCATGCTCCGCACCAAGATACCCGGTGGGGCGGCAACGGCCAAACAGTATCTGGCCATGGACAATATCGCGGACAAGCACGCCAACGGAAGCCTGCGCCTGACCACACGCCAGACGGTTCAGTTCCATGGCGTCGTGAAGGGAAGTCTGCGGCCACTGGTGAACGACCTGAATGATTCACTGCTGACGGCCTACGGCGCCTGCGGGGATGTCGTCCGCAACACAATGGCCGACCCTGTGGCGGAGATCAGCTCCGATCCGATTTACTCCTGCGCCGGGGAAATGCTCGAGTTGGCACGGGCCATATCGGACCGCTACCTTCCCCGTTCCCGCAGCTATTTCGATATCTTTATTGATGACGAGAACGTGACGGAGGACCTCGCCCCCAAAGCCGTCCACGACGAGACGGAGGAGACCTACGGGACCACCTACATGCCGAGGAAGTTCAAGATCGGCATTACCGTCCCGGAGAGCAACTCCGTGGATATCTTCACCCAGGATATCGGTTTGGTGGCCCTGCGGGGAAAGCGTGGCAACCTGACCGGTTACAATATTCTGATCGGTGGAGGGCTCGGTTTTTCGCACAACAAGCCGCACACTTACCCCCGCACCGGAACAGCGGTGGCCTATGTAAAGCGAAACGACGTGCTGGACGCTGTCCACGCGATCATCACGATCCAGCGGGATTATGGTGACCGCACGGACAGGGCGCAGGCCCGCCTGAAATATCTGGTGGACCGTGTCGGGATCAAATGGTTTCATGAGGAGATGGAACGTCGTACCGGCAAGGCCTACGCCCGGCCCCGCAAGGTAACGAATTGGGGGTTCGACGATCACCTGGGTTGGCACGAACAGAAGGACGGTCTGCTATACGTCGGTGTCTTCGTTGAGAATGGGCGAATCGCCGGCAAGCAGCGGGAAAAAATCCGCCGCATTGTGGAGGAGTTCCAGCCGCAGGTGCGCATCACCCCACAGCAGAACCTGGTGCTGTCCCACATTGCACCCGGGAACCGGGCTGCCGTTCAGGCGATTCTGGACGATGGTGCCGGCCTTGTGGGCAACGGCGCGCTGAGTCAGATCCGCCGGAACCAGATCGCCTGCGTGGCACTTCCCACCTGCGGGCTGGCCCTGGCCGAGTCGGAACGCGTCCTCCCCACCCTGATCGGGAAACTGGAGGAGATGGGCTACGGAAAGGAGCGCATTTCGATCCGCATGAGCGGATGCCCGAACTCCTGCTCGCGGGCGCCGGTTGCGGAAATCGGTCTTTTCGGCCGCGCCCCCGGAAAATACAACATGCACGTTGGCGGGGATTATCTCGGCACGCGGACGAATCTGCTGTTCAAGGAATCAGTCCTCTTCGAGGATCTGCCGCAGGAGATCGGCCGGCTGATAGACCGCTGGCGCCGGGAACGCCACAATGGCGAGGCATTCGGCGACTATTGCCTGCGCGTGGGCGTGGAAGCCCTGCAATAGCGCGATGCCAGGTCCGGAGGAGGCAGACTCTCCTTCACGACGCCTCCACGGGAAAGGGAATTGGTGCCATGGGACTGTCGCAAAAGTGCCAGTATGCTCTGCGTGCGCTGTTTGAACTTGCGCGGCGTGGACCCGGTATGCCGGTGAAGATCGGAGACATCGCGGCCCGGCAGGACATTCCGGTGCGCTTCCTGGAAGTGATCCTGAATGAGCTGAAGCAGGGGGGCTTTGCCGAATCGCGGCGCGGCAAGAACGGAGGCTATGTTCTCGCCCGTCCCGCCCGGGAAATCACCGTGGGGGATATCATCCGCTTCGTGGAGGGGCCGCTCCACCCCGTTGAGGAGGCCGCCCTGTTTACCGGCAGGAATCCCACGCCGGACACGCCGGGCGTTGTCTTCGTGCGGGTGTGGGAGGAGGCCGCACGGGCGCTTGCCAGCGTGTACGACAGGACGACGCTCAAGGACCTTGTGGACCACGAGCATCACCTGCGCACGGGTCACCTGCCCGACTATACGATTTGACGGGCACCCCTCTCAGAGCTGGGAGCTGGTGTAGGAATCGTCCATCTCCTGATCGGTAAACACACGCACGCGCCTCGGGCGGAGATACACCTTGTCGCCCTTTGAGATGCCGCGCGCGCGGAATTCGTCGTTTGTCAGCTCCACCTCGATGGTAAGGTATTCGCCCTCGCGCGCCAGTTCGAGACGGACCGTGGCACCGAGGCGGTAGATGTGCTGGACCGTTGCCTGGAAGGAGCTCTCTCCGAGCGGTTCGCGGGAGATCTCGAAGTCCTGTGGCCTGACATAGGCACGGCCTCCTTCTCCCTTCGCCGTCTCATGCTGTGGCGACTCGACGCGCAGGCCGTGGAAATGCGCCATTCCTTTTTCCACGCGGCTGTGGAAGAGATTCACGTTTCCGAGAAATTCGTACACGAAGGGGTTCTTCGGGTTATCATAGACTTCGTCCGGGGAGCCCTCCTGCACGATGCGGCCCTTGTCCATGATGACGACGCGATCGGCCACTTCGAGCGCTTCCTCCTGATCGTGGGTGACGAAGATGCTGGTGAGGTGAATTTCGTCATGCAGGCGGCGCAGCCAGCGGCGGAGGTCGCGGCGGACCTTGGCGTCGAGCGCGCCGAACGGTTCGTCCAGCAGCAGCACGCGCGGCTCGATCACGAGCGCCCGGGCCAGGGCCACGCGTTGGCGCTGCCCGCCGGACAGCTGCGCCGGGTAGCGGCCGGAAAGGTACTCCAACTGTACGAGGCTCAGCATCGCATGCACCTTCTCCCGTATTTCCTCGCGGGAGGGGCGCACCTTGCGCGGCCGCACCTTCAGGCCGAAAGCCACGTTGTCGAAGACGGTCATATGCCGGAAAAGTGCGTAGTGTTGAAATACGAAGCCGACCCGGCGCTCGCCGACACTCGTCTTCGCCACGTCCTCCTGGTGGAAGAGGATCGGGCCGCTGCCGGCGTCCGCCTGCTCGAGGCCTGCGATGACACGAAGCAGCGTCGTCTTTCCGGACCCGGAGGGGCCAAGCAGGGCCGTCAGGCAGCCATCCTCCACCGTCAGGCTCACGTTGTCCAGGGCCGTGTACTTTCCGAAGGTCTTTCGTATACTCCGGACTTCGATGCTCATGGGGCGGACTCTCCGTCAGGGGCGGGAGCTTCGCCGGCCGCGGCGGAGGCCAGCCGCATGTCCCGCGCGATCTTCCATTCCACGATGGATTTCGCAGCGAGCGTCACGAGTGCCAGCAGTGCCAGAAGCGAGGCCACCGCAAACGCCGCCGTAATCATGTAATCGTTGTACAGCACCTCCACATGGAGGGGCATGGTGTTGGTCTCTCCGCGGATTCTGCCGGAGACGACATAGACTGATCCGAACTCCCCCATGGCGCGTGCGTTACACAGGATGACGCCGTAGAGCAGGCCCCATTTCACGTTCGGCAGGGTGATGTGGTAGAATGTCTGCCAGCCGCTCGCGCCCAGGGTCAGCGCGGATTGCTCCTCCTGGGTTCCCTGCGCCTGCATGAGGGGGATCAGCTCCCGCGCCACGAAAGGCATGGTGCCGAAAAGAGTCACGATGACAATCGCTGCAGGAGTGAAGAGTAAATGAATGCCGTACTCAGCCAGATGCGGCCCCAGCCACCCGGTCGCTCCGAACATCAGGACGAAAATCAGTCCCACCACCACGGGGGAAATGGCGAAGGGCATGTCTATTATCGTGATGAGGAAGCTTTTGCCCTTGAACTCGAACTTTGCGATGGCCCAAGCAGCCGCCACTCCAAAGACGGTGTTCACCGGTACCACAATGGCCGCCGTCACGAGCGTGAGCCGGATCGCCGCGAGGGAGTCCGGCTCACGTATCGCATCGAAATAGACACGCACGCCCTCCGCAAGGGCCTGGCTGAAGATCAACACCAGTGGCAGGATGAGGAACAGGCCGAGAAATCCCAGCGCCACCGCAATCAGGGTCCGGCGGACCAGGGGCGAGTCGCCGTGCGCCGGCACGGCTCCCGCACGGGAAAGGTTGGTGGTGTCAGCCATGAGAGGCTATCTCCCGTTCCGTCATCCCTCGTGCCTCCTGCTCCACCATTGCAGGCCGTTGATCGTCAGCAGAAGGAGAAATGCTGATACAAGCATCACGACGCTTATGGCGATGGCGCCGTTGTAATCGTATTGTTCCAGGCGGATGACGACGAGCAGCGGTGCGATTTCCGTCTTCCCCGGCATGTTGCCCGCGATAAAGATGACGGAGCCGTATTCCCCGAGTGCCCGGGCAAAGGAGAGTGCAAATCCCGTCAGAACCGCGGGGAGGAGACTGGGGAATATCACCTTCGTGAACGTCTGGAACCGCGTCGCGCCGAGGGCCGCCGCCGCTTCCTCCACTTCGCTCTCAAGATCCTCGAGCGCCGGCTGCACCGTTCGCACCACAAAGGGCAGTCCGATGAGGGTCAGCGCCACGACAACACCGATCCATGTATAGGAAATCTGCACGCCGAAAACCTCAAACCAGCGCCCCACCCAACCCGTGCGGGCGTAGAGCGTCGTGAGGGCGATGCCGGAGACCGCCGTCGGAAGGGCAAAGGGCAGGTCCACGATCGCGTCCACGAGGCGCTTTCCCGGAAACGTATATCGGACCAGCACCCACGCCACGATGAAACCAAAGACACCGTTGATAGCCGCCCCGAGGAGCGACGCACCGAAACTCAAGCGGTAGGCCGCCAGCACGCGCCTGTCCGCGATGCCCTTTTCCCAGAACTCCCCGAGGGACATCTGCCCCGCCGCAAACAGCAATCCCGCAAGGGGAATCAGCAGCACGAATCCCATGTATAGCAGCGTGAACCCCATGGTGAGACCAAACCCGGGCAGCACGCTGTGCTGGCGAAGACGGGGGAGGGAGTTCACCGGTGCCATCCTCCCGGCGGGGAGTCAGGGAGCGTAGATCTGATCAAAGCTCGCTCCCTCCTGGAAATGCAGCCGGTTGGCTTCGGTCCAGCCTCCGAACACCTCCTCGACGGTAAACAGCTCCAGGTCTGGAAAACGGCCGCTGTATTCTTCCAGAATTTCCGGAGTCACCGGTCTGAAGTAGTTGCGTGCGGCGATTTCCTGGCCCGTGCGGGAATAGAGGAAATCCAGGTAGGCGCCGGCCACTTCCCTGGTGCCACGCTGGTCCACCACGGCATCCAGCATCGCCACGGGCGGTTCGGCAAGGATGCTCACCGGCGGGGTGACAATCTCCACTCCCGCCTGGTCCAGTTCATGTCCACCGAGCAGTATCTCGTTTTCCCAGTTGATGAGCACATCGCCCATGCCACGCTGAATGAAGGTGTTGGTGGACCCGCGCGCCCCGGCGTCCAGAACGGGCACGTTGCGATAGACACGGGCAGTCACCTCCCGGGCGCGCTCCTGCGCGGCGGCGACTGCTTCGGCGTGGACGGGGTCCTGCAGCATGGCGGCGAAATCCGGACCCAGCTCGCTCCTCAGCACGCCGCCCCAGATCGCCAGATAATTCCAGCGGGCGGCGCCGGAAGTCTTTGGGTTCGGTGTGATGACCTCGACCCCCTCGCGCGCAAGGTCCTCCCAAGTGTGGATGCCCTTGGGGTTTCCCTCCCGGACGAGGAAGGCGAGCGTGGAGCTGTAGGGGGCACTCCCGTGGGGGAGGCGCTCCTGCCAGTCTTCCGGCAGGAGGCGCGCGTGACGGGCAATGGCGTCAATGTCCGCCGCGAGCGCCAGCGTCACCACATCCGCGCGCAACCCATCAATGACCGCGCGGGCCTGGCTGCCGGACCCCGCGTGGGACATGCGGATGGTAACGGTCTGGCCGGTGGCCTCCCGCCACTCCTCGGCGAAGGCCGCGTTGATCTCCCGGTAGAACTGCCGCGTGGTGTCGTAGGAGGCATTGAGAATCCGGACGTGGTCGTGGCCGTCCCGGCCGGAGCAGGTGACCGTCCCCACCAGCAACGCAAGCCCCACCAGCACGGCCGGCAGGCCGCGGCGCAGGGAGCTCTGAAGGGTTGGCGGAGTCACGAGGGTGCTGCCTCCCGGTTGCTGGGAATTGCCGTTACGCGGTGGGGTTCCGCGCGGAAAAGGGGGTTTCGCGAATGGGAGCGCGCCGGGCAAGGACAATCTCACTTATCCCGGGCGGGATTGTAGGATTTATCCATGATGGCCGTGACCGCTGGACCATCTCTCGCATAGGCAGGAACCAACACCAGACGTGGACAGGAGCGGACAAGTGCCCATGAAGCCCACTTCACAACAAGCGAGTGACACGGACGGCGGACCGGAGGACGCCATCCTGATCATCGGCTGCGGCTGGCTCGGTGTGCCGCTTGGGAGGGCGTTGGCAGGGGCCGGACGCGCCGTGCACGGCTCCACCACGGGGCGGGGACGATTCGAGGAGATCGCTGCGGCGGGCATCCGCCCGTTTCTTCTCCGGCTGGACCCGGAGCCCTCCGAGGATTCGCTCCGCCCACTGCCAGCAGCTTCGACGGCCGTGATCTCCATTCCCCCGCGCAGGCGCCGGTCGGACGTGGAGGAGTTCCACCCCCGGCAGATTCTGGCTCTGCGGGACCTGCTGGAAGAATCCGGCGTGCGCAGGGTGGTCTTTCTAAGCTCCACCAGCGTGTACCCGTCAGGCGTCGAGGACGTCTTCAGCGAGGACGACATGCGCGAGCCGGACAGCCCCAGCGGGCGCGCCCTGCGAAAGGCGGAGTTGATCCTGTGCGAGAGCCCCGTGTTCCGGACGACGGTCCTGCGCCTTGGGGGGCTGGTGGGTGCGGACCGCCACCCGGCCCGCTTTCTGGCCGGAAAACGCGACCTCCCCTCTCCCAACTCCCCGGTGAATCTCATTCACCGGGAGGACGCCGTGGGGATTGTCCTGGCTGTCATGGATAAAGGGCTCTGGGGTGAGACCCTGAACGCCGTCTCGAGCGGGCACCCGGCGAAGCGGGACTTCTACACGGCGCAGGCGCGGAGGCTTGGGCTGGAGCCCCCCACCTTCGCCGCGGGGGACACGCGCGGAGGCAAGACCGTCAGCAACGAGAAGCTTCTGCGCCGCCTTCGCTACACCTTCCGGTATCCGGACCCCTCCCTCATGTTCATGCCGCCCGGGTAACCGGCAGGCGTGCTTCGGATTGCCCCCGGCCGCAGCCGCGGCGGAGACGGGGCGGCGATGATGAGCCAGAAGGAAGGTTCCCCCGCCACCCCGTCCGGCCGGCAGGCCATTGCGGTTTCCGCCGTGAAGGTGGGCCTCTGCGTGGTGGCGCTGCTGCTGATCGCGTTCCGGGCGGCGTGGCTGCCGCTGCACAATCCCGCGGTGGACTACGACAAACACTGGTACGCCGCGCGGGCCATTCTGCAGGGAGAGAGCCCCTACCTCGGGGACCTTTACCTGGCGTTCAACTACCCGCTGTTTGCCGGGTGGCTGTATCTGCCGCTCGGCTGGTTTGATCTGGCGGGGGCGTTCCAGCTCTGGACGGCGATGAAGCTGTTGGAGGTCCTGCTGGGGTTGGCCCTGATCGCGTGGCTGCTACGTCCGCGTGCGGAGGAGATTCCGGAGGCGCCCCCGGCGGACCCGGAAGGGCGCCTGCGCCTGGCCCTGCGGGCCTGGTGGGTGCCGCTGGTGCTGTTGCTCTTCGCGAACTACCAGCCGATGCATGTGGCGCGTATTGCGGGGAACATCGAGCCGGTGATCTTCCTGTTCGTGACGCTGGCGCTGGTGCTGGTGGTCCGGGGCCGGGACGGCTGGGGAGGGGCTGCGCTGGCGGCCGCCGTGCTGGTGAAGCTGGCTCCTGTGTTCATCCTGATTCCCCTGGCCGCCATGCGCCGGTGGAGGGCCGTGGGTGCGTGTCTCGCGGTGTTGGTCTTCTATGGAGTGGTGCTGCTCGTGACGGGCGCCTGGCGGACGGAGATGGTCCTCTACCGGGAGGTATTGCCGGCCATCCCTTACCACTGGCAGATCATCTCCATGTCCGTGCACCACACCTTGGCGGATCTTGCGTTCCCGGGTCTGCTGGAGTCGGAGACCGGCTTCCGGCGTTATGTTTTCGTTCTGAATGCCGCTATGATGGCTATATACTTGGCCTTGGTGGGGGCATGGTGCATGACGAGGCCTGAGGGCCGGGATGGGGTGAACATGCTCGCCTTCGGGACCTTCATGGTGCCGGTCTTCACGCCACTGCTGGAGATAAACCACTTCCTGTGGATATTCGGTGCGTATTTCCTCCACCTTCTGAGCTATGCGCGCGGGGGGCTCGGGATCGCGCCTCTGGCGGCGGTATCGGTGGCGTTCTCCGGGGTGGTCATGATGCAGACCGTAACCTGGTGGGCGAATAGGTGGTGGGGCTTCACGGAGGTCCTTCCGGGACACTTCTTCCACACGCTTGTGCTTCTGCTGCTAGTAGCGGCATCGGGCTGGTGCGCATTTTCCCGGCGCCGGGCGGAGCCAACGCCAGCCACGGAGCAGGCCACGGCCGCGTAGCGTAGCGCCCTGCATCATGCCAACACAGAGTGGCGCCCCCCTGCCGGGACACCACCTGCGTTCAGGTTCTCAACCGCGTAGCTTTCTGGCCTAGGAGACCCGCTGGGAGGGGGTCCGGTTTGCCCCGGCGGACGGTTCAGCGGCGCTTCCAACATGGGCCCGGCTGTGCTCCAGCGCCGCGCCGACAAAGCTGAGGAAGAGCGGGTGAGGCCGAAGGGGCCGGCTGAGGAACTCGGGGTGAAACTGACAGCCGAGGAACCAGGGGTGGCCACGGAGCTCCACCATCTCCACCAGGTCCGTCTCCTCGAAGACACCGCTGACGACCATGCCCATTTCCTCGAAACGGGCGCGGTAGGCGTTGTTCACCTCGTAGCGATGGCGGTGGCGTTCGTTGACCTCGAGCTTCCTCCCATAGGCCTCTGAAGCCAGCGTGTCCGGCCGGATCTTCATCGTATAGGCGCCGAGGCGCATCGTCCCGCCAAGGTTCAGCACGGCCTTCTGATCGAGCATCAGGTCCACGATCGGGTGGGCGGACTTCTCGTCGAATTCCGTGGAGTTGGCGTCCTTGATGCCACAGACCTCACGCGCGAAATCAATCAGGGCCACCTGCATGCCCAGGCAGATGCCGAAGTAGGGGACGTTGTTATGGCGGGCGTAGTTGGCGGCGAGGACCTTGCCCTCGATGCCGCGGGGTCCAAAGCCGCCGGGGATGAGGATGCCATCCACCCCCTCCAGCACGCCGGTGCCTTCTTCCTCCAGCTTCTCACTGTCAATGCGCACGGACTCGATCTGGACGCCGTGATGGTACCCGGCCGCCTGCAACGCCTCGTAAATGGAGATGTAGGCGTCCTGCAGTTCGATGTACTTGCCGACGACTCCGATGCGGAGGTTGCCGCTGGAGGCACGGATGCGCTGGCTGAGCTCTTCCCACTCGCCGGTGCATGCCTCGCCCGCCTCCAGCCCGAGCGAGCGGACCACCCACTCGTCGAAGCCCTGGCTGTGAAGCATCAGCGGCACCTCGTAGATCACGTCCACGTTGACCGACTGGAAGACAGCGCTCTCCTCCACGTTGCAGAACATGCCGATCTTGCGGCGCTGGCTGCTGTCCATGGGGATTTCGGTGCGGCAGATCAGTCCGTCCGGCTGGATGCCGATCTCGCGCAAGGCCTTCACCGAGTGCTGAGTTGGCTTGGTTTTCAGCTCGCCGGCCGCGGACAGGTAGGGGAGCAGCGTCAGGTGGAGGAACAGGCAGTTCTCCTTCCCGGCGTCGTAGGGGATCTGGCGGATTGCCTCGAGGAAGGGAAGGGACTCGATGTCACCGACCGTGCCACCGATTTCCACCAGGAGCACGTCCGCCTTCTTGTCCCGGCCGAGGCTCATGATCCGGCGCTTCACCTCGTCGGTGACGTGGGGGATGACCTGAACGGTGCCGCCAAGGTAATCACCGCGGCGTTCCTTGCGGATGATGGACTCGTAGATTTGGCCGGCTGTGACGTTGTGGGCGCGGGAGGTGGGCTTGTCGAGGAAGCGCTCGTAATGACCCAGGTCGAGGTCCGTTTCCGCGCCGTCGTCCGTCACGAAGACTTCACCGTGCTGGTAGGGGCTCATGGTGCCGGGATCAACGTTCAGGTAGGGGTCGAGCTTCATCAGCTCGGCGTTGACACCCCGGCCGATGAGGAGCGAGCCGAGCCCCGCCGCGGCAATCCCCTTGCCGAGCGAGGAGGCCACGCCCCCCGTGATGAAGATGTATTTGGTGGGCTTTCGCATGGTGGAATCTCCCTGCGCCGGCTCGGAGTGGTCGAACCCGTACGGGCCGGATCAAAACTGAACCACCGGTACCCCGCAGGGTCAATGGAAGCATCGCGAATCGGCACAGGTTTTCCCGCTGGAATCCTCCGTTGACCACCACGCTCCAAGCCCCAAGTCTGAAGCTGACCACTCCAAAGGCGCGTCCAGAACGCCAGGCGGACGGCGCCCTCCAGGAAAGGACCGGACGGTATGTTCCCAAAAATCGCCTTCACAATCGCATGCGCAGGATTTGCTTTCGGACTGCAGGGCTGCACGGCCCCGCTCGCCCTGTCCACTCCCGGAGCCGGACCGGACGGACCGGTTGTTCTCAAGAACCCCTACGCGGAGGTGAACTGGGCGGAGGTGAATCAGTACCTCGCGAATCTCCACTGCCACACCATCAAGAGCGACGGGCGCGCCGAGCCGGACGAACTGATCTACATGTACGCGGATGCCGGATATTCCATTCTCGCCATCGCGGACCACGACAATTATTATATAGCTCGGGAGGGCGAGCGGGACCCCGGCCCCACGCAGGAGACCACCTGGCCGTGGACACGATGGATAGACGAGGAGCCCGCCCGCATCTGGACGAGCAACGGCATGGAAACCTCCGCGTTTTATCCGGACCTCGGCCCCGGAGGCATGCTCGCCATCCGCGGCAATGAATTGTCCACACACCCCCACGTCGTGAGCCTTTTCAACGACTGCGGATTTGCGGACACCGATCATACCGAGGACGAAAGGATGGCCTGCGTTCAGGAAAAGGGCGGTATTGCCTACTGGGCGCACCCGTCGCTGTATGTCCCGCCCCACGGCTGGCAGAATCTCGTTTTCGATGCCTCCATGGAGGAGGCGCTCGAGTATTTTGGTGACTACATCGTGCGTTACGACAGCATGCTGGGCGTCGAATTCAACCAGAATGATATAGATGCTCGTATGCCGGAACCCGTCACGATACTGGATGCCCTCCTGAAGGCGCACTATCGGGACCACGACGTTTTTGTTTTCGGCAGCGACGACAGTCACCTGACACACGTCGCGGACAATTCGACGCTCACAATCGTCCTTGCGGAGGACCTGAGCGAAGAGTCAGTCCGCCGCGCTCTCGAAAACGGACACACCTTCGTGGGCCAGCGGACCTCCGTCTTCCCACAATTCCGGGGAATCAACGTGGACGAGGCGGCGAAGACGATCTCCGTGGATGCCGCCGATTACGAGAGGATCACCTGGATCAAGGACGGAGAGGAGTACCACGTGGGTGATTCGGTGGATTTCTCGGAGATGGAGGACGCGGTTCTGCGTTTCGAGGTACTCGCGGACGGGACCACGTTCTACTCCCAGGCGTTCTTTATTGACTGAGCGGCCTCCCGGAGGCGCGAACCCCTAGTCGGAATCTTCCTCGTCAAGTTCCCGCCGGATGTACTCTTCGGCGGAGGAGTTGGTGGGTGCCCTGCCTGACTGGGGAAGGCCACGCGGCGGCGGGGGTGCCTTCGGGCGATGACGATCGCGCGGCAGCAGCACGGGCCCGAGGGGGTCTTGCTCGCGTCTCGGGGCGGGGGAGTGCGCCGTGCCTCTCGGTGCTCCCGTCTCCGTGTCATCGAGTTCTTTCCTGGTGCGCGGCAGGACACGGGGAGTGAGGAGTCCCTCGGGCGTTGGCGTCGGTCCCTGCTTTCGCTTTGGCTTCGGTTTCTTGCTCTGCGATTTGGCCGGCGTTTCAGTCTTGGCGTCAGCCTTCTCCTGTCCGGCTGCGGAGCGGTGGTTCGTGTGAACAGGACTCGTCTCAGCCGTGGACGGGTCGGGCCGGGGAGGCGGGGCAGCCGGAGTGGCGTTGTCACTCATGCCGGTTGTGGAGGGTGGGTTGCGGCTCGCCCTTGACGTTTCCGCCCGGGAGCTTGGGGCCTTTGTCCGTTCCGAGGTGCCTCCGTCCGTTTCGAGTTCCTTGGCGGTGGGCTTGCGGACCTCCGTGCTTTCGCCCGTGTAACGTATTCCCACCTTGAGGCAGAACTCGACGGGACCGTTGCGCCTGAGCCAGCCCTGCACCTGCGTCAGGTCGGAGTCCTCCATGTTGCGTGGGCTCATGCCGAGCTTCTGGACGAGGCGCGCGATGCCCTTGTGGGTCAGGCTCTGGGCAAGGACATGGGAGCACACCGACATGCCGAAGGGCTTGAAGAGCCGTTCGATGCGGATGATTCGATCGGTTCGTTCCCAATAGACGGGATCTTCGGCGGTGGCTTCCACGAGGCCGCGCTTGGGGGTGAGGTTGCCCTTGCGGGCTCCTCCTGTTCCCGTGCCGGTGGAGTGCCTGCTGCCGGAGGAGGTGGTGCTATCCCTCTTGCTCATTTCTATCTGCTTCTCCCGCCGCCGTGGTGGCGGCACATCGGATTATTTCCTGCCGGATTCCGGATATGTCCGGTGGGGGTTCTCCCTTCGCCCCGCCCTAAATGAAGCACCATCGGGTTTTTTCCACGGCAGGGCGGGTTTGTGCCATTCTGCCCCCGCCCGGAAAGACGGAAACGAACGAAGAGGGGGGGCAGACAGCACTATGCAACCTGACGCCACGGTATGGCCGCCCCCCGCCATGTCAAGTCTTCGCTTCGCGCGCGGGCCGATCACGATGCCGGCCAAAGGCCGCCTGCGTCATCGGCGCTTACGGGCTTTCCCCTTGCCGTAACCGGGGCCATCCGAATCCATAGGCCCCCGCAACCATACCACGAACGGGAGAAGGCACCCGCCCACACCAGTATGCTCTCAAACGGCCAGGAACTCAGAACCGCCTATCTCGAGTACTTCCGCAAGCTTCCGGACTTTCCCCACCGCATCGTGGAGAGCGCTCCGCTCGTTCCGCCGGACGACCCGACGCTGCTCTTCACCAGCGCCGGCATGGTGCAGTTCAAGGCCCTGTACTCCGGCGCGGTGGATCCCCTGCCGTACACGAGGGCGGCGAGCTGCCAGAAGTGCCTCCGGGCTGGCGGCAAGGGCTCCGACCTGGAGAACGTCGGCCGCACCCGCCGGCACCACACCTTCTTCGAGATGCTCGGCAACTTCAGCTTTGGCGACTACTTCAAGGAGGAGGCGATCCGCTTCGCTTGGGAGTTCTGCACCAGCCCGCAATACATGAAGCTGCCGAAGGAGCGCCTCTTCGCGACGATCTATGGGCCGGACGAGAAATCGCTGGACCGCGAGGCGGACGGGTTCTGGAAGAACCAGCCGGGGATGGCCAACCCCATCGTCCCACTGGACGAGAAGGAGAATTTCTGGGGGCCGGCCGGGGAGACCGGCGCCTGTGGACCATGCAGCGAGCTGGTTTTCTTCCTCGGCACGGACGAGGAGCTGGCCGAGGTGCGCAGGCTCCCCATGGAGCGGCTCCAGCAGCGCATCGTGGATGAGGGCGACCTTTTCCTGGAAATCTGGAACATGGTCTTCCCGCAGTTCGACCAGCAGCGCGACGGCACCCGCCAGCCACTCAAGAACCGGGGAATTGATACGGGTGCGGGACTCGAGCGGATGGCCGTGGCACTGCACTTCGCCCGGACAGGCCAGCCCGCAACACCCTACGAGACCGACCTGATGTGGCCCATCACGAGCGCGGTCGCCGGGGCGCTCGGCGTGCCCTACAAGCGTGTCGCCGAGGACGACAGCGAGGATGTCTCCTTCAAGCGCCTTGCCGTGAATGCCATCGCGGATCACACCCGGGCGCTGGTGTTCTGCCTCGCGGAGGGCCTCACTCCCGGCAACATCGGCCGCGGCTACGTTGTCCGCCGCATCCAGCGCAGGGCCCTGCGGTTTGCCTTCCTGCTTGGCGTGGAGCGCCCCTTCATGGCGGGGCTGTACGACGCTGTGGCGGAGTCCATGGGCGGCGCCTATCCCGAAATACTCAAGAATCCGGACTTCATCCGCAAGGCGCTGCGCATCGAGGAGGAGACCTTCCTGCGCACCCGCGACCGCGGAATGCAGATACTCTCCGAGCTGACGGACAAGGCCCGCTCCGAGGGCCGGCGGGAGCTGCGCGGCGAGGATGTCTTCCGCCTCTGGGACACCTACGGATTCCCGGTGGATCTCACGCGCGAGATCGCCGAGGAGCAGGGCCTCGCGGTGGACATGCCCGGCTTCGAAAAGGCCCTCGAGCGCCAGAAGGAGGAATCCCGCAAGGCGTGGAAGGGCGCCAAGCTCCAGTTCGACGAGGAGCAGCTCAGCGAGCTGTACGAGACCCATGGCGCGACGGAGTTTCTCGGCTACGAGACCGCCGGCCCCGTGGAGTCGGAAGTACTGGCCCTGTTCGGCGGGCCGAAGGGGGGCACACGGGTTGATGCGCTGGCTGAGGGCGACGAGGGCTTCGCCATCCTCCGGGAGACGCCGTTCTATGCGGAAAGCGGCGGCCAGATCGGCGACACCGGAACTCTCGATGCACCCGGCCTGCAAGCCACCATCTCCGACTGCCAGAAATCCCCCCAGGGCATCCATCTGCACAGGTGCCGGGTGGAGGAGGGTGAGCTGCGCACCGGCATGACCGTGCAGGCCATCGTGGATGCGGCCCGGCGGGACGCCACGCGCCGAAATCACAGCTCCGTCCACCTGCTGCAGAACGCGCTCAAGCGCCTCGTCGGCGATCATGTCACGCAGGCGGGGAGCTTCGTTGGGCCGGATCATTCGCGCTTCGACTTCAGCCACGGCGAGGGGCTGACGCGCGAAAAGCTCGCCGAAGTGCAGAAGGAAGTGAATCAGCTCATCCTGAAGAATGACCCGGTCCTGACAGAGACGCTGACCCTTGAGGAGGCACGCCGGAAGGGAGCCATCGCCCCGTTCGGGGAGAAGTACGGCGCGGTGGTCCGCGTCGTGGCCATGGGCAACAGCCTGGAGTTCTGCGGCGGCAACCACGTGGAGAATACGGGTCAGATCGGCCGTTTCCGCATCGTGGCGGAATCGAGCATCGCTTCGGGCGTCCGCCGCATCGAGGCGGTGACCGGCGAGCGGGCAGTGGAGATGGAGCTGGAGGACCAGTACGCGATCGTGCAGCCCCTGCAGGGGCTGCTGACCGCCCGGGGGCCGGAGCTCGTTTCCCGCACGCAGTCGCTTCTCCAGCGCGTGAAGGACCTCGAGAAGGAAGCCGGACGGCTGCGCGAGCAGCTGGCTCTGCGCGACCTCGAGCGCAATGCCTCCGCCGCCGTGGAGCTGCCCGGTGGGATACGTCTGGCCACCGCCCGGCTCGACGGGCTCGACGGCGGGCAACTCCGCTCCGTCACCATGGCGCTGCGCGACAGGCTGGGTGAATCCGGCCTGGCGCTTGTGGCCAGTGTGGCCAACGGCCGTGTGGGTCTGGCGCTGGCCGCAGGGAGTGAGGCGCGGAAGGACTACCCGGCGGGCAAGTTGATTGGCCTCGTTGCGGGCCAGCTGGGTGGCAAGGGGGGCGGCAAGCCCGACTTCGCCCAGGCTGGGGCGAAGGACGTGGATTCGCTCGACTCCGTTCTGGCCCGGGCTTCAGAGATTCTCGCGGGGCGCTGACGGGCCGGGCCGACTGCCGGGCCGATGTCCACTTCAGCGCCGGGGAGACCGTCCGCGCTTGTCCGAAATAAAGCCTCCGGAAAACGGATCCGGGCCCGGGAGCGATGGTTCCCGGGCGTGGGGCATCCTGCTTTTCGTCATCCTTTTCCAGATAATCTACTTCGCCCTCGCGTTCCGTCAGGAACGGCTTTTCATCTTCGAGGACGATTTCATTCGCCTGACCTACGCACGGTATGCGCTCGGTCACCTGTTCGCCATCCACCCGTGGGGGGAGTGGGGGTGGCTGCCGGCCATGACGCTGATCCAGGGGCTGGCGGCTGCAGCATTGCCCTTCGGGCTGGTGGCCAACGTGCTGCTGCTCAACCTGGCCTTTGTAACCGGGAGCATCGTGCTCATCGAGCGCCTCGCCGTGCGAATCGCGCCCGGCCCTGAACGCATGGTGGGACCGGCCCTGTTCGGGCTTAGCCCCATCACCGCCTGGCTGGCTACGAGCGCCCTGAGCGAGCCCGCCACGATCTTCCTTCTCCTTCTGCAATGCTGGCTGCTGGTGCTTTACGTTGAGACACGGCACCTCCTTGCCTTCGTGGGGGCGGTCCTTGCGGCCACAGTGGCGATGTTGATCCGGTTTGAATCCTGGTTTGTGAACCCCG
>SLOM01000220.1 GCA_007132505.1 Candidatus Sumerlaeota bacterium
GGGAGACGTGGCTTCGGCTCACCGCGTTTGACGGGGAGAATCCGCCCGTGCAGTACCTCCTCAGGCACCTTGTCTATCCACAGGCTCACGCGCTCGCCCTGGGCGATTTCCACTTTGACGCATGGGATCCGGAGGAACCGGAGGATTCCTACCCGGCGAACATGCTTTTCCTGCAGTCGGACTTGACCGACCCGCCCGTGGATGTACCGCTGGACTTCGCCTATTTCCTCGATCCGCACGAATACCACGGGGATGACGAGGACACGATTGGCTTCCCCTATAACAATACCCGGCGAACGCGCCTTACCGGGCTCGGGGAGGATGGCATTTCGTTCATCAATACGGGCCGGGAGCGCGACCTTGGCGGGGCACTTGTTGCCCTCGACACGCGCAATGTTCCCGAGGCGGAAGTGGATTTCCTGGCCGGGACGATTCTCGAGAACTCCCGCATCTACGCCATCCGGCTGCAATACCGAACGGATATACATGCGCCCTTCGAGGACCTTCTGGTTGACGGTGCCCCGGTCGAATACGTCCGCCAGGAGGACGGGCACGTGCAGACGTTTGAGGAGATACCGCTCCCGCAGGAGCTGCTCGGGCAGGATTACGTCCAGCTGCTTTGGCGGTACTACCACGTCGGGGTGACGGATGGACCGAGGGCGGAACTCCGCCTCGACGATATCACGGTGAGGCCGCACGAGGTCGAACCGGCAGAACCCATGGACGCATGGATCATTCACTGATGCATGAAGGAAACGCGCAGTAGGAATATGGAAAGACTGGGTTTTCTTGTACTGGCCGGCCGCCGGAGCGTTCCGGCTGTCGCGGCCGTGATGATTTTGGCGGCACTGGCTCTGCCCGCGAAGGCCGGCGGCGCCAGCGTTGTCATCAATGAGTTCATGTCCTCCAACGGCCAGACCCTCGCCGATGAGGACGGCGATTTCGAGGACTGGATCGAACTCACCAACATCGGCGGGGAATCCCAAGCCCTTGAGGGGTGGGGGCTCTCCGATGACATGGAGAACCCATTCCGCTGGGTGTTTCCTGATGTGACCCTTGGGCCGGGAGAGCACCTGCTTGTCTGGGCGTCAGGCAAGGACCGCACGGACCCGGCGAGTGAATTGCACACGAATTTCTCCATCGCCTCCGCGGGCGAGGAGTTGCTGCTCACCACCCCGGAAGGCGCGGAAGTGGATTTCGTGGACCCGGTCGAGGTTCCCCGGGATGTCTCTTACGGCCGGATGCCTGAAGGAGGTGACGAGTGGCTCTTCTTCCCCGAGCCCACCCCTGGGGACTCCAATACGACGGAAGGGTTTGATGAGGTGCTCCCTCCTCCCGTCTTTTCGGTTGCCAGCGGGTTCCACGAGGAGGAGTTCAGCCTTTCAATCAAACACGATCGCCCGGATGTCCGCATCATATATACACTGGACGGCTCCATCCCCGATCCGGATGCAATCGGCGGTGTGGAGTATCCCTACAAGCACCGCTACGCCCAGTTTCCGGGTCAGCCCCTTGGGGAAATCGAGACAGGATCCTATCAGAGCAGAGCATATGAACAACCCATCATAATCAGTGACAGGAGCAGCGAAGCGGGTAGCATTACCTGGCGCAGCTCCTCCTACCTCCCCCCAGACAGCTACACTCCGACAGGGACAACGTTCAAGGGCGTCGTGGTGCGGGCACGAGCCGTACACGAGGATGCGCTGCCGAGTCCGGTCAGGACCCACACGTACTTCGTGACGCCGGAAGGCGAGGCGCGCTTCGAGCTCCCGGTCATTTCCCTTACCACCCAGGAAGACCATCTGTTCGATTACTACGATGGAAATCACGTGCCCGGGGTTGATTACGATAACTGGAGGCGCCTGAACCCCAATGCGACGCCCGTGGGTTCCTCACCTGCGAACTACCGCCGCAGGGGTCACGATGCGGAGTTCCCGATCAGCATGGAGTTGTTTGAGCCCGGGGAGGGCCTTGTGTTTTCCCAGGAACTCGGCTACCGGATTCACGGTGGGTTTACGCGCTATCTGCCGCAGAAGTCCTTCCGGCTTTACGCCCGGAGCAGCTATGACGATATGGATACGATGACACACCCCTTCTTCCCTGGCCTGGAGCGCAGGGGTACCGGCGGGCCGCTGGATGAGTTCCGCAGGTTGCTGCTGAGGAACTCCGGAAACGACGCCGAGCGATCGCGCATACGCGACATGGTTATCCAGGCCATTGCAGAGCCGTTGGACCTCGATCGGCAGGCAGGCAGGCCGGCTGTGCTCTTCCTCAATGGAGAGTTCTGGGGTCTTATCAACATGCGCGAAAGACTCGACGAGCATTACATCTCCTCCCACTATGGCATTGAGCCGGATGACATCGTCATCATGGAGATGCAGCGTACTGTCAAGCAGGGTACCGCCGCGGACCGCGCCAAGTGGGACGCACTCCGCCAGTATATAGAGGAAAACAACCTGGCGGAGGAGGAGCACTTGGCGCATGTCGAAGCGCGGGTGGACATTGAGAACTTCCTGCGGTACTATGTCCTCCAGATATACGCCAAGAACACGGATTGGCCGGGTGGCAACCTCGAGTATTGGCGTGAGCGTGTCCCCCTCGGAAAGCTCCATGCCCCTCCGGGCCGGGATGGCCGGTGGCGCTGGTTCGTCTTCGATCTGGATCATGCCTTCGGACCCATGATCGGGTACGATTACACGCACAACACCCTGGCGTTTGCCACTGCGGAGGACGGCCCTTCCTGGCCGAATCCTCCATGGTCCACGAAGATATTCCGCAATCTCCTGGAGAACCCCTCGGTCCGCGACAGGTTTATCAATTTGATGGCGGACCACATGAACACGACCTTCCACCCGGAGCGCGTGAACGAAGTTGTTGACCACTACAGTGATCTCATTTCGCCACACCTGGCCGAGCACGTTGAGCGCTGGCGTAATACACGGGACACATCCCCGGCCTTCATGAAGGAGTTTGGTGAGCGCCGGCCGGGCCACGTCCGCCAGCACGTGATTGATCAGTTCGGACTGGACGGAACCATCCCGGTGACACTCGACGTGAGCGATGTCTCCGGAGGTTCCGTTCGAATCAACTCAATTACGATAGACGAGACAACGCCCGGCCCGGTGGGCTCCTCCGCGCCCTATCCATGGACGGGGACCTACTTCGGGGGCGTTCCACTGGACCTGGAGGCTGTCCCCCGTCCGGGTTACGTGTTTGCGGGCTGGGAGGGCGTGGAGGAGCAACAGCGGACCTTCTTCGTCACACCCGGTGGGGAGCTCACCGTTCAGGCACTCTTTGAAGAGGCCGCGCTGATTCATTACTGGAATTTCAACAGAACCGCCGAGCTGCTGGAGCCTTCGCATACAGTTGGAGGCGGGACAATTCGCATCGAACCAGGATCCGATACGGAGATTGAGTACGATGAGGGACATGGCTTCGATGCCGGGAATGCACGGCTGGGCGACACCGCCGGACATCACCTTCGGCTGAACAACCCGCTGGGGGCACAGCTGAACCTGGAGATCCCCACCACCGGGTATGGGCCACCCATTGTGCGTTATGAAACACGCCGCTCCGGTCAGGGCGCCGGCGTTCAGGTGGTTGAGTACACCACCGACGGGGAGTCTCACACCGAATTCAAGACATACGGCGTGCATGACAACGACCCCGAGCTGCGTGTGCTGGATTTCGCGGACGTGGAGGGCAGCGCCGACAATCCCGATTTTGCGCTCCGAATCACCTTCGAGGAGGGTTATGGGGGCGAAGAGGGCAACAACCGTTTTGACAATATCACGGTGGAGGCAGCTCCACTGGACGGCACGGCCTCGCCGCCGCTGCCCACCAACCCGCCCGGAATCATCCGCGCCATCGAGGCGGCCAGCACCTCCATCAACCTGGACAGCATATTCTCCAACCCGGGGGGCGGGGAGCTGGATTTCGAGGCGGAGGTGCTGAGCCCGGCGCCGGCGGAAGTCACGGTTGCCGGTTCGATTCTTGAACTCGAGCCCTCCCGGCGTGGCAAGACCCGCGTGGCTGTCACCGCCAGTGACGGTGTTCACGAACCCGCTGCCGTTCTCTTGCATGTTCTCGTCTATCCGCGCCCTCATGCACTCGGCCAGGGAGCATTCCGGTTCGATGAATGGAGCGCGCTTGAGCCGGAGGGCTCCTACCCCGAACACATGCTCTTCCTTCAGACAGACCTGACGGACCCGGGCCCCGGGGCACCGCTGGATTATCCCTACTTTCTCGATCCGGAGCACTACCACCCGGACGACGAAGACACCATCGGGTTTCCCTACAACAACACACGCCGCACCCGGCTGACCGGATTGGGGGAGGATGGCATTGCCTTCATCAATACAGGACGGGACCGGGACCTTGGCGGCGCACTCCTGGCGCTCGACACCCGCGGAGTCAACGAGGCCAATGTTTCCTTCCTTGCCGGGACCGTGCTGGAAAACTCCCGGATCTACGGCCTCCGGCTGCAGTACAGAATCGGGACGGAGGGGGAATTCTCCGATGTGAAGGTGGACGGTTCTCCCGTGGAATACATCCGCGACGAGGACGGACATACGCAGTTTTTCGAAGAGATACCACTTCCCGGGGAACTGTTCGAGCAGGAGTATGTGCAGCTTTTGTGGCGGTACTACCACGTCGGGGTGACGGACGGGCCGCGGGCCAAGCTGCGGCTCGACGATATCGCCGTGGAACCGGCCGGGCAGACGACCTGGTTTCTGTATTGACGCAGAGGCACACGGCGCCCCTCATGAAAGCGCCTTGCAACCCGTCAGGAAAGCACCGCTCATGCAAACGCCGGATTTTGCCCAGTTCGAACGCCTCGCCCAGCCGGGTACCGTCGTACCCATCTGCCGCGAACTGCTCGCGGACATGGAGACGCCCGTTTCGGTCTTCCGGAAACTGGACCAGGCAAGCCCACACGCCTTCATGCTGGAGTCAGTGGAGGGCGGCGAGACTATCGGCCGCTATACCTTCCTCGGCGCGGACCCGCACGTCATCCTGAAGGCATGGGGCAGCAAGCAGGAGCTTGTTTCCAGGGACAAGACGCTCAAGACCGGGCGGACGCCGATCGAAACGCTCCGCATGTTGCTGGCGAGGTACTGCCCGGTTGAGATCCCCGGGCTGCCCCCGCTGGCAGGTGGCATGGTTGGGTATCTCTCCTACGACGGAGTCCGCTATTTCGAGGAGATACCGGACAAGAATCCGGACCACCTCGGGCTGCCGGATTGCTTTGTGATGCTGGCGGAGAACATTGTCGCCTTCGACCACGTGCGTCACAGGATGGTACTGGTTTCGGTGGCACGGGTGGACGGCAGTACGCCCCTTGAGGAGGTCTACCGGCGCACAACCGGGAAGCTGGACGAGCTGCGGGACCGTGTGCTGGGGCCGGTCCCGGCGGAGCGCTCCGGCACCGCAAACAATACACCCGCACATCCGGCCGGTCCGGCGCCCTCCGCCGACTATCACCCCGTGGAGCCGGGTGCCTTTGCGCCAATCGAGGTGCCGGTGGAGGCGAACTGCCCGCGGGATGTCTATCTGCAGGGGGTCGAGCGCGCGAAGGAGTACATCACCGCCGGGGACATCTTCCAGGTGGTGCTGAGCCAGCGTTTCCGCACCCCGCTGGCCTGCCATCCCTTCGACATTTACCGTGCGTTGCGGGCGATCAACCCTTCGCCGTATATGTTTTATCTGAAGTGCGGCGAGGAGTTTCAGCTCGCGGGTTCCTCGCCGGAGCTGCTGGCGCGACTGGACAGCAAGACAGGGCGCGTGACGGTGCGGCCGATCGCCGGAACGCGTGCGCGCGGTGCCACGCCGGCGGAGGATGAGGCGCTCGAGCAGGACCTGCTGGGGGACGAGAAGGAGCGTGCCGAGCACGTCATGCTCGTGGATCTGGGGCGGAACGACGTGGGCCGGGTTTGCCGCTTTGGCACCGTCCGCGTGAGCGATTTCATGACCATTGAGCGCTACAGCCACGTCATGCACATCGTCAGCAACGTGGAGGGGAGCATCGCGGAAAGGCGCGACGGGCTGGACGTGATGGCCGCGGCGTTTCCGGCGGGGACGCTCAGCGGCGCCCCGAAAATCCGGGCCATGGAAATCATAGACGAGTTGGAGGTCAGCCGGCGCGGGCCGTACGGCGGCTCGGTCGTCTATCTCAGCTTCAACGGGGCCATGGACAGTTGCATCACCATCCGGACCGCGGTGATCAGCGGAGGCCACGTGTACATACAGGCCGGCGGTGGGATCGTGGCGGACAGTGTCCCCGAGAACGAGTACATGGAGTGCGTGAACAAGGCGAAGGGCCTGCTCCGCGCCGTGGAAATGGCCGGGACAGGACTGGAGTGAGCCGGATGAGCGGCACGGAAGCACGGCTGGAACGCATGGAGGAGAGCCTGCGTGCGGCGTGCGGGAGGGCCGGCCGGCCCCGCGAAGATGTGATCCTGCTCGGTGTCGTGAAGAAACGTCCCCTCGAAACGGTGCGGGAGCTATACGGGCTCGGCGTGACGCACCTGGCGGAAAACCGCGTCCAGGAGGCCCGCCAGCGCATCCCGGAGCTGCCCCCCGGAATTGAATGGCATTTCGTCGGCCCGCTCCAGAAGAACAAGGCGAAGTACCTTCCCGGTCTCGTGAAGTGGGTGCACTCAGTGGAGAAGATGGAGCTTGCAGAGGCGCTCCAGAAGGCCTTCGCGAAGCACCCGGACGTGCCACCGCTCAACGTCCTGCTGCAGTTCAACATCTCCGGCGAGGAGCAGAAGCACGGCGCAGGTGAGGACGAGGCAGCGGAGTTGGCGCGCGCGGTGGCCGGGATGGACCGGCTCCGCCTGCAGGGCCTCATGACGATGGCGCCA
>SLOM01000110.1 GCA_007132505.1 Candidatus Sumerlaeota bacterium
CCGGACCACAGGCTCATGCGCCGGTCGTTTTCCTGCGCGTGCTGGACCCCTTCATCATCCGCCTGAAGGTGGCGCTGGTCATCGGCCTCGTCCTGGCCCTGCCCGTGATTCTCTATCAGGCTTGGGCCTTCGTTGCGCCGGGACTGCTGGAGAACGAGCGCCGCTTCGCCCTTCCCCTGATCGCCGCCGGTACGGTGCTGTTCCCCGCCGGGGCGCTGTTTGCCTACTTCCTCTTTGGCTATGCCTTCGAGTTTCTGGCCTATTTCGCCGTCGAGAACACCGCCATTCAGGTGGATTCCCGCTCCTACCTTGCGTTCACGCTGACCATGATGATCGGGATCGGAGCGGTTTTCGAACTGCCCCTGGCCATCGTGCTGGCCACGCGGGCGGGCCTCGTCCGCACGGATTGGCTTGCCAGCCACCGCAAGTACATCTTCGTTGCCCTCCTCGTGCTGTCTGCGCTCATCACACCAGCGGACCCGTTCAGCATGGTGGCGATGATCCTTCCCTTGGTGCTTCTCTTTGAGGGCGGATTGCTCGTCAGCCGCTTCCTCGAGAAGCGCCACCGCGCGAATGGCGGGTCCGAACCCTCCGCCGAGGCAGAGCCGTGAGACACCCGGGCCAGAAGCTGCGGATACTCGCTCTCGACCCCTCGCCGGGCAGCTATTCGGAGTTCTATCATCCGCTCCGTATGATCGGCCGCGTGGAGTACTTCGAGGAGCTGCCAGCGCTTGTGGCTGCGGCGGAATTGGTGCGGGAGACCGAGTTCCCGGTCGTCCTGCTCGACCTTGCCACCCTTGCCGCCTCGGAGCAGGCAGACACCGAGCGCCTGCTCGCGCTCCGCCCGCGCGTGCCTGCCGGGGCCACTACGAGCACCCCGCCGGAAGAGCACCTCGAACTGCTGGGCCGGCACGGGCTGCTCCAGACCATCGTCAAGCTCCCCCCCATCACTCCCGAGGAGGCCACCCACCTTGTCGAGTGCGTGGCCAACCCTGCGGCCGGCTTCGGGCTTTTCAGTTACCTGAGCAACACCATCGAGATGTACAACTTCTCCATCTCCAACATGCAGGAGAAGAACAGCTCGGTCGAGCGCGTGATCAACCACTTCGCCACGGCGGGATACGAAATCCACGAGCTCTTCGACGTGCGCCTGATCCTCGAGGAGGCAATCAACAACGCCTTCTACCATGCCTTCCGGCTGCCCTCCGGGGAGAGGAAGTACACGCCCCGAACCTTCGAGCGCCTGGACCCGGCGGAGCGCATACGCATCGAGTACGGCACAAGCGCAGGAGGCGCCGGATTCACCGTCTCCGACAATGCGGGAACTCTGCGGCCCGAGGCCATCCTGGACCGCCTGTATAGCCAGTTCCACCAGACCGGAACCTTCGACATTCACGGCCGGGGCCTGCACCTCTCCCGCCTGCTCTCCACCTCCTTCGTCATCAACATCGAGGAGGGCAGGCGCACCCAGATCATTGCCCTCTTTGACGAACGCCGCCGCACCTCCCGCCCAAAACCGCTCATGATCAACCACATCGGCGGGCGGCCCACGCCCATCACTTGGGCACCACCGGATCGTGATCTGGATTGATCCCTGAACTTCTCCCGTCATAGTGCACTGCCCATCCCCGAGGGAGGCCCGTGCGCATGATCGGAAAGCTGCTTTATCCCGCCATCGAAGAGCTGATCGAGCAGAAGGATTTCCGCACCATCAAGGAGCAGCTCTCCGAACTGCCGGAAGCGGACCTGGCCGACCTCCTGGAGGACCTCGAGGACAGCCGGCTCGTGGTCGTCTTCCGCCTTCTGGCAAAGGATAAGGCAGCAGATGTCTTTGAGCACCTCGACCTCGACCGCCAGCGCGCCCTCCTCAATTCCCTCTCCCGCGAACAGGTAAAGGAAATCCTCGAGGAGATGAGCGTGGACGACCGGACTCAGCTCCTCGACGAGCTGCCCCCGGACGTCGCCTCACGCCTCCTCACCCTGCTCAGCGACAAGGACCGCGCACTCGCCCGCGCCATCCTCAACTACCCCGAGGAGAGCGTCGGCCGCCTCATCACGCCAGACTACGTGTCCCTCTCCCCGGACATGACCGTGGCCCAGGCGCTCGAACGCATCCGCATCTTCGGCAAGGACATGGAGACGGTCTATTCCTGCTACGTGATCGGCCCGCATCGCAAGCTGCTCGGCTATGTGTCCCTGCGCAAACTCGTCACCTGTCCGCTCGACACGAAGATCGCGGACATCTATCAGCGCCACTACATCTGGGTCGGGGCCCACACGAACCAGGAGGAGGCAGTGGAGATGCTCCGGCGCTACGATCTGCTGGCCCTGCCTGTCCTCGACAGTGGCGGAAACATGGTCGGGATCGTCACCTTCGACGACCTGATGGACGTTGCGGAGGAGGAGTACCGCGAGGACATTGACCGGCTGGCGGCGCTCGTGCCGGGCGACGAGCCGTTCCTTGAGGAGCCCGTGCTCTCGCTGGCGCGCCGGCGGGCCCCCTGGCTGATCGGCCTGCTCGTCGTGCAGGCCGTGGCCGTGCTCATTCTCGCCGCTTATGAAGCACAGCTTGAGGCGGTGATCGCGCTGACCTTCTTCCTCCCGGCCCTGGTTGCCACGGGAGGGAACACCGGCACACAGAGCGCCTCACTTGTCATCCGCGCCCTGGCCACAGGTGAGGTCACGCTGCGGGACTTCGGAAAGATCGTCATCCGCGCCATTCAGGGCGGAGTGATGCTGGCCGTGTTGCTCGGCTTCTGTGGATGGCTGATGGCCATTGTCATCCAGCGCGACCCCATGATCGGCCTCTGTGTGGGGCTCGGGCTGGGCACGGTGGTTGTCATGGCGAATCTGGCCGGGAGCCTGCTCCCCTTGCTGCTGAAGAAAGTGTCGCTCGACCCCGCGATCATGAGCGCCCCCTTCATCAGCACGCTGACGGACATTTTCGGGCTCGTGATCTACATTGAGATCAGCCGGCGGATCCTCGGCATCTAGCCCACAGAGGTCTCCTGCAGGAAGCCGCTCCGGGGGAGTTCCCCATCGCAGTAGAGGCAGCGTACCGCCTTCGTCGGGTTCATCCTGCCGCAGCCCGGACAGTTCTTCGGGCCGGGCGTCCGGTCCAGCTTGCCGTCGCGCCGGCCATCCATCTCGTCCACGAAATCCATCCACTCATTCAGTTCCTGCTCGGTGACGGTCCCCTTGGCCACGAGAAGCCGGGCAAGAGTCTGCACCTGCAGGTTGAGCTGGGCGATGCGGTGCTCAAGCTCGGCGATCTGGCCGGAGCGCCCGGAGGAGGATTCGCTGCTGCTGCTGCCGAAGAGTTCAATCCGCTGCGTGAAATTGCTGGCTCGCGCGTACGACATGGTTCGGCGCCTCCTTGATTGCGGGGTGACATCCCCTCTGGTATCCAAATTGCCCTTGTATGGAGTACCCTGCGGGTCAGGCCACCTTTCATGCACTTGCTCAGATAAGATTCCCCACCCATGACCTCCGGCAAGGACAAACAGGACTCCCTCACCACCGCTCCGCCCCTGACGGATGCCGTGCCGCTGGACTTCCTCGATACGAGCGGCGCGCTCTTCCTGGTCGTGGGACCGGAGGGACGTGTGCCCCGGGCCAGCACGGCCCTGCTGGAGGCGTCCTCCGGGGTGTCAGGCCCCGGGGAAGAGCTGTTGACGGGCCTGCTTGGTGAGGTGGCGGCAGATCAACTGCTTCGGCACGCCGACCGCTCCCGCCGGTCCAACCGTCCGGCCTCTCCCGGCGTCTGGTCCTTCGATTTCACCAATGCTCCCTGGTCCCAGTGCCGTGTCTTCCTCCAGCCGCTTGCAGGCACCGGAGGCGAGGCGGACGTGCTGGTCCTGCTGCGCCCCGAACCGGAGATCTCCGCCGAGCGGCGCCAGTTCGAGCGCATTCTCAATTCCATGCCGGACGGCGTCTTCATCATTGGCCGCGACAAGCGCGTCCGGTTCTTCAACGAGGCCTGCGGGCGGATCACCGGCCGCTCGCCGGAGGAAATCGTCTCCCACGGCTGCGCCTGCAACGACGTCATCAACTGCCACACCGAGGACGGGCTGAGCTACGCCCACTCGCTCTGCCCCGCACGGAGCGTCTTCAATGGCGAGGCCGGTTACCAGCGCGAGGAGATGCTCGTCACCAACTCCGCCGGCGAGGAACGCTGGGTCGAGACCAGCTACTCCCCCGTGCCCAGTCCCGAGGGCGGCATTGATTACGTCATCGGCGTCGTGCGGGATGTGCACGAGCGCAAGATGCTGGAGGAGCGGCTCCACCAGACGGAGAAACTCGCCTCACTCGGTCAGCTCGTGGCCGGAATCGCCCACGAGATCAAGAATCCGCTGGGCATCATCATGTCGAGTCTGGACGTGCTGGAAAACCGCAAGCGCCCCGCGGAGCAACGCCGCGAGGCCGGGCGGTTTATCCGGGAGGAAATCCGCCGGCTTGATGACCGGCTGCGCTCGTTCCTCGCCTTCGCCCGGCCGCGGGAACTCCAGCCAACCCCCGTTGCCCTCTCCGGCCTGCTGCGCCGGCGGGCCGCCTCCATGGAGTCGCTCTATCCCGAGCTCACGCTCGAAGTGGACATCCCCGGGCCGGAGCCGATCCTCTATGCCGACGAGGAACAGCTCAACCAGGTCGTGACCAACCTTGTCATGAACGCGGGAGAAGCCATGGACGGCGGCGGACGGGTCATGCTCCGCGCCCGGCAGCAGGGTGGCACCGCAGTCGTCGAAGTGGAGGACGAGGGGCCCGGGGTCCCGGAGGAATTCCGCTCACGCGTGTTCGACCCCTTCTTCACGACGAAGGCGGACGGGACCGGCCTTGGCCTTTCCATCTGCTACCAGATCGTGCTGGCGCACGGCGGAACGCTTTCCATCGGCCGGGGCCGTTCCGGAAGGGGGGCGTGCTTCACAGTCCGCCTGCCGATTACGCGGCGGTTCGAGGAAAGCGACACGGGCACCTGAACCCCGGCGCCGTTCGGAATATCAGTCCTCCAGATTCAGCCGCTGGACGGCATCCATGGACTCCGGGATGTCGCTGTGGCTGATCGGCCGGTCGTCGTCGCGGCCTGACTCGTCGCGCTGGCGCGAACCCTCGAGCAGGCAGCTCATGGCAGGGATGCCAATGGTCTTTCGGGACGTGAGGCACCCCTTGTGGACACGCAGCTCCGGCGATTGCAGGCCGATAAGGCGGGTGAACGCCTCCATGCCCTCCTCGCCGTCATTTGTTTCAGCATGCACCACGTTGCCATCGAAGAGGAAGATCGAGCCGACACACCCGGTGCCCGTCAAGCGTATCGTCTTGGCAAAGCGCTTCTCCCCGAAGAGCTGGACCAAGTCTGCCACCTCCAGACCGAAAACGTCCGACTGGAAAGAGGCCACTGACTCGAGGAGGTAATGGAGTTCCTGCTTGGCCGCCTCCAAGTCCTCCTCAGGGTGGGGGAGCACCTTGACCGCGCCCTGTGCCAGCAGCGCGATGGAGTAGTAGCCCAGAACGTCCGGCAGGCAGACGGCGACATCCCAGTAGCTCGTCCGGTTCTGAATAAGCTGGGAGACCGCCAGCAGGTCCGTGTTCGGGGTCATGCCGACAACGAGCAGGCCGGTGCGGTGGCGCTGCCACGGTTCGATGTTGAGGTGCTGGACGAAGTAGAGGTCCTCCGGGAGCACTTCGTCGCCCAGCAGGGAGACGAGTGTCGCGCCGGTGGTGTGGTCAAACCCCGACAGCACGAGTGCGTTTAGCGAGCGATGGGGCATCTCGAGCCTCCTTTCGTAGGGCGGAGGCGCTGGTCAAACGCCCTCTATTGCCTGTCTTGCCGGGGGCTCCAGCTCGGCCCAACTGGTGTCGGGGTCCTTCGTCACGGTCACAAAGTCGTTCACCATGAACACGGAGACCACGCCATCGAGGCGGAAGAGTGCCGCCGCGATGGGATTCTGGTCCGCGGATTCCTTCTTGAAGGTCGCGGGTGCCGGTGCCGCGGCGCCTTCGATGGTGAACCGCATAGCGTTCTCGTTCGGTGTCGAATCCACACTGAGTACTTTCGGCATAATGTAAAGAAGCCCCTTCCCTTGGGATCGTTGTGCCACATACAGAAGCGAAGAACTAAATTTATGCCGGAACCGAGGCAATCGGCAACTGGATTTCGCACGCCGAAAACGATGCTGGCCTCATCCTTGCCACTGGCAACTGTGGGTAGAGCGGCATCCGGCGCTCCCCACCAGTACCTCAGGGAGGCAGGCGGAAATGATGGAGCATCTGACAGCAAATCCACGGTTCTATGACCGCCTTCTCGCGGTCTGCACGGCCGTTATGGGAGCCGCATTGCTCTTTCTCGCGGTACAGGCCATGCAGGCTCCCCCAGGACCGGCCTCGAGTGAAGGTCAATCCGCCATGGAAATCCGCGGCATGGCGCAGGACACAGCAGATACAGCCACGGAGCAGGTGGCTGGTGAATACACAGCACGCGAGCCCGCTTCCTGAGGCCGAAAGCCCTTGGCCCACGGTGGTGGCCAACCCTAATTCAAGAACGCGGGATCAAATAAGAAGAACGACGGACGGAAGGAGTCTACCGGCACCATGATACCACGCCGCCAACGCCGCCTCGGCGGATTCACATTCCTCGAAATCATGTTTGTTGTCGTGATCATCGGGATTCTGCTCGCGCTGGTTGGCCCACGCTTGGCCGGCCGCACGCAGGAAGCCCGCATCACCGCCACCCGCACGCAGATGCACGGAATTGACCAGGCCATCAAGAACTACGAGATGGACATGGGCACCTTCCCGCGTGATCTGGAGGAGCTGATCGAGCC
>SLOM01000225.1 GCA_007132505.1 Candidatus Sumerlaeota bacterium
GTATTGAGGACCCTTGCGCTGGTGGAGCTGGTGGTTAGTGCGGGGAGCGATGGCGCCATGCCGACTCTGCGCGAGGCTTCCGCCCTGACCTCCCAGGGGTCCTGGGAGCAGGATCTCGACCGCTTTGCCCTGGCCATGGTGCTGGCGGAGACGGCTGCGGAGAGCTGCGGCGAGGGGCAGCCGGTGCCGGAGCTCTTCTCGGCACTGCTCGAAGGGCTGGAGAATCTGCGCGGCGCACCGGCGGAACCGGACGGGTCAGCGGAGACGGCAGCCTGCCTGGCGCTGCTCCGGATATTGGAGGAGTCGGGCGAGGCTCCGTCCCTGACGCCGGAACTGACGCGCCCCTGGCCCGCAGAAAGACCCAAGCCGAGATGCTTCTGGCTGGACATCGAAACAGGGCTCATCCACCCGCCTGCCACGCCGGAGGGGGACAGGGCGGCATGTTGGCGCAGGCCACGGGTGCAGGAGGATTCCGCGCCGCTGTCCCCGGCGGCAGTGCGTCTTGTCTATACACTGCGCACGGGCGCCGGGCAGGCATCGCTCTCACGAGACGAAGCGCGGCCGCTGCTGGACGGTCTTCTGCACTTCTTCGAATACCGGGCGGGTCACAGACTGAGGAGTGCCGGCTTCTGGCGCAAGCTTGCCAACTGAGCGTACCTCAGCAGGCGGAGATAGACGCCACGAAAACGCGGTCGGCGTCCCGGGAAGATCCGAAACAAGCCGTCACAAGTAGAACAGACTCCACTGGTCTCAGGAACCACCGCGACAAGCAGGCGGGGAGGTTCCTGCCGGACTCGTAAAGTGCTTTGTCCGTGCCTCCGGGTCCTCGTGGTGAGGCCTGCACCTGGTGGATGCGCCTGCTGACCGTCCAAAAGTGAAACCCGCCGGAAGCGGGTGCGCTTCCGGCGGGTTTGTGTTTATTCCGCGGGGCGATGGCCGGGGATTAGAAGAGGGTCCAATCCTCAACCGCGGTATATACCTCGAGGTCTTCCATCGAACGGGGGTACATCTGGAAGTTTTCGTTGCGGGGATCGCTGTTGTCCCACTGCCCAAGGATGCCTTCGATGATGAGGGCACCGGAGGGAATGGTTTCGCCGTCGAACATGCTGGCGACTTCGCCCTGGATGCGCACGTCAATCAGGTCTCCGCCGTTTACGATGACGTAGTTGGCGGCGCTGCTGCCGAAAGTGCCACCGGCGTCCACGAACGCGACGTTTTCGAGGCGGACAACACTGCCCTCGGCTGCTTCGTAATCAAGAGCCGTGGCGGTGGTGAAGTCGAGCACGTTCGGTGCGGGGATGACGGCGGGACCGTTGTTGCCAAGGAGGCCCGTGTAGGCGTTTGCGCTGCGATTGAAGACCTGGAGCTGGCCATTGAAGTGATCCACATTGCCGGCGAAGAGTACCTCGTCTCCGACGTCGGAGAGATCACGGAAGTCGTCCCCGAACATGCCACGGATCTGGATACCCCATGCGCCGTCCTGAATCCACGCGTTCCGTCCCGCGCCGATGGCGACGGTCTGGTCCACGACGACGCCGCTGACGGTCACGTTGTAGCCGCCTTCGCCGCCGGGCGCGACTTCGAGCGTGGAGGTCCAGTCACCGTCGGTGTCCACGGTGCCGCGGATCGTTTCGATATCCATGACGCCTGCGTAAAATGCGACGGTGTCCGGGTTGTCGAAGAGGTTGTCAAATACGAGCGTGTCGAGGGTGGTGTCGCCGGAGGCGGGGCCACTGAGGGTGAGGAGGTAGGAATTGGGCTCACCGGCGATTTCCTGCACGTCGGTGATGCTGACCCCTGCTGCGTCGTCGAGCGAGAAGTCGCCAGCCTCGGGCTCTTCACCGGGAGGTGTGTTGAAGCGGACGACGACCTCATCGCCAGCGAAATTGCTGGTGTAGGCGGTGGCTATATCCACGTTCACGGGGAGCGGGCCGGTTCCGGCTTCAGTGCCCTCGATGGTGATGTTGTCGAAGCGGTTATTTCCGGCGTTGGCGTCGGCACCATCGAGTGTCATTCGTACCTGGAAGTCGGGCTCGTCGTTGGCGTATTCGCCGAAGTTGAAAGTGCGGAGCTGCCGGCTGGTCGGCGGGTTGAACCCGGCCTCGAAAAGGTTCCAGCTCCCGCCACCGTCGGTGCTATATTCGATGGTGTTGTTGGTAAAGCCTGTGGCGCTTCGCTGAATGGCCATCTTCAGGCTGATGTTCTCGTAGCCAGTAGTGTCCACGGCGATGGTCCAGTGACGGCCATCGTTGAGATAGTTGCCGTCATCCTCAAGACCCTGGATGGCCATGTCGTAGTTCGGGTCTGCCGTGTAGCCCGAGGGCCAGTTGATGTCGGTGCCGGTGAAGCTGTTCACACCGGTGTTGCCGGAACTGAGAAAGTTCCAGGAGAGTGAGGCAGTGGGGACCTCGCCGAGGTCGGGAGCAAGCGGCGAAACGAACTGGGGGACGCTGCCTTCGCGTGCGTCGAATCCCCAGAAGGCGAGGAGTTCCTGGGCGTTGGCTGTACTGGCGGATGCTGCGAAGGCGACAGCAGCGGCCGTGAGCGCTGCTTTACCACAAAGATTTTTCATCTGTGCAATTCTCCTTTCGGGAAGGCTTGCGGGAGGGGAGGGTGGTTGGTGGTTCCGGCTGTTGCCGGCCTGCCGGTTGCGTTTGGGGCCGAGCGCCGGGACGGGCGGGTCGCGTGCGGCCGGCATGCTTCCGGGGCGGGGGCTGCGCGCTTGCCACCGGCTTCCAGCGGGCCTGGTTGGCTGATCGCCTCTGGAAGATTCAAGGTTCGCTCTCCCGCGCCGGGGTGTCCAATGACATCTTGATGGCAGTGGACCACGGGGCCGGGGTGAGGGCGCAAAGAGAAAAACTTGCGATTCTGTTCGAAAACGCTTGCCGTTGTGTTCCGGCGCTCTTCATACGGGGGGGAAGACTGGCTTCCGCACCCGTCAAGTGTTGGCTCCCGCGCGGTGGTGCGGCCAGCGAGATAACCGCTCCAGTGGGAGCAAAAATCTTTCTCCCCGCCCAGGAGGTTTCGCCCAATGTTTTCCCGTTCTCGTGTGGTGCTGCTGACCGCGCTCCTGTTGTCCACCGCAGTAATTGCAACCACGGCTTGCCGTTCATCGAAAGAGAAGCCGGAAATCCGCCTCGCCCGCACGACCGCCGGCAACGGCCTGTCCGATTCGAGCAATGGCTTCGGCCCCGGCGGCGGTTGGGGTCCCGACGGTGCCCCCGACACCAGCGGCCTCTTTGGCCAGAATGGAATGCTCCCCGGCGCCGGACTGGGTGCCTGGGACTCGGACACCAACTCGCTCCGGCAGACTGCCGACACCTCCGGCATCGAGGACGGCATGTTCGTCTCCGAACTGGAGATGGTCCACTTTGAGTTCGACAGCTATGACATCACGTCCGCGTGGGCGGATGTCCTTCGTGACCATGCCCGCTGGATCAACCAGCATTCCTCAATCATGGTCCAGATCGAGGGGCACTGCGACAATCGCGGCACCCCGGAGTACAACATCGCCCTGGGTCAGCGCCGGGCCGACGCGGTGCGCAACTTCCTGGTCGAGCAGGGCGTTGATCCGAACCGGCTGTCCACGCTGAGCTACGGCGAGGAGCGGCCCTTGGCCTACGGCGAGGACGAGGAGTCGCACGCGCTTAACCGGCGGGCGATGTTCCTCGTGTATGAGTCGGATTCCTCGATCGCTTCGGCGGGCGGGTACTGATGATGAGCCCCGCCGGCAAGCAGATGACGTGGTTACGCGGTGCCGCCCTGATTTCCGGGGCGGCACTGCTTCTTGGAGCCGCCGCCTGTGGCGGACAGGGGGGCGGTCTGTTCGGACGTGGCTCCTTTCCGGGCGGCGAGAAGGAACCGGTGACAGGGCTTCGCGCCCAAGCAGACGCGCTTCACGCCCAAGCAGACGCGCTTCAGCACGAGCGGCAACGGCTGGGCCTTGAAGGCATGGACGACGAGGCCATCGCAGAAGCGGCACGGCGCGGCATCCCTGAGCACGCCGGCGCCGAAGAAGGCCCCGGAGGAGACCCGGTGCCCGACCTGCCGAACGTCTACTTCGAGTTCGACAGCGACGAGCTGGGCCCATCAGCCCAGCGGCAGCTGGAGCAGAACGCCGCCTATTTGCAGAGCAATCCGGACCTGCAGGTGGTCCTCCGCGGGCACACGGACGAGCGCGGCACCGCAGAGTACAACGTGGCGCTGGGGTCCCGGCGCGCTCAGGCGGTCCGCGACGACCTGGTCGAGCGAGGCATCGCGGCAGACAGGATGCGCACCATCAGCTTCGGCCGCGAAATGCCTGTGGCAGAGGGCGACGACGAAGCTTCCCACGCCCAGAACCGCCGGGTGGAGTTCTTCGTCTTCACGGTCGAGGAAGAGTAGCAGGCACCGACCAGAATCGCGGAGGGGAGGGGGTCGGGGGGTTCCACACCCGGAGCCTGCTGCTGGTGCAGCTCCGTGAGAGAGCATCGTGTGGGAGGTGCTGGCCATTCCAGCGCCTCGCGCCGTATGTCCCGGATGAGACAAGCCGATGCCTTTTTCGGTGTGAGGGAGCTTGGGGAGCGCAATCCCTGTTGACCGGAAGTCCGCCCGCGGCGAGCGGGAGGCGGCTCGAGTGGTGGGGATGCCACGCGAGCAGGTGCTGCGACGGGCCGGACGTGCCAACCCCTGCGGGTGCGCTGTAGTCCTCTATCGGGTGCCTGAATCCCTGGAGCCTCCCGCATGGGTACAACAGCGGTCTTCATTGACTTCACGATTCTCTTCCTCGCCCTTCAGGGGGTGTTGCTCTGGCTGGTGACGGCTGACAAGAGCCTGTCTCTTGCGGAGCGCCTCTCCGCGTCCTTAACGTTCAATCTGGCGGGATGGACGTCCCTTTCGATCGTACTGGGCTTCGCGGGGCTGTTCCGGACGGGATGGGTCCTGTTTGGCGCCGGTTTGCTTATCGTGTGCCTCCTGCTGCTGGGATGGGCGATGGGACTTGAGCGCCCGTCTGCAAAGGGTCTTCGCCGGGACGCGATGGCAATCTGGGAGTTCGCAATGCAGTTGCGCGCGCCAGGCTGGACAATGGCGGCCTTGGGTTGCGTTGCGGCAGGCAGTTTCCTGCTGCTTGGTATTCGCCTTCCCGTGATTGACTACGATGGAATCAGCTACCATCTGGGCATGGCACTTCACATCGCCCAGGACGGCGACTTTCGTGACTATCCGGGCGAGTCGCTCTACACAAGCCACTTCGCCCGGGGCGGCGAGCTGCTCATGGCGCTGACTATCCTGGCGCTGGGGAGCTTCAATCTGGTGAACGCAGTGCAGTGGGTGATGCTCCCTGTGCTGCTTCCGGCGGTGTACGCCACGGGGCGGGCCCTCGGATTGGATCGGACGCACGCGGCAGTGGCTGCCTTCCTTCCCCTGACGGTCCCCGTGATTCTTTACCAGTCGTCCATGGCATATGTGGACCTGTATTCTGTGGGATTCTTTTCCGCGGGCCTGCTCGCTGTCCTGGGTGCGAGAAACCGCGGGGTGGGACCGGCACGCATCCTCTGGATGTTCGCCTGTGCGGGTCTAGCCATGGGTGCCAAATTCAATGCGGCGATTCTGGCTGTCCTGCTCGGTGTGGTGGCTTTGGCCGCATGGGGCTGGAGGCCTCTGCTGGCACCACACCGGCGGGCATTGGGGCTGGCGCTCACGGGGTTCCTGCTCGCTGCGGCGGTTGGGACACCCTGGATGGTGAGGAACTGGGTGAAATGGGGATCACCCATTTACCCCTTCAGCGTAAGCATCGGCAACGTCGTTCTGGCGGAGGGGATGCTTGGCATGGAGCATACCCGCCGAATGGCCGAGGGGGAGGAATACTTCGATGTTCCTCTCTGGGAGAAGACCTGGCTTTCGTGGACGACCCTTGATCTGGATTCGTGGTACCGATTCGGCTTTCTGGGGCGGGATTTTCAGAGCGTGCCCCACGAGGTTCTCCACGACCACAGCTTCGGTTATCGGGGCGACATCCGGTTTGGCGGATTCGGGTTGGTGTGGGTGGCTGTCCTGCTCCCGTCCATGATTGTTTTGGCGATATGGGTGCTGGTTGACCGGCTGAGAGGAAATGCGCGCACGGATCTCTGGAAATGGCACCTGCTGACCGTGTTGGCACCTTTCGCGGCATTTCTGATTATCGTGGCACCCTGGTGGACCCGCTTTTCGATCTTCATGCCGATAGTGGGCGCATTGTGCTTTGCTCTGCTGGTGGAGAGATTGAGCTCACGGTATAGACTGGCAGGCTCGCTTCTTCTCTGGTCCGGGATCACGGTGGCAGCCTTCGACTGGGCAACGGCAGTTTTTCTGAACCGCCAGTGGGAGATGCTCCGGCGCTACGAACAGGACACCGGCCGGATTTCCCAGACACCGGTGCACTTCTTCACCTGGGCCGCCCCGGCCGATCCTCTTTATCGCGCCATAGAGGACCTGCTGGAGGAAGCCCGCCCGAACGAAACTATTTCCTACTATACGCCATACGAACCGATCCTTACGGGCTTCTTCACCGAGGAGACGGCAACCGTGCGGCTGAACCCATTTCCCACCTTCTGGCCTCCGTTTCATTTCGATATCTATCCGCCCGAGGCCCTGATGGAGATCGTCCGGGAGGATGAGATTGCCCTGATGCTTCTGTCGCGAAACAGCACCCCGATCGAGTTCGTCCGGTTGCTGATGGAGGAGGGGGCGGAATTCCTCTTCGAGCACGGGCCCTACCGGGCGTATGAAATTCCGCAGCACCGGCGCGAGCTGGACGAGAACTGAACGGCGGGGATGGCGCAGTCATGGAA
>SLOM01000050.1 GCA_007132505.1 Candidatus Sumerlaeota bacterium
CTGTCGCGCGAGGTTCGCACGTCGAAACAGCCGTAGCGCTGCAGCGCCTCCGCGTCCCGCTCGTGGTCCTTGACATGGAAGTGAACGATCCGCCCGGCGAAGGCGCGAAGGAAGCGGAGCGGGTCAATCATCTGCTTTGCGCAATGGCTTGGATCGAACTCCAGACCGAGCGCCGGCGAGGGGACCAGCTCCAGGAGCCGTTCGCAGGCGGCCGGACAGTACGCGATGTTGATCCCGCGGACCGGATAGGTGCGGTACATGGTGCAGTTCTCAAAGGCGATCTGCACTCCGGCCTCCTCAGCGGCCCGGGCCAGAGGAGTCCACACCTCTTGTGCGAGGGGGTAGTTCTCCTCGAGGGGCAGCTCCGGGTCGCGGCCGGCAAAGACACCCACCGCCCGGGCTCCGAAGTGCGGCGCCATGCGGAGAACGTTCGTGAGGCGGCGCGCCTCCAGCTCCCTCAGCTCGGGATCAGGCGCGAGATGGTTCCGGTAGAAGCCCAGCATGGGGACGGAGAACCCCTCCGCGCGCAGTCGAGCCGCCGCCTCGCGGGCCTCGCGCAGCTCCGGGTCCTCCGTGGAGATGGGGAAGCCCGGTCCGACACGGAGCTGAAGGCTGTGGATGCCGAGCGCCTTGGCCCGTTCCAGCAGTGCAGCCTCGTACGAAACCAGCAGACCGTTATCCATGTGTCAGGGCAGCTCCTTGCCGGAAGGATTGCGGCCGACGATGACAGCCTGCCAGGCGCAGGGGCAATCCTTCATCCTTTTCCCCGGTTTTTGCGTTGAGGGAGAGGGGCGCTCCCGGGTAGGAGAAAAGCCAGCGCCCGAAGAGGAGAAGACGGCGATGATAGACCCAGTCGGAATTGCAGCCGGAGCCGACGCAGCCAGCCTGATCGGAACACTCGCCCTTGTGCTGGGTGCGGGCTGGTGCGCGGGGATCAACCTTTACGCGACCCTTGCCGTCCTGGGGTTGCTGCATCGTTACGCGGACGGGTTTGCCCTCCCGGGCGAGATGGCCGTCCTCGGCAGCAACTGGGTCATCTGGCCGGCAGTGTTCATGTACCTGGTCGAGTTCTTCACCGACAAGGTGCCGGCCATTGATTCGCTTTGGGATACGGTGCACACCTTCATCCGCATTCCGGCGGGTGCGGTGTTGGCGGGCATGGCCGTGGGCGAGGTGCCCCTGGAGATGCAACTGGCCGCAGGCATCCTTGGCGGGACGCTGGCACTCGGCTCCCACGCCACGAAATCCACGACCCGCATGGCAGCCCACAGCACCGGAACAAGTCCGGTCGCCAGTCCGTCGCTGTCGCTTGCGGAGGACGTGCTGGTTGTCGGCACGATCGGCCTTATCGCGGCGAATCCGATGCTCGCCCTGCTGGTGCTCGTGGTGATGCTGGCGGCAGCAGTGCTGCTGATGTGGACCTTCTGGCGGGTGGCGCGGCGTGTCTGGAGGACGCTTTTCCGGCGCCGGCCGCCGGCCAAGCCCGCACCCGCCACCTGAGGCAGCGACGGGACAGCCTTCAGGCCAGAGATTCGAGAGCCGCGCCGGTGTGAATCGCCGGTGCGGCTCTTCTGTTTGGAGTCAGACGGGCTGTCAGCCGGGCCGGGCGTTTCGTGAAATCTTTGCCCTTGACGTTCACCTAAGCTTCGCCTCCCCTTGAAACCGCAATGACGGAGAAGACCGGCAAGCCATCAAGGAGGAACGCCCTGTGTATCTGACCCGGCGCCAACGCGAGATCTTCGAATTCATCCGCGAGTTCATCGAGGAGAACGCCTACTCTCCCTCCCTCGAGGAGATCGCCCGCGGCATGGGGCTTTCCTCCCTGGCCACCGTACACAAGCACCTCAGCAATCTGGCGGAAAAAGGGGTCATACGGAGGCACTGGAACCGGGGGCGCGGCATCGAACTGGCCCAAGGCCTGGACAGCCCCGCCATGATACACGCCGAATTGGACGCTGCGTACAAGCTCCCCATCAAGGGGACGGTTGCCGCCGGGGTGCCGCTCGACGCCGTCGAGGTGGAGGACGAGCGCTACCCCGTACCGGCGGAACTCATCCGCAACGCCGAGGACAGCTTCGTCCTGCGCGTGCGGGGCGATTCGATGATCGAGGACGGCATTCACGAGGGAGACCTGTTGATCGTCGAACGCCAGAAGACCGCCCGCAACGGCCAAGTGGTCGTGGCACTGGTGAACGGGTACGAGACCACCGTGAAGCGATTCTACCGCGAGCGGGGTACCATCCGCCTCCAGCCGGCCAACTCGGACATGGATCCGATCTACGTGATGCCGAAGGACGTGGAGGTGCAGGGGCTCGTCGTCGGCCTGATTCGGCGTTACGGGGCCTGACCGCGGCGGTTTTCGCTTGATGGCAGGGCCTTGCGTTTTGACCGTGGCGCCGCCATGAGCGGTATGCCCGACAAATCCGGACATCTGAAGGCAGTGCTCGCGATTGACGGCCCCGTGGGAGCCGGCAAGTCCTCCGTGGCCAAACGCACTGCCGACGCGCTCGGCTTCTTCCATCTGGACACAGGAGCCATGTACCGCTGCGTGGCGCTGCGCGCGATGGACCTGCCGGAAGAAAAGCGCGCAGATCCAGCAGCACTGCAGCGCATCGCCGGACGAGCGCGCATCGAACTGCCGGAGCCAGGGGTCGTGCTGCTCGACGGCGAAGACGTCTCCGGAGCAATCCGCTCGGAGGCGGTCAGCGCCGAGGTGGCCATCGTGGCCGACGATCCGGGAGTACGGGAGCTGCTCGTTCACCGGCAACGCGAAATCGGCATGCTCCGGCCGACAGTGCTGGAAGGCAGGGACATCGGCACGGTGGTCTTCCCGGATGCGGCGCTGAAGATATATCTGGACGCGTCGCCCGCGAGCCGGGCCCGCCGGCGCACCGACCAGCTCCGCGCAGCGGGCAGGACGGCGGACTACGCAGCGGTGCTGGCCGGCCTGCTGGAGCGCGACCGGCGCGACCGCGCCCGGCTGCAGGGCGCCCTGCGCATCGCTCCCGGCGCTCGAATCATGGACACAACCAATCTCGACGAGGATACGGTGGTCGCGCTGCTCGCTGCCATGGTGCGCGACCATCCCGTCTTCGCGGCCGCATGCCAAACCGCCATATGACACAGGAAGAGCAAAGAGAGAACGGGATGGATTTCCAGCCCTTCGCCGGAGGCAGGCTGGGTGGTGCGGTGCACGCCACCGCCAAGTCGCTGGTCCGCCTGTACGCGAAGCTCTACCATCGGATGGAGGTGACAGGCCGGGAGAACTACCCCACCGACGGCCCGTTCCTGCTGGCCTGCAACCACGCGAGTTACCTCGATCCTCCGCTCGTGGGCAGCACGGTGCCACGGCGCATCGCCTACCTGGCGAAGGAGGAGCTCTTCCGCATTCCGGTGTTCGGGAGGCTGCTGCGGGCCTTCGGCGCCTTCCCGATTCAGCGCAACATTGCCGACAGGACGGCGCTGCGGCGCTGCAGAGAGGTTCTTGGCAAAGGCGACCCGCTGATTGTCTTCCCCGAGGGGACACGCTCCACCGATGGACGAATGAAAGATGCGCGTCCCGGTGTGGGAATGCTTGCGGCGCAGAACTCCGATGTGCAAATCGTTCCCGTGCGTATCGAGGGATCCTTTGCGGCTTGGGGACCCGGCAAACTGCTCCCCAGACCTGTGAAGATACGCATCCGGGTGGGAAAGCCCTTTCGCATTTCCGCCCCCGAAAGCGCCGAGCACCTAAAAAAGCAGTTGTACCGAGAAATCGGCGCCAAAATACTCGCCCATATCGTCAACATTGATCCCTCCGGGCAGAGACTGAACGAAGCGGATTCAATGGAAACCGACGGACAAACCGTCATTTCTTCAGAGACCAAGGAGTCACCGGACAATGGTGCCGGAAACCGAACGCCCTGACGGCCACCCCGAAAACGCTCCCCAGGAGCACACACCCAAAGCACCCGAAGAGCAGCCCGAAGGCTCAACCGCGGAACGCCCGGAAGCCTTGCCCGGGCAACCGCCCGCGGAGAGCTCCGAAAGCGCTCCGGCGGAACAGGCTGAAGTGGCTCGCCTGGAGGACCCCGAACAGGAGCCCTCGCCACAAGAACCGCTCGACGACGAGGACGCCGCGCTGGAGAAGGAATTCTCGGCGCTGCTGGACGAGCATCTCCCCACCAGCCAGCAACCCCGCCGGGGGGAGATCATCCACGTCCCCGTGGTCGAAGTGACGGCGGATTCGGTGCTGGTGGACGTCGGAGGAAAGTCCGAAGCCAGACTCCCCATCGAGGAATTCACCAAGGTGGGCGACCAATACCAGGTCCGCGTCGGGGACGAGATTCCGGTGCTTCAGACGGTGGGCGGCAAGGAAGGCGGTTCCCGCCTAAGCCACCGCCGGGCCCGCCAGCGGCTCGCGCACGACGCCATCAGGCAGGCACACGATGAAGGCCTGCCGGTGCGCGGAGTCGTGACCCGGGTCGTCAAGGGCGGCGCGATGGTGGACGTCGGGCTCGACGCCTTCATGCCCGCCAGTCAGGTGGACCTCTTCAAGGTGCCCGACCTGAAGAGCTTCCTCGGCCAGGAGATCGAGGCGGAGGTGCTGGAGTTCGACGACCAGCGCAGCCGCGCAGTCCTCTCCCGCCGGCGCCTGCTCTTCAAGCGCCAGGAAAGCGAGCGGGCCGATTTCCTCAAGACACTCGAGCCGGGCAGCACGGTCACCGGCACGGTGAAGAACGTGCTCGACTTCGGCGTCTTCGTGGAATTGGGCAAGGTGGACGGTTTCATCCCGCGTGAGGAAGTCTCGTGGGACCGCGGCAAGTCCCCCACCGAGGCATTGAAGGTGGGAGACGAGGTGGAAGTGAAGATTCTGAACGTCTCGCCGAACAGCGGGAAGATCACGCTCTCGCGCAGGCGGCTTCGCGAGAACCCGTGGGACCACATTGATGAGCGGTATCCCCCGGGCGCGACCGTCACCGGCACCGTCGTCGCCATCGAACCCTACGGCGCCTTCATCCATATCGAGGAAGGCATCACGGGCATGGTGCACGCCAGCGACATGTCCTGGGCGAGCGGCAACAAGAAGCCGGAGGACTTCGTGCGCGTCGGCGACGAGGTCACGAGTCAGATCCTCGACATTGACCGCCAGCGCAAGCGGCTCTCACTCGGCTTCAAGCAGCTGCAGCGCGATCCGTGGCTCGACGTGAAGGACCGCTACCCCGAAGGCAGTCAGCACAAGGGGACGGTCAGCTCCACGACCAGCTACGGCGTGTTTGTGAAGCTGGACGATTACGTTGAGGGCATGGTGCACGTCAGCGACCTGAGCTGGGACCGGAGCGTCCGCAGCGCAAAGGGCTTCGTGGAGCCGGGCCAGGAGGTGGAGGTGGTCGTCCTTGGTCTCGACGATCAGAAGCGGCGCATCAGCCTTGGCATGAAGCAGCTGACCGAGTCGCCCTTCGACGCCTACCTGCGCGAGAACCCGGTTGGCAAAACGGTGACGGGCAAGGTCACACGCTTCGCCCCCTTCGGGGCCTTCGTGGAGCTGGCTCCGGGGCTGGAAGGCCTGATCCACATCAGCCAGATAGACGTGAAACGGGTGGAGCTCCCCGAGAAGGCGCTCTCGCAGGGCGAGGAAGTCGCCGTCAAGATCGTGGATGCGAACCGCAACCAGCAGAAGATTTCCCTCTCGCGCAAGGAGGCCGTGCGTCAGCAGGAGCGCGAGGTCTCGCGTCAGTACATGAAGAGCCAGGACACCACGTCCTCCGGTATGTCGCTTGGCGAAGCGCTGCGTGAGGCTCAGAAGAAGCAGGATTCAGAGTAGGGACCGCGGCCCTGTGGGCCCGGACCATCCCGGCTGAAACCAAGACGCCGCCCCCACGCATGGAGGGCGGCGTCTTGGCATTCGGACCATGAAGGCACGAGGAATGAGCGGCGGTCCGGTGCGGGACAGTCCCCCCATGAGCATCCCGAAGAGAGCGGCGGCGCGCCTCTGGCCGGAGGCGCTGATGGTCGTGGTGCTGGTGCAGCTCTTTTACCACCCCCTCTGGGTGCTCGGGAGCATCCAGTCCGGGGGGGATGCGGCGAATCTTTTCTGGCCGGTCAAGATCCTGATGCAGGAGTCGCTCTGGAGCGAGGGGGTGGTGCCGCTCTGGAACCCGTGGTCATTCATGGGTGCGCCGCTGGCGGCTTCGCTGCAGCACGCGGTTTTCTATCCGCCGGATTGGCTGCTGTACGGCCTGCTGCCGGCGCACTGGGCGCTGAACCTCGGGAACCTGCTCCACCTTGCGGCGGCGGGGGCGGGAACGTGGTTCTGGCTGCGGGTGGCGTTGCGGCTGGGCGCTGGTCCGTCGGTCGTTTTCGGAGTGGCGTTCCCCTGCGCGGCGTGGTTCTGGGGGCAGCAGGAGCACATCAACCAGCTCGCCGCGGCGGCGTACATGCCCTGGATGGCGGCGGTGCTCTGGCTGGCGATGGCGGGAAGGATGCGCTGGCAGTCCTTCGCGCTTGTCTATACGGCCCTCGGCGCCGTGCAGTTCATGACGGGCCATCCGCAGGAGGCTTTCTACGCACACTTTCTCTGCCTTCTGCTGGCGCTCGGGAAGCTGACAGTCTCACCGGACCGGTTTGCCGTGGCCGGCCGGCTGGTCCGTGCCGCCGTGCCGGCGGCCGTGGTGGCAGGGCTGCTCGTGGCGGTGCAGCTCCTGCCCACGCTCGAGCTGCAGAACCATTCCCGCCGGCAGTTCCGGGACCCCACCTACGCCCTCTCCTTCTCCATGCCCCCGGATCTGCTCAAGACGTATATACAGCCCCACCGGTTCGGCAGCTTC
>SLOM01000124.1 GCA_007132505.1 Candidatus Sumerlaeota bacterium
CCACCATTCGCCCCGCTGTGGGTGGTTAGCTCAGTTGGTTAGAGCGCCGGCCTCACATGCCGGAGGTCAGAGGTTCGACTCCTCTACCACCCACCACCGGCCCCTCTTCCCTTTTACTTGGCTGCGTCATTTCCTTTTCCCCCCGGCACGCGGGGATGTGATGCTTGCATCCAGTGGAGCATCTCCTCCCAGCAACCTGCCCGGAAAGGGAGGCCCATGAACCTCGACGATTTTGAACAACTCGTGCGCTCGCGCCGCGCGGTGCGCCGTTTCCGCCCCGATCCGGTACCGGAGGAGACCCTTGGGCGGCTGCTGGAAGCAACCCGCTGGGCTCCGAGCGGCTACAACCTTCAGCCCGCAAGGCTCCACGTGGTGCGGGACGAGGAGCTCCGCGGACGCCTGTTCACCGCCTGCCTCGATCAGAAACAGGTTCGCGAGGCACCCTGTGTGGTTGTCTTCACAGGAGACCGGAAGTGCTTCCGCGCCAAACGTTTCGCCCGGATCCTGGCAATGGACCTGGAGGCCGGAGCCATCAACGAGCAGTACAAGAGCTTCATCAGCCAGATCGTACCGCTTGCCTTCGGGAGGGCTCCCCTTGGGCTCGGAGGGCTCGCCAAGCGCCTGATGGTTCCGGCCATGCGGCTTCTTAAGCCCACGCCGGACCTGCCCGCCTTCCAGATGGATTTCTGGCTGGCAAAGCAGGTGATGCTCGGAGCGATGAACTTCATGCTGGCGGCCCACGCGGCGGGACTTGCCACGGTTCCGATGGAGGGCTTCGACCCGGTGCGCGTGCGCCAGGTGCTCGCTCTGCCGCGGAGCGAAACCGTCATCCTCGTGGTCGCACTGGGCCATGAGGCGGGTGAGGGGCTGACGAAGACACGCCTGCCGCTTGAGGAATACGTGGTGGAGCACTAGGGGGAGCAACGGCCATACCCAACCAAGTTGGGGTTGCGTGGAGGGTGTTCGTGGACTACCTGTTTATCGAGGTCACGCCTTTTTCGAGGGGGCGGGAGGCCTGTTTTCCCCGGGACAGGGGATTCCCGGAGTTCCAAAAGGAGTTGATGTGCAGCCCTGATCGCTGGCCGGTGATTCCCGGTGCTGCACCGCTCCGGAAAGCCCGATGGGGTGACAGAGAGGTCTTTGGAGGCAGGAGAGGGGGCTTTCGAATCATCTACATGCACGTCCCCGAGGTGAGGGTGATTCTTCTGCTACACGTGTACCCGAAGTCGAGGAAGGATGACCTTACAGCACCGGAAGCGGCCCGTTTGGCGAGAGAGGCAAGAGAGCTTCGCAGAGTTCTCGTTAGGGTCGCTCGAGGAAGAGGAAGACGATGAGAAGCCGGAAATCGAAAGACGCCCCCCCCGCAAGAGAAGCCGAGCTTGAGGAGATGTCCCCGTTCGCACGAGAAATCGCCGAGGGGCTGATCGAAGCCCGGAATTTTCTGCTGACGGGAAAGGGCAACGTTCGCGTCACCGGCGCCGAAATACCTGAGCCTGCTCCCCGCCGGAGCCCGGGAGAGATTCGCCGGATTCGCAGGAAACTTGGGGCCACCCAGGTCGTCTTTGCGAAGCTGATGAACGTCTCGGTCAAGAGCGTGGAGGCTTGGGAATCCGGCGAGAAGTCACCCGGGCCACCCGCTCGCCGGCTGCTTCAACTACTCGAGGGTGGCGAGAGCTTGGAGCTTTTCGCGCGCATGGCTGGCTGCGAACTGCGCAGAACTGCCGGGTCAGGGGAGCACAAACCGAAGAATACCGCGAAGGCAGGGGTGGACAGCAGGAAGCGCCGGACACTCCGCGTTCCCGCCTCCTCCGGCAAGCCATGACACGCCTGCTCGTTGCCGGGGTTGATGCCTGCCCGAGGGGCTGGGTGGCCGTGACACGGGACGGAGAGGCGGGCAGGCTGCAGGCCGTCATGGCACCGGATTTTGCACAACTCATGGAGCTGCTGCGCGGTGCCGCTGTTGTTGCCGTGGACATCCCGATCGGGCTGCCGGACCGGCCGGAACGGGGCGGGCGCCCGGCGGACCTCATGGCGCGGCAACTCCTCGGGCCGGGGTGGGGAAGCTCCGTCTTTCCGGCGCCCTGCCGCGCCGTGCTGAGGGCCACCTCACACAGCGAAGCGAACCGCCTCAGCCGCGAGACCAGCCCAGGCGGAAAGGGCCTCTCCATACAGGCCTTCCATCTGATCCACAGGATCGGGCAGGTGGACGAGTACCTCGGCACGCCGGAAGTCCAGTCGCGCGTGCGGGAGGTCCACCCGGAACTCTGCTTTTGGGCGCTGAACGGCGGGCGAGCGCTCTCCCGCAAGAAGGCCACGCCGGAAGGCCGGGAGGAACGCCGCAATTTGCTCAGCCGGGCCGGGTTCGACGTGGCAGACCTTCTTGAGCCACCTTCCGGGGGCAGGAAAGTTGCTCCGGTGGCAGATGTGCTGGACGCGGCGGCCGCCTGCTGGACCGCCGGGCGCATCGCAAACGGCAAGGCCTGCCGAATCCCGGAAAACTCCGGTGAGGACTCCCGCGGCCTGCGCATGGAGATGTGGTACTGAGGCGGATCGCCTCCCCCACCGCCACGAAGGATCGCACCCCCACCAAATGCTGATCTTTTGGATCCTCAGTCTGCTCAGCATCGCCGCCGTCGCCTGCGTGATGGTCTTCGTTTCCATGAAGGCGCGGGAGGTGCCCGGCGAATCCGAGCGCCGCGTGCGCCATCGCCTGAATCCGGACCACCTGCGGCTCCTGGCCTACGCCGTGGTCATCCTCGTGTGCCTGCTGGCTGCAATGTACGAGCTGAGCGTGATGTACGGCGGCTGACCGGAAGGTCACACGGCGCAGGACCGGCCAGCCACCAATTCCCTACCTTTCGGCCGGAGTGAAGCGCACCGCAATATAGAGGAACGGTGTGTCCAGCACCGCGATGAGTATCTTGATGATCCACGTCATCAGGAAGATCTCCAGCGCCGCCTCCGCGGGAAAGGCGCCCAGCAGCGTTGCCAGGCCGGTGAAGACGGCCGTGTCGAGGAGCTGGCTCGTAATCGTGGAGAGGTTGTTTCGAAGCCAGAGCATGCGCCCCTGGGTCCGCTCGCGCAGCCAGTGGTACACCGTCACGTCGTGGAGCTGGCTTGTGACGTAGGCCATGAGCGACGCGAAAGTGATCGCCGGCACGAGGCCGAAGATTGCCGCCATGTGCTCGTGCATCATATCGTATTCGTTCGGTGTATAGAGCAGGGCGATGGACATATAGACCATCATCGCAACGGAGGCGATGAAGCCGATGAGCACGCCCTTGCGGGCCTCCTTCTTCCCATAGCGCTCGTTCAGCAGGTCCGTCGCCAGGAAGATTCCCGCGTAGAGCACGTTCCCCAGGGTGGCGTGCAGGCCGAAGAGGTCCACCTGTTTGAGCACCTGAATGTTGCAGAGGACGATGCTCAGCACGATCGAGACATAGAGCCCAAGCCGCCCGAAAAACCGGAACAGCAGCAGGAGCACCGTGAGGTTCAGCGCCAGGAAGGAAAAGAATATTGCTTCGTTGCTCATCAACCCATCTCCGGGGAATCGGCGGTGAAGGTGGCCGCGCAGCGGGGCTGAGACAACGGGAAACGCTGCCGCAGCGGCTCCCGGCGGGCCGTGCAATGGATCAAAACAGTTGAGCCGTGGCCTCTAAAGCGGTCCATTCGTTCCTGCCTGGCTGGATTGCCACCCCCCGCCTTCCCCAGGGACAATAGCAAGGAGCATGGACCCATGAAACTGGGGAAGTTACATTGTGCGGCCCTTGCCGCATTGGCCGGGACCGCGTGCTGGTTGCTGCCGGCCGCGACGACCGCCCACGGTCATTCGGAAGGGGAAGGCATCGAATTCGTTCCCGAGAACTGGGCGGAGATCGCCACCCACGTTGACGTGGTGGAGGAACCCGATTCACCCGCCACGGACCACGGCGAGCCGAAGTTCGCCGCCGGACCCGCCCTCAACTCCCGCCGGCAGCCCGAGGGCGCCCTCTCGGGCCGGATTGTCTATATGGGTGCCGGCCACGGCTGGACCTACCAGACTGACCTGAGCAGAACACCCCATTGGTATCTCCAGCGGCCCAACACCCACAACATGGTCGAGGACTACGGCAACATTGACCAGATGGCGCTCTTCGCGGCCTACTGCTGGAATGCCGGCGCAACCGTCGTACCAACCCGGCCGATCGGGTTCCAGACCAACGAAGTCGTCATGACCCAAAGCCACCCCGGCGTGTCCTACAGCGGCACGTGGCTCGACAGCCAGGCCACCCCTTATTACGGCGAGCCCGGCGACAGCGTAAGCTACCGGTTCGCCTATACCGTCGAGGACGAGGAAACCGCCACCGCCCGCTACACACCGGACATTCCGGAGGCAGGTGTCTACCCTGTCTATACATGGGTGCTCAACAGCTTCAACCGCGTCCACCAGCTCTACCGCATCCGGCATGCCGGCGGCATCACGGAGACCCGCGTTAACCACCGCGCCGTGGGCAAGGGCTGGGTCTGGCTCGGCAACTACTACTTCGAGGAAGGCGAGCACGGCTGGGTGGAAATCAGCAACGACCGCTCCCCCGGCGACAACGCCGTGCAGAACTCCGTCATCATCGCCGACGCGATCCGCTTCGGCAACGGGATGGGCGACCTTGACTACGGCCGCGGAGTCTCCGGCTTCCCACGCGAGGACGAGGCTTCCCGCTACTGGGCCGCCATTTCGACCGGCACGCCGCCCGCCACGTCCGTCTTCGCTCCCTCCGGCCTGAACCACCAGAGCCAGAACGTCGGCACGCCGCCACGCTGGGCCGCCTATATGAATAATGAGAACGAGGGCGAACCCGCCGACCGCGTCTATATAGGCTTCCACACGAACGCCGGCGGGGGACGCGGCGCCGACGGGCTCATCAATCCCAACCCTGTCCTCCGCACACAGTACCAGGCGGAGCTGGCCGAATACCTTGGCCGTGAGATCAACGAGAACATGCGCGACCTCCATCAGGCCTACTTTTCCGACTATCCCGCCTGGTCCGCGCGCACACACCACGTCTATGTCGGCCACATCAACTATGGCGAGCAGAACGCCAATTCCATCAACAACGAGATGGACGCGTGCATCATCGAGGTGGCGTTTCATGACAACGCCAGCGATGCGCTGTGGATGCGTGACCCGCGCGGCCGGCGCGCCGCGGCACGCAGCACGCTCAAGGCCGTCATACGCTACTTCAACGAGTTCGGCGGGGCGCCACTCGAGTTTCCGCCCGACGAGCCCAGGCAGCTCCGCGCCCTGAACGCGCAGGACGGCACCGGCGACATCATGCTTTCCTGGAAGGCCCCCGTTGTCATCCCCTCCACGCATGCCGGGACGCCCGGCAACGCCTCCGGCGATCCGCCGGACATGTACGCCATCTATACGAGCAGCCATGGGCGCGACTTCGACTTCGTGGCGGAGGTCCCGGCCACGCAGACCAGCTTCCGCATCGGTGAGCTGGAGGAGGGCGAGGCGCTCTTCGCATGGGTTACAGCCGTGAACGCGGGCGGGGAAAGCTTCCCCAGCAACGTCGCCGGTGCCACCTCACGCCGCGCGGGAACACCCCCAGTCCTCATCGTGGACGGCTTCAACCGCAACCACAGCTCCAATGCCCTGACGCAGACAATCTCCGGAATCCCGCACCGCTCGAGCCCGGGCACCTTCACACGCGTGATTCCACGCCAGACAAACGACTTCAGCTATGTCGTCGAGGCGGGCACCGCCGTCATGGAAGCCAACCCGAATGTGCACTTCGACTATGTTACGAACGAGGCAGCGGACGAGGCAGACGTGGCGCTGCTCGATTACGAGTCCGTGGTATGGATTCTCGGGGAGGAGAGCACGCGCGACCGCACGTTCAACGACAACGAACAGGCGCTTGTGACGGAGTTCCTTGCCGAAGGCGGCAACCTGTTCGTCTCAGGGCCCGAAATCGCCTGGGACCTCGGCCGGCCCGCCGCATCCGCCGCCAACAAGGCGTTCCTGCAGAATATACTCCGTACCGTCTATGTCGCGGACAGTTCGAACACCTACGACGTGGAGGGAATCAGCGGCACGCTGTTCGACGGTCTCTCCTTCCAGTTCGACGATGGAACGGCGGGCTACTACGATTCGCGCTGGCCCGACGTCATCAACCCGAGCGGTGCCTTCTCTTCCGCCGCCATGCAGTACGTGGGCGGAACGGGCGGCAATGCAGGAATCGTGTACGACGGGGCGGAGGAGGGCCGTGGCAGCATTGTCCTCCTGGGCTTCCCGTTCGAGACCATCACTGACCCGCCCACCCGGACCGATGTCATGGCGCGGGCTTTGGAGTTCTTCGGAACGGACGGCGCGCCGCCCGTCAGCGATGTGTGGCTGCTATGGTGATGTAGACAATCGCCACAATGGACAAGCCCTGAAGGCCCGGAGGGGAAGAGCTCCTTCCGGGCCTTACTTCTTGGGTTGCCTATCAAGACGGCCTTCACTTGGGAGAAGGGGTTCATCCCCGGAGATGCTGCTTTATCCTATATCCTTCTTGAAACCACCGCACGAAAAACAGGCCGATGAATGGGTGCACCACAGGAGACACAGAGAACACAGAGCTATACGCAAAGAAGACAATTGCCTGGCAACCCCCTAGGCTTTCCTCTGTGTCCTCGGTGCCTTGTATGTACCAGAACATGGCCGCTGGGGATACTCCTCTCATCACCGTCATGGGGGGTCTGGGGGGTATTCTCTGCCTGTGGAAATGTGGAAAACTCTCATTGGACTTTCCTCCCGCACGGCCATGTGGGAGGAAGTCGG
>SLOM01000126.1 GCA_007132505.1 Candidatus Sumerlaeota bacterium
CCTCGCTTTCTCCCTTTGTGTGGCAGTATGCGATCAGTCGAATATTCTTCCTGCCTAGTTTCTTCTTTACCGTGAAGCCTTTGGGGTATAGCTGAAAGCCGCTGTAGTTTTGGTTGAACTCGATCCTTTCCTTCTCTTTCTCAAGCACGTGGACTAGCGAATGCATTCTCGCATCCTCTTCACATTCTGGGGTTATGTGGACATAGATGGACATGACGCCCTCCTTTAGAGGCTCACTGCGGTGAACAGTGGTCCGACTTAGAAAGCATCCCGCAGGGTTAATCCTCTGGGACTTCCCCAAGCAGTACCCTCACCGCGATTTGTACGTTGGTTCGCATGGCAGATGAAGGCCCGTCAAGCGGATTCAGAGGAGCACTGCACCTAAGTGACCGATTTCCCCCCCACGCTTTCCTTGGCTGAGGCCTGTTCAAGCTATTGCCAAAGGGTGGAGGATCGGAAGTGTTCCTGCCCTGCTCCGCCCGAAATGCGCTGGCCACGATGCTGACAAGACGCCGCAGGGCCCGGCTAGAGCCGGTGCCCAAGCACGGGCTCTGGCCCCAAAGAGGCCCATACAACGTCTGGAGGCGTGGCGCACTGCTCGAGGACCTGCTTGGGCCACGACCACAGCCCCTTTGGGATCATACGTGTGAAGCGCTCCGCTGGGCGCGCTGACGCCCCACACCAGGCTTCGGGGCGGATGATCTTGGTCCGAGATGCCCACGGCTTGGTAGTGACGCTCCCTTTTGCCTCGCTCCCCCACCACCCTCGATTCAATTCAGCTCCCAGCCCTTTCATAAAATCAACGTTGCAGAGGTTTGAGGCGCTCCGTCCGGTTTGGTCTTGTGGTGCCTGGACGGCGGCGCAGGAGGGCGGTCCGGCCCTTCTCCTGCGCTGACAATTCCACGGCGGTGCGATCGGGAGGCTGTTCATGCGGAGGACATTGCTTGTTTCCTGCGATCTGCTTCGAGAGAGCGACCCGACTCCTGGCTACTCCGTAGCCTGCCTGCTTGCGAGGCTGAGGCAGGACCCGGGTTATGGTACGGACTTTTCGGTGCGGCATGTTTCGGTCAATCTGCTCCGATACCCGCCCGCGAGCCATCCGGACAGTCTGCGCAGAGCAGTCGAAGGGCTCGACCTATCCTCCTTCGACGTCCTTGCTCTGTCCTGCTTCATCTGGTCGGAGTCACTGGTGAATCCTTTTCTGGAGTGGGTGCGCCAGGTCGGGTTCCGCGGGCGCATTGTGTTGGGTGGGAGCCAAATCACCTACGGGATCGCCGGTTCTGCCTCGCTGGATGACGGCCGGGAACTCTCACGTGCTTACCCGCGGGCTGACCAGTTCGTCCCGGGCCACGCTGAGAATGCCTTGCTTGAGATCTGCCGCCGTGAGACACCGGGCCGAGTGATCAGCCGCTGGGCTCCGCTGCAGGCTCTGCCATCACCGTATCTTGATAAGGTGATAGAGTTCCCGGAAGCCGCTGGCTCCGTGCGCATGGAGACCCAGCGGGGATGTCCCTTTTCGTGCGATTTCTGTGCGCATCGGGACATCGTGACCAGCATGGTGGAGCGGACCACCGTGGAACGCGCCCTGCAGGAGTTCTTTCTGCTGCAGGAAGCTGGAGTGCGGAAGGTCAACGTGCTCGACCCGGTGTTCAACGCGGGCCCCCGTGCGCTGGCAGTACTCGATGCGGCCGTGGAAGCCGGTCTCTCCGCCCGCCTTTCGCTGCAGTGCCGGTTCGAAAACCTCACCACAGCCTTCCTGGACACCTGTGAAGCGCTGAACGTGGAACTCGAGTTCGGGCTCCAAACCACCGATGAAACCGAGGCGGCCGAGATCAACCGCCCCAACGACATGGCCGCTGTCGAGCGCTGGATTGCCGAGCTCAACCGCCGGGGACTGACCTACGAGGTCAGCATGATCTACGGCCTGCCTCTCCAAACGCTCGACTCCTTCCGGCGCGGGATCCATTGGCTTCGCGACCGGGGAGTGGAAACCATCAAGGCCTGGCCCCTGATGCTCCTGCGTGGAACCCGGATGCATTCCCGCAAGGCGCGCTACGGAATGCGCGAGCGCACGGAGGGGCCATACAACATCCCCGTCGTCGTAGCCTCGACCTCCTTCACGGAGCATGAGTGGGACGGCATGAAAACCGCTTCGGTTGATTTGCTAAAGCCCGCACGCCTGTAATTCCCCCAGTTTCCACCGCTGCCCCTGCAGCAACACCCGACCGCGTGTTCCCCTTCGGGAATACGAATTCATGGGAGGCAGTAACGTATGGGAGATGGCAAGAAGCACAGCCGCAAATTCTCCAAATCCCGCGGGGCAAAGAAGGACTCCGCGGAGGACGCCAAAGCGAGGAAAGCCAAAGACGGGGCAAACCCCGAAAAACAGGGACCTCAAGAAGCCGCCAAGAAAGACCCACTTCCCCCGCCCGTCATCCCGGACGCCCTGTGCGAGCCGGTGTTCGTCGTGGACGAGCAGCCCCGCGGCGAGCACCTCAGCCGGGCCCTCGAACTCAACGTTCCGGTCGTCGTCCTGCGCACAAGCAAGTGGGAGCCCGAGGGCGACGACTTCGTCTCCGTCCTGCTCGGCGAGGAGCGCATGCCCAGTCACCCCTTCATCCAGCGCGATTACACCGGGGACCCCAGCCTCGTGCCGCACTTCAAGCAGCTCTGGCGCGAATTCGTCCGCGAGGTAAAGACCCGCCTGGCCGTGGAGGAACAGTCCCGCAAGAAGTCCCGCGGCAGGAAAACACCCAACTGGGATCGTTCGCAGGCACCATCTGAAGATTCGCCAAATAACCCCGGGGACGGACTGCCGTTCTAGGAAGCGCCGGGCGGGCGGACTGAGCGCCTACCCCATCCCGTCCCCGAAGAGATCGCCCTGCGGGTCTTCGGGGACATGTGCCGGAGGGAAGAGGAACTCCGAGTGCGGATCGTGGGCCCGGTAGCGTTCCAGAGCCGCCTCGCGTCCGGCCACCGCGTAACAGTACACACAGCCGTGCGGGCAGGTGTCGTACGCGCCCACGTCCCGGGACTCCGCACAGAGACAGTCCGGCCGGTTGCCCTTCGTTCTGGCGGTGACCGGCCGGCCCGCCACCGCGGAAAGCCGCGGCGCGTCAACACACCTCGCGTTAACCGCACGCCCGCACGTATAGACGCTCTGGGAGCAGACCCCCAGCTTCATTCCATGCTCCGCTGCCACCTCCGCCATCTCTCCGGCCAGCGCGCGCTTCTCCTCGTCCGGAGGCTCCTCGCCGCGCCACGTGAACCCCTCCTCGCCTGCGGCCTGGGACATGTTGCGGGCCGTCTTGCGATAGATGTGCGCGAAGGAAATGACGACCTCGTCCACCGCCCCCTCGAGCTGCCGCGCGAGGCGCGTGAACATGCTCAGGTGGTGGTCCGATGGGGTGAGCGACGTATAGACAATCGGATCATACCGCCAGACGGCCGCCCGCGGCCCGTAGCGCCGCGACAGCTCCCACGCCGCACGGACCAGGCTCTCCACCGGCGGCACACGGTTCTCCAGCGCCCGGGGATAGCCCGTGATGGAATGCTGCACGTAGAAGGGATACCCCATCTCCGCCACGCGCTCCAGCCGCGGCAGGAAAGGCCGCACGTTCTTGGTCCAGAACACAATCCCGTCCACCGCATCACGCCCCAGCGGGATCGTGTGGATCTGCCCGCCGATCGGGTTGACCGTCCGGCAGTACCCCGCTTCGAGGCGGCGCACAAACCACTCGCCGTAGAACGCCGGAATGTCGGTGCGGAAGCTCGCCGAAATGATCATCGCTTCACCGCCATCAGGAAACGCGTTTCGTATCCGCCACGCCGGCCAGGATACCAGCTCCGCTGCTGGAACCGCCTCCGGGGCAGCAGCTTGTTCACCGAGCCCTCCCCCTCGCCAGCTTCCCGCAGGAATCTGCCCACCGCGCCGAACCCGTCGAACTGCGCTCCCGCCGGGGGGATTCCGTACTCCCGCAGGACGCCCGACTTGACCCGCACCTGAAACCCCAGGGCTTCCAGCCACGGCGCCACCTGGGTGAACAGGTCCCCACCCAGTGGAGTCCGGTCGCGCAGCAGATCCATCATCAGCAACAAGCCACCCTCCGAAAGCCGTTCGCGCACATCCCGCAGGTGCTCGGGCACGAGATCAAGGTGCTCCAGCTCTGAGAGCACAAGGTTCATCACGCACACATCACGGTCCTCTGCCGCCACGCCGGCTGGTTCCTCCAGCAGGTCGCGCGCGGCCTTGCGGAACGTCAACGCGTCCTCCGGAACACCATACCGGCCGAGCCAATCCCGCAGGCAGACCGCCATGGTCCGCAGCTCCTCTGCCCAGACGTTCTCCCGATCCTCGAACAGCACATCCAGCCACGGCCGCTCCGGCTCGTGGTTGTTTGCCAGCAGATGGAACGCCACGGCAAGCGCCTCCGTGCCCGGCCCGCTCCCGACCGAATGCAGGCGTAATGGCTCCCCACCGCGCCGCTCCACCAGCGCGCGGAAGGCACCATCCACGTCACGGTCCTCCAGCATCGTCCGGACCGCCCAGGCGCTGCAGGCCATGTGCCGGTAGCTGTACGCCAGCCGGACCGGCGCCTCCTCATAGCGGGGGCTGCGGTTGCTCGCCCAGCGCGCGTTCAATTGCAGGAGCGCCTCCGGCAGCGCCTCCAGCAGTGCCCGCCGGCCACCGGCGAAGGGCTGATGCAGCAGCGCATCCAGCATGTCCCCCACCACGCCGGTCACGAACCCAACGTGTGCAGCCATCCGCTCGGCATAACCGCCGGACTGAAAACGCGCTCCCGGGCCTGAAGCTGTTTGTAAAGACAAGGACAGGGGTCTCACCTCCGCATTGCCGGATCGTTCCGCAAAAAAGCGAAGACAAGTCTCAACCCCCACGATGGCCGTGTAAAATCCCTGCAACGTTGAATTTGGGCCTCAGGCAGCGCCTCAGCGCCTTCCTTTCAACGTTGCAAAGCGTTTCCCCGCGTGACCCGCCTTGCGAACCTGCTCAACCGAAATCCCATAACGCCACGCACAAGGAGCCATCACCATGGCGGAGGCACCGAAAGCGGCAACGGTCCCAAGCGCGGAGAGCGCCGGAATCGGTCCGGGGCACCACTGCCTCGGAACAATGTACATACAAACCCGCGGAGCCACGCTTGGCGTCGCCAACGGCTGCTTCTGTGTCAGCCGCGAGGCACGCCAACTCCTCTGCCCGCCGCGCCACGAGGTCAGAAGGATCGTCCTCATAGGCCGGATTCACGTGACGCAGGCGGCGATCGAGCTGGCCGGCCGGCTGGGCATCCCGATCGCCTTCCTCACACGAGGCGGGGACTTCCTTGGCCTCTTCTCCGGACTCGGGGCGGCAGTGGCCATCGGCACCACCGGCGAACGCTCCCTCGCCGCCCGCCGGCACCAGTGGACAATGGCCCTCGAACCACCTCCCCCCGGGCAGGAGCCCGAATCCGCCGCCTCTTTTGCCCGCCGCTTTGCTATCGCGAAACTCGAGAACTCACGGGCGCTTCTCCTGCGCGCCGGACGAAGGGAGGAGGGAATCGAGGAGGAGGACGCCGCCGCACGGCGCGATGCAGCCGTGGAAACCATCACGCGCTCCATCGCCGGGGCATCAACCGCACCCACCATCGCCGCATTGCTTGGCCACGAAGGCACAGGAGCCCGCGCATTCTTCGGTGTGCTCCAGTACCTGATCGCCCCACGCCGGCGGGGGGACTTCGCCTTCTCCCGACGCACGCGCCGGCCGCCCAGGGACCCCTTCAACGCCCTCCTCTCCTTCCTCTACGCGCTCCTCGCCACCGAATGCACCGGCGCCGTGCGCGCCGCAGGGCTCGAGGCCAGCCTCGGATTCCTACACGCACCACGTCAGGGACGTCCCGCCCTCGCCCTCGACCTCATGGAGGAACTCCGCGCCCCCATGGTGGACCGGCTCGCCCTTGCACTCGTGAACCGCGGCCAGCTCGGACCCGAACACTTTCACAACCCCGAACCCGAAGAACTCGGCCTGCGCTCCGGCGAGGAGGACCCCCTTGAAATCGAGGAGGGTGGCATCATCGCCCACGACGACATGCCCCCACCCGTCCACCTCAACGAGGCCGGACGGCTGACCGTCCTCGCCGCCTGGCGCTCCCGCCAGGGCGACATGGTCCACCACCCGGCCGCAGGACGCCCCGTGCCGTGGCGCCTCGTTCCTCACCTGCAGGCCGCGGCACTCGTGCAGGCCCTCGCAGACGGGGACCCCGGGGCCTACCAGCCCTTTCGTCCCCGCCTATGACGACGACCACTCCTGGGCCGGACCGCCACCACCGCCGATGATCAACCTCGTCTGCTACGACATCGCCACCGCCACGCAGTCCGACGCCCGGCGCCTCCGCGCCGTGGCAAAGCTGCTTGAGCGCCACGGCCACCGCGTGCAAAAGTCCGTCTTCGAGGTCACCCTCCAGGAGGACGGCTTCGCCGCCCTGCGCCATGCCCTGCTTGACACGCTCGACTGCCGGCGCGACAGCCTCCTCATCTACCGCATCGAGGGAGCGGCCCACACACATACCGAGGTGCACGGCCCGCGGGACGAGAACGACCTTTTCGCAAAGATGATCGTCTGATGACACCGGCCACCCAAACGCCAAATTCCCTTTATCGCCAACCTCCGAAACCCCCAAAAAGGGGGGAGGTTGGCGATTGGCGTAAGTCCTTTCAAATCAGTGTGACAGAAATACGACCTGCGAGTCATCTAATATATTACAGCACTGAAGAATATAGGTTGGCGAAA
>SLOM01000231.1 GCA_007132505.1 Candidatus Sumerlaeota bacterium
CACTCAACCAGCCGCAGGAGGGAACTCCCAACGTTGCGCCGCCATCCGCCTGCCCCGCAGGGCTTCACCCTGATCGAACTCCTGATCGTCGTGGCCATCATTGCGGTCCTCGCGGCGATTGCCGTGCCGAACTTCCTTGAAGCCCGCACTCGAGCGATGGTCTCCCGCACCCTGAACGATCTGCGGACCGTCGCCACGGCCCTTGAGAGTTACCGCGTTGACGCCAACAGATACCCCCCTCACGGTGAGGTGCTCGCAACCGGGCAGGTCAACTTCCCTGCCGTTCAGGCCGGGATCACGACGGTGGAATTCACGCCGGGCTTCCCGCTGACGACCCCGGTTGCCTACCTCAACGCCCTGCCCGAGGACCCGCTCCTCAGGGAAACCGAACCCGATCCGGTCCGTTTCTACGGCTACATCCAAAGCGACCTGATGGCCGGCATCCTCGTGGAGCGCGGCCTCGTCGCCTCCGCCGAAGGCATTCACCCGGCCTACGGCGCCTGGCGACTTTATGCCGCAGGGCCCGACGGCCAGAAGGGCCATGGCACCAAGGTCAACATCCTCTACGACCCCACCAACGGCACTCTCAGCCCCGGCGACATCGTCCGCTCCCAGCGCGACCCCATTCTCCGCCTGGCCGAGGACGAGGCGGACCTGTAGCCCGGCAGCATCGCCTCCGGGCATTCCTGGCCATCTCTACTTTGCAGTGCCTCACATTGCGCGCGTCCGAGTGGGAAAAAACCGTTCCTGCGGGGTTGACACGGCGACCATGGTTGGCCTTGAATTCGCGTCCCTCACGGGCAAGGCCTGCTGAGGGCCACGAAACTGCGCGCCCGTCGTCTAGTCTGGTCCAGGACGCCGCCCTTTCACGGCGGTAACACGGGTTCAAATCCCGTCGGGCGTGCCATCACCTCTCCTTGCACGGGTCCGGGTCCATCCCGCTGCTCCCCCGAATGGGACGAAGGAGCCTAACCGAATGTTCCGCGAGATGATGAAGTCAAAGCTGCACTTGGGGGCTGTCACGGAGGCGGAATTCCTCTACGTGGGCAGCGTGTCCATTGACGAGGACCTGATGGACGCGGCGAACCTGCTCACGAACGAGAGAGTAACCGTCGTCAACCGCAACAACGGAGCGCGGTTCGAGACCTACGTCATTCCGGCGCCCCGCGGCTCCGGCAGCATCTGCATGAACGGACCCGCCGCGCGGCTGACCCAGGTCGGAGACCGTGTCCTCGTGATCTCCTACGCCATGATGGAGGATTCCGAGGCCCGCAAGCACAAGCCCATCGTCGTCGTGCTGAACGAGAAGAACGAGCCCCAGCCCTACCCGGGCGAGGAGCAGCACGGCACGACCGTCGGCTGAGCGTCTCGCCATTCTCGGCAAGCCACCCACACACAGACATCAATCGAAAGAGCCCGGCCCGCGAATGGGACCGGGCTCTTTCCTTGTCCAGCGTCGCGTCAGAACCGGCAGCAGACGTTGAGTTCCTTTGCCGCGGCTGCCTCGTCCAGCCGGCCGGTGGGGAGTTCGTTCGGCGCAGAGGCGAGCACCTCCGGCTGCGACTCGATCTCCCGGGCGATCTGCTCCATGGCGGCAATGAATCGGTCGAGCGTGTCCTTGCTTTCAGTCTCGGTCGGCTCGATGAGGAAGCACTCCGGCACCAGCAGGGGGAAATAGACGGTGGGCGAGTGAAAGCCCAGGTCGAGCAGGCGCTTTGCCACGTCGAAGGCGCGGATGTCCTTCTCCTTGCGCGCGCCGCGGACGGTGACCACCGCCTCGTGCATGCAGCGGCTTCCGAACGGGCGCTCGAAGACTTCCGGCAGGCGCGCCAGGATATAGTTCGCGTTGAGCGCAGAGTGATCCGCCACGGCGCGTAGGCCCTCTCCGCCCTGGGAGAGCGCGTAGGCCATCGCGCGCAGCACGACGCCGGTGTTGCCGTGAAAGGCGAGCATCCTGCCGATGGACTTCTCCGGCGTGGAGAGCCGGTAGCTGCCGTCCGATCCGCGAACGACATGCGGCGTGGGGAGGTAGGGCGCGAGCCGCGCCGACACCGCCACTGGACCCGAGCCGGGGCCGCCGCCGCCGTGGGGCGTGGAAAACGTCTTGTGGAGGTTGACGTGCACCACGTCGAAGCCCATGTCCCCGGGACGGGCGCGGCCCGCGATGGCGTTCAGGTTTGCTCCGTCGTAATACAGGAGTCCTCCCGCCTCATGGACCAACCGCGCCACCTCCACGATGTCCTTCTCGAAGAGCCCGCAGGTGTTGGGGTTCGTGAGCATGATCCCGGCGGTCTTCCCGCCGAGGTTGGCGCGGAGGGACTCCAGGTCCATGCGCCCGTCCGGGCCGGACTTGACCTCGCGGACCTTGAAGCCCGCGAGCACCGCGCTGGCGGGGTTCGTCCCGTGGGCTGCATCCGGTACGAGCACCTCGTCCCGGCCGGTGCCGTGGTCCTCGTGCCAGGCCTTGATGATGGACATGCCCACGAATTCGCCCTGGGCGCCCGCGGCGGGGGCGGCGGTCGCCTCGTCCAGCCCAAGGAGCGGCTTCAGCACCTCCTGCATGTCGTGACAGACGCGGAGAACGCCCTGCACGTCCGCCTCCTCCTGCCGGGGGTGGAGCTGTGTGAAGGCGGGCATCGCGGCGATCTTCTCGTTCAGCCGCGGGTTGTACTTCATCGTGCAGGAGCCGAGCGGATAGAACTGCCCATCTATACAATAGTTGCGCTGCGAGAGCCGCGTGAAGTGGCGCACGGCCTCCAATTCGGATACCTCCGGAAGAGGGGGCGGGGTCTCGCGCCGGAGGTGGTCCGGCAGCGCCTCCACGGCGGTATTCCTGTCCTCCGGGGGCGCGGAAGGGGGGAGGACCCCCCGCCTGCCGGCAGCGGGGATTTCGTGAATCAGAGGGATTTCCGTCCTGTCCATTGCATGCCTTTCGTGCGGTGTGTCACGCGGTCCTGCCGGCGGCGGCTTCCTGTTCGAGGACGGCCGTCGCCGCGTGGCGGTAGTTGTCTATATCGGCTGGGGAGATCAGCTCCGTGCAGTTGACAAGGAGCAGCCTTTGTGCGTCCGGCAGGGAGGGAAACCAGTCCGCGAGCGGGAAACCCGGCAGGATGCCGTGCTCGTCCTTCATGCGCCGGCGGAACGCCTCCGCGGCGACCGGGAGCCTGATCGCCACCTCGTGAAAGTGCGGTGTGGCGGGGTCGTACAGCTCGCAGCCGGCATCCGCGGTGAGAGCCGACGCAAGCTGGCGCGTCCGCAGGAGCGACGTTTCCGCCACCTCACGAAGGCCCTCGCGGCCCAGGAGCGTGAGATATACGGAGATCATCAGTGCCACGAGCCCCTGGTTCGTGCAGATGTTGGATGTGGCCTTGTCGCGGCGGATGTGCTGCTCGCGGGTCTGGAGTGTCAGCACGAATCCGCGCCGGCCTTCCGGGTCCCGTGTCTCACCGGCCACCCGTCCGGGCATCTTGCGGATCAGCCTGCCGCGGCAGGCAAGGAACCCGGCATACGGGCCGCCAAAGCTCACTGGCACGCCGAGCGGTTGGCCCTCGCCCACGGCAATGTCTGCGCCGTACTGCCCCGGAGGCGCCAGCACGGCCAGGGACGTGGGATTCACCACTGCGATAAGGTGTGCCTTCACGCGATCGGCAGCGGCGCGGGCCTGCCTGCCGTCCTCGACGCCGCCCAGCGCATTTGGTGTACAGACAACAAGGGCACAGCCGGGGGCGGCGTCCTCGGTGATGCTCGAAAAATCGGTCCGGGCGCCCTTGGCCGGTATGGTTTGCACCTCAACGCCGATGTTCCGGACGAACGTGCGGCAGACCTCCGTCCACTCGGGGGGGAGAAGCTCCGGCAGGTAGACACGCGGGACCCGCTTGTCCCGGAGCGCCATGACCAGTGCCTCCGCCAGCGCTGTCGCCCCGTCGTACATTGAGGCGTTTGCCACCTCCATCGCGGTGAGAGCGCAAATGTGGGACTGAAACTCGAAGATGGCCTGGAGCGTCCCCTGGCTCACCTCCGCCTGGTAGGGCGTGTAGCTGGTCATGAACTCGCCGCGCGAGGCGATATACGGCACGGCAGCGGGAATGAAGTGCCGGTACGCACCCGCCCCAAGAAAATTCCTGCCCGCAGGGAAGACCCGGTTCTCGCCCGCCCGCTCCTCGAAATAGCGCTCCACCTCGTACTCGTTGTGTGGCGGGAGGTCCAGGGGCGTGGTGCTGCATTGAAGCTCCTCCGGTATGTCCCGGAAAAGCTCATCGAGCGAATCCGCCCCGATGGCCTCCAGCATGGCCTTCCGGTCTTCGGCGGTGTGTGGGATATACGCCATCAGTTCTGCATCCTGACAAAATGTGATTTCACCGTACGGGGTGCACCGCGCGGTGCCCTTCTACTCCTCGAGCGAGTCCTTGTAGGCCCGCGCGTCCATCAGATCGTCTGTCCCGCTGGTCCCGTCCGGCTTGATCTTGACCAGCCATCCCTCGCCGTAGGGGTCCTTGTTGATGAGTGCGGGGTCGCCCTCCAGGGCCTCGTTGACCTCCACCACCTCGCCGGAGAGCGGCGCATAGACGTCGGCCGCGGCCTTCGGCGACTCCACGATGATGAACTCCTCGCCCTTGCTCACCTTGCGTCCAGCCTCGGGCAACTCCACGAAAACGATGTCGCCAAGCATCTCCTGCGCGTGGGCGGAAATGCCGCACCGGCGGGCCTCCCCCTCCGGCTCGATCCACTCGTGTGATTTGGTGAACAGCAGTTTGCTCTCGTCCATGATGGTGCTGCGCTCCTTCCTGTGTCTGTGAATCCGCCGGGGGCCTGCGCTCCGCGCGGTCCTGCTGCCCTTCAGGGGGTCAGTTCGATCCCGGCCGCCGGACAAATGGCGGACGCACTTTCGATACGGGGACCGGCTTGCCGCGGCCGGCCACCTGAAAACGGTCACCACCGAGGAACGGCGGACGCACATACCCGAGCGCAATCCCCCGCTCCAGCACGGGCGAGTACCCTCCACTGGTCACGTGGCCCGCCTCCTCGCCATCCTCCGTGAGGATGGCATCACCCGCGCGCAGCGGGCGGCGCGATTCGGACAGCAGCCCCACGAGCCGGCGGGGTGGGCCCCCCGAGCGCTGACGTTCGTGGACTTCCCTTCCGGGCCAGTGCTCCGGCTTCTTCCACGCGCACGACCAGGCCAGACCTGCCTCCACCGGTGTCGTTTCCTCGTCCAGGTCCTGTCCATACAGGCAGTAACCTGCTTCCAGCCGCAGGCTGTCCCGCGCCGCCAAGCCACATGGCATCGCTCCCTCCGCGAGCAGACGGTTCCACCAATCCTCCGCCTCCTCGCCGGGACAGAGGATCTCCGCACCCGCCTCGCCCGTATAGCCGGTGCGGGATATACAGAGGGTGCTCCCGCCCTCGTCCAGCACGTGAAAGGAGAACGGCGGCGTGGCCCTCCAGGCTGTTCCGGGCAGCGTTTTCTCAAGTATTCCCAGCGCCTCCGGTCCCTGAACGGCGATCATTGCCCAGCGCGGCGACTCGTCCACCACGTGCACATCGCCCTCGTGTGCTTCTGCGCGTCCTCGAATTGCCGCCAGGTCCACCGCGCGGCGTGCGGCGTTCACCACGGCGAGAAACTCCTCCCCGCCGAGGCGCGTCATGATCAGGTCGTCCAGGATGCCTCCGCTCTCATTGCAGAGCTGTGTATAGCGCGATCGTCCGGGCTCCAGCGCCGCAACGTTGCCCGGCACGAGCTCCTGCAGGAAGGCCTCTGCCCCGCGTCCCATGATGAGGATCTGCCCCATGTGCGAGACGTCGAACAGACCCGCGGCCTCCCGCACGGCGCGGTGCTCCTCCACCTGTCCGGCGAAGGTCAGGGGCATCTCCCAGCCTGCAAAGGGGACCATTCTGGCGCCGAGGCGCTGGTGGGTTTGGAAAAGGGGGGTCCGGAGGGGAGTGGCTGATTCGCTGGTCATTCGGAGCACTTCCCGGGGCCCCGGCCCGCTTGGCGGCGGTCACTGAGGCCGTGGAATTGGGTGCTCCCGCTCTGTCCCGTAACCTGAGAGATGGCCCGCCTTTGTTTTCTGCTGCCGGCAGGTTGCTCCTTCGGTGGGCGGACGCTCCAACGCGGCGCCGCCTCTCTCCAGAGAGCTGTCCGTTCGCGGTCCTTTTGCCTGAGAGTTTCCTGGGAGCGGTTACCCCTTCGGCGCCCGCGCTGGGGCGGGTCTCTCCCGCGAACATCGCCCAGCTTGGAGCAGCCTGCGCTTCCCCCAACCGGCGGTCAAAGGAAAATCCTCAGCGCGCCTCTCCCGCCACCCGGGTCGCCTCCCTTGCTCCTTTGTCAATCCCTCGCGGCGGTCCGTCCTTTCGCTCCGAAGACCCCGCAAGGGGTCACAGACATGGGCCGGTGGTTCAGCGAAGCGGCACCTGCGCGGTGTGGTGCACATCGTGTCTCATCACGTGCCCGAGAAGGTCCTCCACCGTATAGACGAACCGCCGGCCGAACTCGAAGCTGGCCTGCCGGCGTAGCTCTGTACTGTCCATTCCGCCGAGGGACGCCTCTTCGTTGGTGGGGTCTGGGGTTCAGTCTGCACGGAAGAAGCGTGGTGGGCCGTGGTCCTGTTCCTGCCGGTCGTCGGAGTAGTGCCAGCTGGCGCCGGTGACGCTCTGCGCGGTGGCGAGCCGCTCTGCAAGGTCCTTTACAAGGCCGTCGTTTCGGGATTCAGCCGTGAATTGTGCTTCCAAATCCGTCCGTCCGGCATCTGCCAACGTGCG
>SLOM01000174.1 GCA_007132505.1 Candidatus Sumerlaeota bacterium
CAGCAGGAACGCCATCGGGATCGCGACGGCCACCCCGACGAAGTACATCGCGAGAAGCGTCAGCCCCTGCACGTTGAAGATGCCCAGGACGCGCTCCGGCGGGATGAACGCTGCAATGAAAAGCGTATAGACAGGAAGCCGTGCGGCACAGCTCATGAGCGGCGCCACGAGGATCGTCGCCAGCCGGTCGCGCGGGTTCTCGATGCTACGGGCCGCCATGATGCCCGGAATGGCGCAGGCAAAGCTGCTCAGCATCGGGATGAAGCTGCGCCCGCTCAGCCCGGCGCGCGAGAGCAGCCGGTCCATCAGGAACGCCGCACGCGCCATGTACCCCACGTCCTCCAGCAGCGCAATGAACAGAAACAGCACGCAAATCTGCGGCAGAAACACCAGCACGGCCCCGACGCCCGCAATGACACCGTTGACGAGGAAGGAGCGCACCGGCCCCTCCGGCAGCATCGCCCCCACGCTCTCCCCGAGCGTGCCGACCCCCTCCTCGATCAGGTCCATCAGCGGCGCGGACCACGAGAAGATCGCCTGGAACACCAGCGCCATCAGGAGGACAAACACCGCCACCCCCCACACACGATGCGTCAGGATGGCATCCACACGGTCGGAGAACTGCATGGAATGGGCGCCCCCTGGGGACGTCTCCAAGATGCAGGGACCCGCGTTCTCGCGGATCCAGCGGTAACGCGCGCCGGCTTCCAGCGAGCGCAGCCGGAATCCCTTCGCCTCCAGCGCGGCACGGCCTTCATCAATCGCCGTACGGGCCTTCTCCCCCGCCGACTCCAGGGCAAGCTGCTCCACCATGCCCGCCGTCTCCACAAGGGGGCGAGAGACCAGGAAAGGCTGCAGCCATGCCTGTGGCACACCCGCTTCCCGGAGCCGGTCCGCCAGCCTCTCGCGCTCCGCGGCAAACTCATCCGTATAGACATGAAAGTCACGCGGTGCCGGCAGCTCCTCCGGCGCTTCGAGCAGGCCGGCCAGCTCCCGCACACCCTTGCCCGTGCGGGCCACCATCTCCACCACCGGAATGCCCAGGGTGCGCGAAAGCGCCTGTGTGTCTATCTCAAGCCCGTTCTCCCGTGCCACGTCCGCCATGTTCAGCGCGAGCACCATGGGCAGGCCGAGTTCCATCACCTGCGTGGTGAGGAACAGATTGCGCTCGATGTTGCTTGCGTCGGCCACGACCACCACGGCGGCCGGCGGCTTCTCCCCCCGCAGGATGCCGAGGAGAAGCTGCACTGCCACCAGCTCGTCCGCGGAATGGGCGCTCAGGCTGTAGGTGCCCGGCAGGTCCACGAGCGTCACCGGGCGTGCGGCCTTGCGGAGTGGCCCCTCACGCTTTTCCACGGTCACGCCGGAATAGTTCCCAACCCGTGCCCGGTGCCCGGTCAGCGCATTGAAAAGTGTCGTCTTGCCGGTATTGGGATTGCCGATCAGGGCAACACGGGGCGCCTCCCCGGGCTTGCCGCGAGGTTCCTCCTTGCGGGGTACTGTTGCTGCTTCGGACATGCGATTACCTGAATGGGTGGCCGGTCAGCCCTCGGGGGCGACCTCGACTGTGCGTGCGTCGGCGCGGCGGAGCGAAAGGTTGTACCGCCCGTTGATGCGGAACTCGACCGGGTCGCCGAGCGGCGCGCGCCGGATGAACTCCACCGTGCTCCCCTCCAGCACGCCCATCTCCATCAGCCGCTGGACGAGGATGTCGTCCCCGGCGAGGCCGGTGACCGTGGCCTTCTCCCCTGGTTGAAGTTCGTCAAGGTTGGCCGCCATCCGCCTCAGCCCGCGCGCTCCACGAGAATGCCGCGGGTGTCCTCCAAGCGGAGGGAAAGGCGCGCGCGGCCCGCACAGAGCAGGCACGTGCGCCCCTTGCAGAGCATGCGGACGCCGAGCCCCGGCGCGATCCCCAGCGAGGCCAGCCGCTGACAGGTCAGCGGGCACTCGGGCAGCTCCACCACGAAAGCGTCCTCGTTGGCTTCCAACGCGGCCAGAGGCATGGGCCCCCTGGGCCTTTCCGGGGCGGCGGGCTTGAGGAGGCGGAGCAGACGGGTCATTGGGGTGGGGCGCCTTTCCATCGCAGCGTTGAACCGATGTTTGACAACCCAAACACCCCGTGGCAAGCCCAATCAGACCACCCAAAGGTCAATAATTTCTGGTCCGTTCCCGCGAGGCGGCCGTTTCATGCCCCCCCATTCCTACAGAACTCACGCCACGGTGCAACGATGCAAAGGTCCCCGTGATGAAAGGCCTCATGGGCCAGAGCGTTTCCATTCTCTTGCTCGAGGGACACTGACCTTGGAGTGCCCCACCGATTCCAGGTATTCTCGCAGATGCTGTCGTAGGCATGTCACTGGACTGGTCATCCTCGCATCGGCGAAATCGGCGGATGACTCCCTTCGGCCGGAGTCCGCCACGCGGTCGAGGAACAGAACGGATACATTCCGGCCGATAACCCTGGGAGTTTCCATGCTTCTCGAGTTGATCTCGCAGCGCAGGCAGGTCGTCCGCGCCGCATTCCACTCCGAGGCAGACATGTCCTCCACTCCGAGACCCCGCAAAAGGGGTCCAAGACATTAGCCGGTGGTTGAGCGAAGCGACACCACCGGTAACCGGGACGCAGATGCGGCGACCCCGGCAGGGGTCGCACCCCCATTGTACGACCACAAGCGGCCGGAGGAGGTTCCGATTGCATGAACACTCTTCCGCCGAATAGCAATGCCGTTGCGAAGCACCGTGGCCGTTTTCCGCAAGACCCACTCCCGGAGGCAGGAAGGTGACCTACACGTTCGCGATCGTGCTCGCCGTGTTCATTGCCATCGCTTTGTTGGGCGAATACCTGCGAGGCAGGCGCCTGCGGCGGAAGTACTGGTCAAGGCCCTGCGCGGGAGTGCAGTGGCGGCGGGCATTTCCGGACGCACCAAAGGCGGAAATCCGTGCCTTCCTCCAAGCTTTCGTTGATGACTTCGGACTCCGGCCCAAAGAGCGGCTGAAGTTCCGCCCCAGCGACAGACCCGTGGACGTTTATCGCACCATCTATACAGGCATGGAGTTCGACGACGGTCTTGAGTGGGAGTCGTTCCTCCGGACGATGGAGAAGGAATACGGGGTCCGAATCCCCGAGGACCCCAAGTGGCCTGAGAGAATCACGCTCGGGGAGCTCTTCGCCATGACACGCGCCACGCAGCGGGCGGGATGATTGGTGCCGCGGGTAGTGCCCGTGTCCGCCCCCCGCTGACGTCCCCCGGCGGAAAAACCGTTGCTTGGACCGTGGGGGGTGCGGGAGGTGTTTAGAACTGGCCTGTTTTGCCATCGGGCCGCCAACCCAAGGAGGCGACCACACACTCATGAGCGCCCAGGACAAGGTTCCCACTCAGAACACACCCGAGAACCGCGTCCCCATCAGCATCATGGACACCACGTTGCGCGATGGGGAGCAAACCCATGGCGTGTCCATTACCGGGCCCGAAAAGCTCATGATCGCCCAGCGCCTGCTCGGCGATGTGAAGGTGGATCGCATCGAGGTCGCGAGCTGCCGCGTCAGTCAGGGCGAGCAGAAGTCCCTGGCCCGCATCATGGAGTGGGCCGAAAAGTACAACCACGGGGACCAGGTCGAGGTGCTCTCCTTCACGGACCACAAGGCCTCGGTGGATTGGCTGCGCGAAGCGGGCTGCCGGCGCATGAACCTGCTCACGAAGGGCTCCCGCAAGCACTGCGAGGGGCAGCTCCGCAAGACCCTCCCCCAACACCTTGCCGACATCGAGAAGACCCTCCAGTACGCCGTGGACCAGGGTGTCACCGCATGCATCTACCTCGAGGACTGGTCGAACGGGATCCTCACCTCGCCCGACTACGTCTGGGAGATGATTGACCAGCTCGCCAAGTGGCCGTTCGAGCGCATCCACCTTTGCGACACCCTCGGCATCCTGTGCATCGAAGAGGTGGAGAGGACCGTCGGGGAGACGGTGCGGCGCTACCCGGACAGCCTGTTCGAGTTCCACGGGCACAATGACTACGGCCTCGCCACGGCAAACAGCCTCAAGGCCGCCCAGATCGGCGCCGCAGGCGTGCACGTCACGGTCAACGGCCTGGGCGAGCGCGCGGGCAACGCTTCCCTCGCCGAAGTCGTCGCCAACCTGCGCGACCACTCCCAGCGTGACTGCCGTGTGGACGAGACAACGCTCAAGTCCATCAGCCGGCTTGTCGAGACGTTCAGTGGGAAGCGCATCGGCGCCAACGCGCCCATCACCGGCAACGATGTCTTCACGCAGACAGCCGGCATCCATGCCGACGGGGACAAGAAGGGGAACCTCTACGAAAGCCGGCTCTCCCCTCAGCGCTTCGCGCGCGACCGCGTTTACGCCCTCGGCAAGCTCTCCGGCCGCAGCAACCTCGACTTCAACCTCGACAAGCTGGAACTCGACCTCACGCCTGAACAACGAAAGGCCGTCCTGGACAAGATCATCGAACTCGGGGACAAGAAGAAGATCGTCACCACCGAGGACCTCCCGTTCCTCATCGCCGACCTGATGATGTCGCCCGACCAGATGGAGTTCCAGGTGCTCGACTGCGTCATCACGACCACGCTCGGGATGAGCCCCTGTGCCAACGTGAAGATCCGCTTCCGCGGCAGGGAATACGAAGCCTTGGCGAACGGTTCGGGCGGCTACGACGCCTTCGTCACCGCGCTCCGAAAGCTGGCCCCCGAGCTCGGGTTCCACGTGCCCAAGCTGGAGGACTTCGAACTCCACATCCCGCCGGGCGGCAGGACCAACGCGCTCGTGGAGTGCACCATAAGCTGGGAGGGCGGCATGAAGACCCGCGCGGTCTCCAGCGACCAGGTGCTCTCCGCCGTCAAGGCCACCGAGCGCATGATCAACATGATGCTGCGGCGCCGGCGCTCGGAGAACGGCGACACCACCGGTGACCCGCCCAACATGCCCCGGGACGTGGCGGAAAAACCAACTCCCGTCACCACCTGACCGCACCCGCCCGATGAGCGACCGGCACAGCCTCACGGACGCCTGCCGCGACGAGGGGTGGGAGACAACACGCCTGCGCCTTCCCATCGCCGAACTCGGGTATGTGGCCGCCATCCTGGAAGCCTACGACAACCAGTTCCTCGTCCGCACGGAGGACCGGACCGTGGGGCTCGCCGTCATCTGGTACCCGCGGGAGAACCGCGCGCTGCTGGACGATTTGCTGATCGAGTTCTCCGGCGAGTTCCCCATCGAGGTCCTCGCCCGAGCCCCCGGCATGGCGGGGCTCGACGACGTGTTCCCGGAGTAGGAGAGGGTCACGAACCGCCCGAGTCGTCCTCATCCGACTCGAAAGCCGCATCCATCAGATCAATGGCGTGCAGCCGAAGCAGGTCCGAATCCCGGCAGTGCCAGTAGATGTGCGCGAGGTGACTCATCAACTCGTAGAGCGCGTCCTCTCGTTCGTCCGGGTTGAGGCTGGGATCAATCAGCTTGGGATGAAGCTCTTCGGCGATTAGCTTGGCAGACTCGTGTATATCCGTAATGGCAGTCACAAGGGCGCCCAGGAACTCCTGCCGTTCATTGGGATTTGCACAGCCCCGCAGCCCATTGGCAACCGTTTCGAGTTGGGAGAGATTCTTGGTCAGGATGTCGTGCTCGTGCATGTCCGTGTTCCCCGGGTCTGTGGATCCGGCCCCTCACCCCGTGCACGCACCGGAGAGGGGGCTCGCGCCAGTGACCAGGCAGGCTGCTCCCCAGCACGGTTAACCCTGCGAGTGGCCCTCCTCCAGCACAAGCGGAGCCGAAGCTCCTCCCCCGCCCAACTCCCTGCTTGTGCCGCCGGGGTTGCGCCGTGGGAATGCGCCGGGCACAGTTTCGTGCCTTGCCGGGCCGGACCCGGCCAGTTGACCGCCGGAGGCGTTCGTGACCGCCCAAGTCCGTCCCGCGATCCTTCCCACCCAGACGCGCTGCACCGTCAGCGTACCCGGTTCCACCTCCAACCTTGGCCCGTGCTTCGACAGTGTTGGCTGTGCCGTCACCGTGCGGAATCATTTTGAGTTCATGATCCTGCCCGAGGGAGCCCCGGACACGGTCCACCTGACCGGACCGCGCAAGGCCGGCATCCCCGCCACGCCCCAGAACCTTGTGCTGACCTCCGCCCGGCGTGTCTTCTTCGACGCAGGGCTGGAGCCACCGCCCATGCAACTGCGCGCCCATATCGAGGTGCCGAACGCGCGGGGCCTCGGCAGCAGCAGCACCGCCATCGTGGCCGGCCTTGCGGCGGGGAACCACCTTGCCGGGTCGCCCTTTACCGTGGCGGAGCTGCTCGAGCGCGCCGTCGAGTGGGAGGGCCATCCGGACAACGTGGTGCCGGCGCTGCTGGGCGGGCTGGTCGTCAGCGCCTCCCGCAGTACCCCCCTCCTTTACCGGCGGCTGACTGTTCACCCGGACATCTGCTTTGTGTTCCTCATCCCGGAGTACGAAGTCCGCACGGCAGAGGCCCGCCGCGTGCTCCCGCGCGAGATACCCATGGCGGACGCGGTCTCGAATTCCTCCCGCTCGCCGATCGTCATCCTGGCCATGCACACGGGCGACCTGACGGGACTGCATCAGGCCATGGAGGACCGCTTTCACACCCCCTTCCGCCGGCACCTCTTCCGGGAGTACGACCGGTTTGAGAGCGCCGCGCTGGCAGCCGGAGCAGCGGGCTTTTGCGTGAGCGGCGCAGGGCCGGCCATGCTGGCCGTCTGCAAACGCGCCGAGCGCGAAGCCG
>SLOM01000035.1 GCA_007132505.1 Candidatus Sumerlaeota bacterium
ATCACAGGCACCGTTGTGCCGTGGCGGCGTGGCGTGAGTTCCATGAGAAGGAGGAGCACGCAACGGCGCTACGACGCAACGAACAGGGAGCGCGGTCACGGCCTCACCGGTCATCCGCCGATGTGTCAGACACCCTCGAAATGGCGGGATGCAGCCCGCCGCGTCCGCGTCAGGCGAGTCTCTGCGCGCTGACTCCTGCCGGGACGACACGGGCGGGACGCGACTCCCCTGCGTAATGAATCGCCACAATGGTGATGTCGTCCTCCTGGCGGACCGTCTCGCCGAAGTCCTTCACTTTCTGGCGCAGATGGCGCACCTGCTGGTCAACGGCCTCGTCGCCAGCTTCCTCCGCCAGCGCCTCCAGGATGCGCGGAAGGCCGAACTCCTCACCGGTCTGGTTTGCCGCCTCGTCCACGCCGTCGGTGAACAGAAACAGCCGGTCCCCGGGCTCGAGCCGCACGGTGGATTCCGTGAAGCTGGCGTTGGGGAGTATCCCGATGGCGGGACCGAGCGCCTCGTCCAGCTCGCGCGCTCCGTCCTTGTTGACGAGGATCGGTGCCGGGTGCCCACCCCGGCAGAACGTGAAGGAGTGGTCCCTAATGTCCAGTATACCATAGAGCATCGTGAAGTACTGGTTCGTTTCGGTGCTCATGGGGTAGCGGCGGTTCATGCGGGCCGCGACCTCGGCCGGGGAGGCGGGCTCCATGCCGGACGGTCCCTCGCGGAGGAGCGCCCCGGATCCATCCGTCGCGGCCGTGAGCGAGCGGCTAAGGCTCATCGAGAGCAGAGCGGCCGGGATGCCGTGGCCTGAAACGTCCAGGATATAGATGCCCAGACGGTCCTCGTCCAGCCGGATGAAGTTGAACATGTCACCGGCGATTTCCTCGCACGCGTCGAACAGCCAGGCGAACTCGAACCCTGGGGCGTTGGGTGCTCGCTTGGGGAGCCGCGCCTGCTGGATGCGTGCGGACATCTCAAGGTCCTGCTTGATGCGCGTGTGTGCGGCGGCGAGCTGCTCTGTATAGCGGCGCGACTCCTCCTCCGCCTGCTTGCGCTCGATGGCGCTGGCGATCTGGGAGGAGACAAAGCTCATCGTCTGAACATCTGATTCCGTGTAGCGTCCCCGGTCCACGTAACTCTGCAGAACGACCGCTCCGATCACCTCCGACTTCGAGAGGAGCGGCACTCCGAGCCAGTTCTTCGCCAGCTTGCCGATGAGCCGTGCTTTCCCGGACCCGTACATCTCTGCCAGCCCGTCCTCGTCAAGGAGCAGGTGCTTGCCGGTGCGGATGACGTAGCCCGTCAGGCCCTCGTCCACCGAGCGATCGGGCAGGTTGAGGTCCCTCTGATTGTCCTCGCGGGCGTAGGGGAAGCTGATTGTCCGATTTTCGGGATTGTAAGTGGCGATATACAGGTTGGAGGTGTCCACAATGGGGCTCAGGGAGCGGTGGATCTTCTCGAAGAACTCGTGGTGGTCGCGTGCCGTCTGTACGGCTTCGGAAATCTGGTAGAGTGCCTGGTTGAGTCGCTCGGTGCGCTTGCGGGCGGTGATGTCCTCGAAGGTGCCGACGTAGCCGGTGAGCTGATGATTCGGCCCCCAGGTGGGCGCCCAGCGCACGTTCACCCAGCGCGTGTTGCCCGAAAGCGTCTCCACCAGCACCTCCCGAGAGGCGGGCGCGTTGCCCGGTGTGTGCACGCGCCATTGCTCGGCCAGCGCGGCACGGGCCTCGGGTTCGATGGCCTCAAGCCACCCGTCGCCAAGGCACTCCTCAAGCGACCGCTCGGTGATCTCCTGGAAACGGCGGTTCACGTAGGTACACGAGCCGTGCTCGTTCACCTGGAAGATGCCGATGGGTGACGAGGCGGAGAGCGAGCGGAACCGCTCCTCGCGCTCACGCAGGGCCGCCTCCGCGGCGCGCCGCTCGGTGATGTCGTGCACGACGGACTGGAAGCCCATCGGCCGGTTGTTCTCGAAAAGGAGCGTCGTCTTCTGGGAGAGCCAGCGCCTGTCGCCGCTCTTCGCCCGTATGGGGAACTCGAAGACGGTTTCCCTCAGGCGCCGGCGGATCTGCCGGAAGTAAAAGTCACGGACGCGGGGGACCCAATCCTTCTCCAGCAGCGTGGAGCTGTGCCGGCCTAGCAGCTCCTTCTCGGTGTAACCCGTCAGGCGTGTGATCGGCGGATTCACGTAGGTGAAGTAGCCCCGCAGGTCGGTCGTATAGACGATCTCGCCCGCCTCCTCCACCATGCGGCGGTAGCGCCGTTCGCTCTGGCGGAGCGACTCGCGCGCTTTCTCCCGGTCAATCGCGTTGGCAATCTGAGCCGAAACGACGTTGAGGGTCCACACGTCCTTCATCGTGTAGGACACACCTTCGGTCAGGCTCAGGATGGCCATGGCGCCGACCGGCTTCCCATGGTGGACCAATGGAACGCCAAGCCAGCTCAGCCATTCCAGCTCCGGCCCTCCGACGGCGCTTCTGCGGCGCAGCTCGCGGTAGTCCTCCAGGCCCGCAAGGACCGGCTCGCCCTTGTCCATCACACGGCGGAGCAGCGTCAGTGTCAGCTCGTTGTGGCGCGGCCCGGGCTCGCCGCGGCCATTTGCCGTGTAGACGATCTCCAGGTCCCCGTTCCCCTCGCCCAGCAGAGCGATGTGGAAGTTCTCCACCGTGATCACCTGCCCGAGCGCGGTGTGGATGGCAGGGAAGAGCGACTTGAGGTCCCCGGCCCGGTTCACTGCCTCGGACACTTCGAGGAGCGACTGGCGGAGCAGCTCCGACTTCTTCCGCTCGGTCAAGTCGTGGATGATGGCGGTATAGGTGGTTTCGTCCCCGATCTCGAACCGGCTCAGCTCCACCTCGACCGGGACCGTCGTCCCGTCCTTGCGCAGTCCCTCCAGTCCCTTGCCCTCGCTGGAGTAGCGCTGGCGCACGCGCTCGAGGCCGGTCATCCACGAGATCTCCTCCTCGTGCTCCAGTTGCGGGAGGATCATGCGGATGTCCCGGCCGATGACCGCGGACAGCTCGTAGCCGAACAGGCGCTGCGCGGCGTTGTTGAAGCCGCTGATGTTGCCGGAGGTGTCGAAGGTGATTATCCCGTCGGCGGCGGAATCGAGGATCGCCGCGGTACGGGCCTTTTCGAGGACAGCCTCGGCCGTGCGCTCCCGCACGCGGTCCTCAAGCCGCATGTAGGAGGCCAGCAAGCGGTCCTTCAGCCTGCCCGCCCAGGCCGCCCCAATCGCCAGAAGGACCGGCAGCGGCAGGAGCACGTACAAGAGCGGTGTTTCGCCGTGGATCGAGCGGAGACCATCCAGGGAGAGAGTCTCCTCGAAATGGGCGAGTTCGAAGGCCCAGCACCCTGCAAGAATGGCAAGACCCGCAGCAAATCCGGCAAGACCGAACCGGATCGCATGCCCGCGAGCAAAGCTTATCCCCGTATCCTCCGGGATCTGCACCGGAGCGGAGGGATTCGTGCCGCGAGCTGCGCGGGATTTCACCTCTGGCCGTCCTCCTTGCTCCTCAAGGTCATGGAGCCGGGTTGATCAGGCCTCGCCAGGCTCCAACCGGTAGTTTGGTGCATCCTTCACGTGTTCGACATCATGGGGGTGCGATTCCCGCTTGCCGGCCGGGCTGACGCGGACGAAGCGGGCCTGCCCCCGAAGCTCCTCCAGCGACCGGCATCCCGTATAGCCAAGCGAGGCGCGCAGGCCACCGCAGAATTGGTGCAGCACGTTCGCCACGGGGCCGGAGTAAGGAACCAGACCTTCGATGCCCTCCGGCACGTACTTCCGGGAAGTGACATCCCGCTGGCCGTACCGGTCCGAGGAACCGTAACGCTGGTCCATGGCGCCGAGCGAACCCATGCCGCGGTAGGCGATGTACTGCCGGCCGGCAATGAGGACGCGCTCGCCCGGGCTTTCGTCCGTCCCGGCGAAGACGCCCCCCATCATGACAGACCCGGCCCCGGCAGCAAGCGCCTTGGCCGCGTCGCCACTGTACTTCACGCCCCCGTCCGCGATCACGGGCACTCCCGTGCCCCGCAAGCCCTTCGCCGCCCGATAGACAGCCGTGAACTGAGGCACGCCCACGCCGGCCACCACACGAGTCGTGCAGATGGACCCCGGCCCGATCCCAACCTTCACGCCCGTGGCACCCGCCTCCGCAAGTGCCGCCGCGCCTTCTCCCGTCGCCACGTTGCCAGCAACGATCTCCTGCTCCGGCCAGTGGCTCCGGATCCACCGCACCATGTCGAGCACACCCTTCGTGTGCCCATGCGCCGTGTCCACCACGAGCACGTCCACCTCGGTCTCCAGCAGGCACTCGACCCGCTCATGGTCAAAGGGCCCCACAGCCGCACCGGCCCGAAGCGAGTAGCTGTCGTCCACGCACTGATAGGGGGACTCCTGCCGGATGATGCGGCTGACGTCCTTGAACGAGTACAGCCCCCGGAAGTAGCCCATCTCGTCCACGACCGGCAGGATGCTGATCTTGTGCTTGCTCAGGATCTCGTAGGCTTCATGCAGGGTCGTCCCCTCCGGCGCCGTGACCGTGTTGCGGACCATGATGTCGCCCACCGTCAGGTCCTCCGACGAGGCGTAACGGAACTGCGAGCCGGTGACGATCCCCAGCAGTTTGCGCCCCTCGTCCAGGACGGGGAAGCTGCTGAAGTGGAAGCCCTTCTGCTGCTTCAGATCCTCCACCTCGCGGATGGTCATTTCCGGCGAGAGGGTCCGTGCCTTGACGAGGAATCCATTCAGGTAGAATTTGATCCTCTTGATTTCCGTTCGCTGGGCCGTTGCATCGAGGTTCTTGTGGACGATGCCGATGCCGCCGGCGAGGGCCATCGCGATGCCCATGTCCGCCTCGGTCACCGTGTCCATGGCCGCGGAAACAAAGGGAATATTGAGGACGATCCCGCGCGTCAGGGGCGAGCGCAGGTCCACCTCCGAGGGCTGGAAGTCCGCATAGCGCGTCACCAGCGACACGTCGTCGTACGTCAGGCCCTGGTGGCGGTGGTGCTCCATGAACTCATCGAGCTGTGCATTCGGCGCGCCGGCATCTCTTTCCGCGGCAGAGGCCATGACTTACTGGTGCCTTTCGTACTGAAGATAGACGGCCCCGAGCGGGGGCAGGTTAACGTACACGGACTGGGGGCAGTGGTGCCAGGGAACCGGCTGGGTGAAGACACGGCCGTAGTTGCCCACGTTACCGCCTCCGTAAAGGGACGAATCACTGTTGAAAGCTTCGCGGTAGGCGCCCGCCTCCGGTGCCCCTATCCGGTAGCCCAAGCGGGGAACGGGAGTAAAGTTGAAAGCGCAGATCGTGTGGCTCTCCGGCCCCTGGCGCACGAAGGCCAGCACGCAGTTCTCCGCGTCGTCGTACTCCAGCCAGCGGAAGCCGATCGTTTCGTTGTCGAAGAGCCAGAACTCGCGGCTGCGCAGGTAAAATTGCCCCAGCGCCTCCAGGCACTGCTCGACCCCCTTGTGCACGGGCTCTCCCGCAAGGTGCCAGTCCACCGACCGTGAATGGCTCCACTCTGCGAACTGGCCGATTTCTGCACCCTGGAAGAGCAGCTTCTTGCCCGGGTGTGCGTACATATAGCTGTACAGAAGCCGCAGGTTCGCCGCCTTCTGCCACACGTCCCCCGGCATGCGCGACATGAGGGACCCCTTGCCGTGCACCACCTCGTCGTGGCTGAGTGGCAGGATGAAGTTCTCCGTGTACTGATAGACAAGGGCGAACGTAAGGTCGTTCTGGTGGTATCTCCGATAGAGCGGATCGCGCCCGAAGTACCGCAGCGTGTCGTTCATCCACCCCATGTTCCACTTGAAGGTGAAGCCGAGTCCGCCCGTGTAGGTGGGGCGTGAGACGCCGGCGAACGAGGTGGACTCCTCCGCCACGGTGAACCGGCCGGGATACTCGCCGTGGACGGTCTCGTTCAGCTGCCGCAGGAAGGAAATCGCCTCAAGGTTCTCGTTCCCGCCGAACTGGTTCGGCGTCCACTCACCGGGCTGGCGGCTGTAATCGAGGTAGATCATCGAGGCCACCGCGTCCACGCGCAGCCCGTCCACATGGTACTCGTCCAGCCAGAAGAGCGCATTGGAAAGGAGGAAGTTCCGCACCTCCGGCCGGCCGTAGTCGAAGATCAGCGTGCCCCAGTCCTTGTGTTCGCCCCGCCGGGGATCGGAGTGCTCGTACAGCGCCGTCCCGTCAAACCACCGAAGGGCGAAATCATCGCGCGGGAAATGCGCCGGAACCCAGTCCACGATCACACCGATCCCGTGGCGGTGCAGGTAATCCACGAAATACTTGAAGTCCTCCGGCGAGCCGAACCGGGAGGTCGGCGCGAAGTAGCCGGTCACCTGGTAGCCCCAGCTTCCGTCGAAAGGGTGCTCGGCCACAGGGAGAAGCTCCACGTGGGTGAAGCCGTATCTCTTGACGTGCGGCACGAGCCGCTCGGCCAGCTCCCGGTAGGTCAACCAGCGGTTGCCCTCCTCCGGGATGCGCATCCACGAGCCAAGGTGAACCTCGTAAATCGTCATCGGCTCCTCAAGCGGCCGGCGCTCGGGGAGCTGCTGCATATACGCGTCGTCCGTCCACTTGTACCGGCGCAGGTCCACCACCTTCGAGTGAGTGGACGGCCGCAGGTCGAAGGCGAAGGAGTACGGGTCGGCCTTGTACCGCAGGTGCCAGTCATGCGTGAGAATCTCGAACTTGTAACCCATGCCCTCCCGCACGCCGGGAAGGAA
>SLOM01000127.1 GCA_007132505.1 Candidatus Sumerlaeota bacterium
CGATGGTACCTACGGCGCCGAGGACTTCCAGATAGAGCGCAACCAGGAAGGGGTGCTCAAGCTGGAGGTGGAACTGCTGCCGGAGCTCGTGGTCGAAGGACGCGTGGTGGACGACGAGGGCAAGCCCATCGCCGATGCCGAAGTGCAGATTCATCAGGCCGGACGGGCCGGCGCCATGGCAGCACGCTGGCAGCGCGCACGCGGCGGAGGTGGCGGAGCCGTGGACCCTGTGACCACCGATTCCCGGGGGCTTTTCCGGTTCGAAGGGCTGACAGCCGGGCGGTTCGAAGTCCGTGCTGAGAAGGATGACCTGGTCCAGCGCGAGACCGTGACCATAAGCGTCGAAGCCGGTCAGGAGACCGACTTCCTGACCGTGGAACTGGTCCGCGGGGGCACGATCTTCGGCAGCGTGACCGGCGTTGACGGCCGGCCGCACACAATCGGCTACGTCTATGCAGACGTGAGCGACAGTGGCAGGCGTGCCGCGGCCCCCGCATGGGGCGGCGGCAGGGGCGGGGAGGACGAACACCGCTCCGAGCTGGACGACTCGGGCAACTACCGCCTGACGGCTCTCCCGCCCGGACGCCATCGCGTCGTGCTCTTCGACGGTGATTTCGGCAGGGAAATCATGCACCTCGACGTGCAGCTCGGCGTGAACGAAACGGCCGAGGTGGACTTCGACATGCAGGGCCTCATCGAGCTGGAAGGCACACTGAACATCACCGGAATGAGCATCGGGCGCGGCGGCACGATGGGGACTGGCTTCCGGCTCGTACCCACAGAGGAAACGGAGGGCGGCACGCTGCTCCCCGTGAACAACAGGCAGAACTACCGCGTCTATATCAGGCCGGGCACCTATGAGCTGAACGTGTCGCCGCGCGGCATCGGCGAGAACCTTCCCACAGGCGCCATCGTCGAGGTGCGGGACCGCCCGCCCCGCCAGTCCTCCGATATCGGAGTTGGCCTGCACGAGCTGGACATTGTGGTCGTCTCCCCCCGTGGGGCGGACTTCCGCGGCGGCCGGGGCAGACTGAGCTTCGAGGGACTGACACGGACTGTCACCTTCCAAGTCAACCTGAGCGAGCGCATCACCACGCTGCCCTTCATGCCTGAGGGGGTGTACGGTGAAAATGGACGCCTGAACGCGGACGACGGGCGTGTCTATCTCCCGCTGGAGGGTGAAGTCGGCCCGCGCGGGGACAATATCGTGACCTTCGTGTCCGAGGAGGAACTGGGCATCTAGCCCTGTTGGCCGGGGCTTCTCGAGCCGCGGGCGGTGCCGGACCGGGCCGTCCGCGGCTTTTTCGTTTTACCCCGGGGCATGATCTCGAGGCAGGGGGTAATTCCCCTCCTTGCGCCAGACATCCAACATGAGCTCGTAGCGCTCCAGCGGCATTCCCGTGTAGATGCAGTTGCTCGTTCCGAAGACGTACCCGCCGCCCGGCATGCCGTGCCGCAGGGCGTAACGGGCGGACTCGCGTACCTGGTCCTCGGTGCCGCTCTGCAGCAGGCCGCAGTGCACGTTGCCGATCAGGCAGACCCTTGCCCCGGCGCGGCGTTTCACCTCCGCGATGTCCACGCCTCCCTGCGGATCGAGGCTGTGCAGGGCGTGCGGGTTCGTACTGACCAGCGAATCCAGGATCGGCATGATGTTCCCGTCCGTGTGCTTGATCGTGTGGAAGCCGAGCGCGCGGTAGCCTGCGATGAGATCCGCCAGATAGGGCGTGACGAACTCGTCGAACATGGCCGGGGGCAGGAACGGGTTGTCGTTGAAGCAATAGTCCGAGCAGAGAACGAGAGCGTCCACTGTCCCCCACCGGGCGATGCGTTCGGCACGCCTGAGCGCTTCGTCCACCTTGCGCCGGGCCTCCTCCTTGAGCTCCTCCGGCTCTTCCATCAAGCGGACGGAGAACTCCATCATGTCGTCCCCGTCCGTCAGGCTCCAGGTGGCGTCGCCGTGGATACAGACGGCGTGGTTCCACCCGTCGAGTTCACGGACCTGCTCGACGGAGAGGCGGATGTCCTCCTCCGTCCAGCACCCGGGGGTGTGGTAGATGGTGGCGCAGAGTCCGAACCGGCGGAGCTTCTTCACGTAGAGGTCCGCCACGTCCCGCCGGTGGAGTGCCCGCTCCCGCTCCGTCATCTGATCCCATTGGTCAAAGCGCCGGTGCAGCGGGTGGACGCGGCCGAGCGCCTCCATGGTGAGGAAGACTTCGAGCTCGAAATGCGGGACACGGCCCGGGATGGGAGGACGGCGGTCGAGTGCAGCGAGAAAGGCTTCGCGTGGCGTGGCGGTCATGGGCAGCCTCCGTGCGGACCTGTTGAGCCTGCTCTCCCATAGCCGGGGCAAAGCCTATCCGCAGGGGCCGCCTGCTCCCATTGCCCACCGGCGGTCCGGCTGCCGGGGAGCATTGGGGAGAAGAGAGAGGGAATTGGATGATGCGACGTGGGGGTGACGGGAACAGCGTCACTTCATGCCGGTCAGGGTGATGCCCGCGACGAACCGGCGCTGCATGAACATGAACACGGTGGCAATGGGCAGGATGACCACAAGTGAGCCGGCCATCAGCAGCCCCCAGTCCGTGGCGTGCTGACCGCTCAAGGTCGCCAGCGCCACGGGCAGCGTGTACATGGACTCGTCGTGCAGGATGATCAGGGGAAAGAGGAAGTCCTGCCAGGCGGCCATGAAGGTGAAGATACCGAGGGCGGCGAGGGCAGGCCGGCATTGCGGCAGGATGATGGACCAGAAGATGCGCAGTTCGCTGCACCCGTCCAGCCGGCCGGATTCGATCAGCGAGTCCGGAATCGAATAGATGAACTGGCGCATGAGGAAAATGCCGAACACGGAGGACATGGCCGGCAGGATCAGCCCAAGGTAGGTGTTCAGCAGGCCCAGCTCCTTGAGCAGCAGGAAAGCCGGCAGCATCGTCACCTGCATCGGCACCATCATGGTTAGTATGAGTGCCATGAATAGCAGGTTCTTGTAGGGGAAGTTGAACTTGGCGAACGTATAGCCACCGAGCGAATTGAAGAACAGGCTGACGGCGGTGATGCTCGTCGTGACGATGAGGGAGTTCAGAAAGATGCGCAGGAAGGCAAGCTCGTCGAACAAGCGGGCGAAGTGCTGCAGCGTGGCCGGCCGGGGGATGAGCGTTGGGGGTGTCTCAATGATCTGGTCGGCCGTCTTGAGGGAGGTGACGAACATCCAGATGAATGGCCCGATCATGGCCGACACGACGATCAGCATCACCGTGGCGAGCACAACTCCGAACAGGCGCTCGCGCGTGCGCCAGCCGAAGCGTGGCTCGCGCTCCCGGACACGCTGCCGCACGGCCGCGCGGGCGGGGGTGGAAACCGGAGGGGAAGGGGCAAGGCTCATGGCTTAGCTGTACTCCTCCCCCCGTGCGAAGCGGATCTGGATGATGCTGATCGCGGCGATTATCACGCACAGGGTGTAGGCTATGGCGGAGGCGTAGCCTATGTTGAAGAAGTCGAAAGCCTCCTGATAGAGCAACAGCACAATGGACAGTGTCCGATGCTCCGGGCCGCCCTGGTCCGTCATGATGAAGGGCTCGGCGAAGAATTGCATGTAGCCGATGGTCGTGATGATGATGACGAAGACCAGCGTGGGGCGGAGCATCGGCAGCGTGATATACAGAAAGGTCTGCCATCGGCTCGCCCCGTCTATGTCGGAGGCCTCGTACACGTTCCGCGGAATCGCCTGAAGGCCCGCAAGGAAGATGACCATGCTGAAGCCTGCGTTTTTCCAGACCGACATGGCGATGATCGAGGGCATGGCGAGGTTCGGGTCCGCAAGCCATCCGAACTCCGGCAGCCCAACAAGGCCCAGCAGGTAGTTCAGGATCCCGTCCCGCGGCGCGTAGATCCAGCGCCAGACCACCGCCACCGCCACCAGCGGGGTCACCACCGGGAGAAAGATACCCGTGCGGAAGAAACCCTTCTGCGGGAGCACCGCCGAATTGAGGGCCAAGGCAAGCGCCAGCGCGACCCCGATCGTCAGCGGGCCGCCGATCCCGACAAAATAAAACGTGTTGATCAGAGCGCGGCCCACGAGCGGGTCGGACAGCAGGAGCCGGTAGTTGTCTATACCGATGAAGGAGGTGCTCTCCCAGCTGCCGAGCGAGTAGATGTCGAAATTGGTGAAGCTGAGTAACAGCGAGGCGAAGATCGGACCGACGAGGAAGACACCCAGGTGAAGGAGGATCGGCAGCAGGAAGAAAAAAGGGGTCTTGTAGCGGCCAAGCCCGGCGATCTGCCGGCGTTTGAAGAACGCAACGAGCGCGAGCGCCGCCCCAAGCGGCCAGAGGAGCCAGAGGATGGTCTGGACGATGGGCGCCAGATTGCCTTCCTCCGTCCGCCGCAGGGACACAAGCCGTTCGAGTCCGGCAGCGAGGTTGCCAGTAACCTCGGCCGGGTCGCGCCGGCTGAGTATCAGCGTCTCCTGCTGGTTTTGAAGCAAATCCTCGATCGCCTTGTAGAACTCGACCGGCGGGGGCGGTTCAGCCACTTCGAGCTGCCGGCGGAAGACATCCCAGCGCTCGTCACCCCCCAGCGAGGGATCCTCCCATGCCGCACGGCTGGCAGGCAGATTCCCCACCTCGCGGTACCACTGAAGCTGCACTTCCGGCCGGGCGAGGAACTCCACGAAGGCCCAGGCAAGGTCCGGGTTCCGCGTCCCCCGGAAGATCGCCATGTTGCTGCCCCCGAGGAAGGAGGACTCGCGATGGTGTCCGGGGAGGGGAGCCACGGCCCAGCGCCCAGCAAGCTGTGGCACCTCGCGCTCGAAAATGCCCACGAACCAGGGACCGGAGATGAACGAAACGAACAGTCCCCGGGCCATGGACTGGTGCGGCCCGAGCGCCGCAATGTCCTGCCAGGGTGTGTAATTGTTGAGGAAGAGCGACTGGTAGAAGGCCAGCGCCTCGGTCATTTCCGGCGTGTCCGCGAGCACCTCCATCGTCTCGCTGTCGAGCAGGTCCGCACCGGCCTGACGGATGAAACCGAACAACTCCTGCTCGCCGCGGGTCGGGAGCTGGAAGGCGTACTGATCAATACGTCCGTCGCCGGTGCGATCCAGGGTCAGGTCCGCGCCGAATTGCTCCAGCTCCTCCCAAGTGCGCGGGAAGTGGTCCCAGCCAGCCTCCTCCGCCAAGTCTGTGCGGTAGAAGAACACGCGGGTGTCCACGTACCAGGGGATGGAGACGATGCGCCCCTCGAAGTAGGCGGTCTCGGCCGACCCTTCGAAGAAATCCTCGAGGCTGATATCCGACCCTTCCAAGTATTGCTCCAGCGGCAGGAGCGAGTCCATGGCGGCGAATTCGGGAACCCAAGTGGTCCCGAGCTGCGCCACGTCCGGCGTCACGTTCCCGGCGACGCTCGTGAGGAGCCGCTGGTGCGCACCCGTCCAGGGTATGGCCTGAACCCGAATGCGCGTGCCGGGGTGCTCCGCCTCGAACCGCCGGGCCAGTTCGGGCAGCCGCATGGCTTCATCGCCCATCGCCCACACGCTGATGGTACCCTGAAGCGGCTCGCCGGTCCCCTGCCCGGCACGAAGGCCCGCGGGCATGGCGGCGGCAGCCAGAGCGAGGAGGAGGACCAGCAGAAGCCGGCCGGGTGCGTCTTGGGCCATGGTCGTCCCCGTGAGGCGGGTCATTGGCGGTCGTCCGTTCGAGGGTGGGCGGCCATGCGGGGCATCCATGATGAGAGTTGGACTCGCAGACTGCTGGGAGGCAATGCCCGGGAGCGCAGCCGAGTCCGTGGGATTCTGGTGGACCGGTCCCGTTCCTGTAAAACCGATTTTATCCACACCGCCCGCCGAATCGGGCAAGAGAAATCGCCAGCTATCACCCCGGCGCGATCCGATGTGAACGCAAGCCCTGTTTTATCAGGCATCCGCTAGGACATCGGGAGAGCCATAGCTCCTCAGAAGGACGTAAAAAAGGGAGCAAACCTCTTTCATTCAGCCCTTCACCTCGCTGAACGGACCTGCTTCCGGCCAGCCGCCCGTGCGGAAGGCGGGCAGTCCGGCGAGTATCAACGCCCATGAGGCCGCGGACAGGGCATCGCAAGCAAGGCCGGGGTTGGCGGTCCGTGCAGAGCGGTCCGGCGCGCGACGGGCCCCGCCATGATCATAAAACCGTTTTCTTGTTCAAGTGCTCCAAAGCGGTGGTTTCGGCGCTGTATTTTTCTCAGCCCAACCGCGACTGAACCCTAACTCCAATACTGGCAGTGTTTTACAGAAACCTACGCAGTGCGCTTTTTCGTTTGACTCGCGTGAAAGACTTGGCTAACCCTTTTCATATTGCAGCGCGGATGATCGGTCCGCCCAGCCCCAGGCAAGGAGACAGGCCATCATGAACATGAACCCGAGACTTCGGGCCTTCACCCTGATAGAGCTACTCATCGTCGTCGCCATTATCGCCATTCTGGCGGCCATCGCCGTGCCGAACTTCCTCGAGGCACAGACCCGCTCGAAGGTCAGCCGTGTCAAGACCGACATGCGGACGGTCGCTACGGCACTCGAGGCCTACCACGTGGACAACAACGCGTATCCCCCCAGCAACGAGCGCCCCGGCACCTTTCCAGGCAGTCCCTTCCATGGCATCGGTGGCGGGAACATGGCCTATGCGGGCCGGGTGACCACCCCGATCGCCTACATCACGCAGGTCCCCGACGATGTTTTCCACGCGGGCCGGGCGGATAGCCTCGGCTATGGGTGGGACAAGTTTGAGTACTGGGGCCCCGGCGCGGTGAACGTGCTGCAGATCGAGGCCCGGCGCGAGTTCCTCGGGCCGAACACGCAGGTCGTCGTCTGGTCCTTTGGCCCGAGCCGCAGCTCTGAGGGATGGGTCTTCAGTGTGAACACCATCTATGACCCGTCCAACGGTACGATCAGCGCGGGGAACATTTACCGGCCAGTACCCGGTTCCCCCACTGCGCTGACGCAATAGCTTTCAGCCGGGCGGCCCCGGAAGCCTTCCTCCCTCCTCTCCCCTCCCCCGGCGCCGCCTCCTTGCCCGCGTTCGCGCGGGGGGGAGGCGGCGCCACCTTAATTTGGGATGATGCTGTATGGAAAGCCGAAGGGCACCGGTGCGTAAACTCGACACTACTCTCACGTTGACCAAGAGACCCGTGGAAATGCTTTCGGAAAGCACCCTCAGCGAGCACAAGCCCTGTTTTCCCAGTGGTTTGAGTTCTGCCTCCGCACCCGATTTGCCTTTGACAGCTGTAAAAACCAAATCTAAGCTCTTTTACATGACTCTGTATGATGCAATCCCTCCTCGCCCGGGTTTCAGGCCATCACCCCATCGAGACCCCGCGCAGAGGCCGTCGTGTCCAAGCAGGCGCAACGGTGTATCCACAATCCTGCTGGATGGGTGAATGATCATGACCAGACAAAACACGTTGCTTGAGAACAAGTACGGGTATTTCGAGGGGGACGGGTGGGCCTACGTGATTACAAGGCCGGACACGCCCAAGCCATGGAGCAACGTCCTCACGAACCCCGACTTTGGCACCATCGTGAGTCAGGCCGGAGGGGGGTTCACTTGGGTGGACCACTCGACGCTCTCGGTGCTGACGCGCTGGAAGATGGACCTCGTCCGGGACGACTGGGGGAAGTGGCTCTATCTGGCTGACGAGGAATCCGGAGCACTTTGGAGCGCCGCCCCCCGGCCGGCCTGCCCGGAACCGGATTTCTACCGCTGCCGTCATGAGGTCGGCGCCACCATCTTTACCCTCCGCAAGGAGGAGATCGAGACCTCCTGGACCATCACCGTGCCCCCCAAGGACACCGTGGAGCTCTGGTGGGTGAAGGTGAAGAACCTCTCCGGCCGCAGGAGGACCATCTCTCTGGCGTCGGCCTTCATGTGGTGCCTTGGCTCTAATCCGGACAGTCACCGTGAGTTCCACCGGCTCTTCATCGAGTCCCAGTTTGATGCGCGGCTTGGGCTGATCGCCGCGCGAAAGTGCCTGTGGGAAGTCCCCACCGAACGGCATGGGCATTGGAATACCGACTATCCCTACACGGCCTGGCACGCTGCCTGGCAGCCGGGCGCTGCACCTGGTGCGCTTGATATCACGGCCTGCGGCGACCATGAGCGGTTCCTCGGCCGACTGGGCGACTGGCACCGCCCGGCATGGCTCACCGACCCGGAGCGGGAGACGGGTGGGTTCGGCCGGCATGGCGACCCTTCCGCCTCACTCTGCGTGCAGGTGGAACTCGAACCGGGCGAGGAGAAGGAAATTGCCTTCGCCATCGGTGCAGTCCGCTCAAAGGACCTCGGCGGCGCGGACCCGGCGGCGAAGTACCGTGGCGCGGAGGCGAGGGAGAGAACCCTTGAGGAAGTGCGCCGGACATGGCGCGAGCGGCTGGGTGACGTGCAGGTGGAAACCCCCGAGCCGGCATTCGACCTCCTGAACAACATCTGGCTCCCCTACCAGGCCATATCGGCCCGGCTTTGGGGACGGACCGGTTACTGGCAGCAGTCGGGCGCCTTCGGGTTCCGCGACCAGCTCCAGGACTCGCAGCTCTTTCTCCCCTCCGACCCTGACACGTGCGCCCGCCAGATTCTGCTCCACGCGCGGCACCAGTTTGCCGACGGCACCGTCTATCACTGGTGGCACCCACTGAGCGAGGTCGGCCTGACGACAAACATGACGGACGATCTCCTCTGGCTTCCGTTCGTCACCACCAGCTACCTCAAGGAGACGGACGATTTCGGCCTGCTGGACGCCGGAGAGCCCTTCGTGGACGACCCGGAGAAGGCGTCGCTCTGGGAGCACTGCAAGCGTGCCATTGACAAGGTTCTCGATCGCTTCAGCCCGCGGGGCCTGCCTCTTATCGGTGAGGGCGACTGGAATGACGGGCTGAGCGCCGCAGGGCGCGAGATGCGGGGCGAGTCCGTCTGGCTGGCGCATTTCCTCTATGGCGTGCTGCGCGACTGGAGCGAAGTGGCGCAACGCCGGGGACACAGCGAAGAGGCCGGCCGCTGGACCAACCGGGCCGACGAGCTCAGGGCGGCCATCGAGGAGCACGCCTGGGATGGCGCCTGGTACATCCGGGGGACGCTCGACGACGGGACGCCGTTCGGCAGCCAAAAGGCCGAAGAAGGGAAGATATTCCTTAACGCACAGACCTGGGCCATCATCAACGATGTGGCCGGGCCGGAGCGTGCCGGGCAGTGCTGGGCGAACACGGAGAAGCACCTCCTGCGCGAGTATGGGCCTTTGCTCTTCCAACCGGCCTACAGCAGACCCGATGCACGGGTGGGCTACCTGACCCGCTACGCACCGGGCACACGCGAGAACGGCGGCGTGTACACCCATGCCGGAACATGGGCCATCTGGGCGGCCTGCAAGCTGGGCAAGGGAGGCGAGGCCATGGATATTTTCCGCAGGCTGTCTCCTCCTCTCCGGGCCTCGGACCCGGACCATTACGCCGTGGAGCCTTATGTTCTCCCGGGCAATATCAATGGCCCCGACTCGCCGCTGTTCGGGCAGGGAGGTTGGACATGGTACACCGGGTCGGCCGCCTGGCTGCGGCGCGTGGCACTCAACTACATCATCGGGGTGGACCCGGATTGGGACGGCCTCCATATTAGGCCTCGCATTCCGGCGGAATGGGGCGAAGTCAGAATGCGCCGCCCCTTCCGGGGAGACGTGCTGGACATCCAAATTTCGAACCCTGAGGGGCTTGAAGATGGAGAACCGCAGATTTTGGTGGATGGAGTGGAGCTTGATCGGGAATCTCCGATCAAACCTTCCGGCAAGAACCTCACCCGCCGGGTGGAGGTGCTCCTGAGAGCACCGGCACAAGTCTAAGGGACATGCGCACAGGAGGCGCCCTAAAGGTGAGCAAACAGGAACGAACGAAAAATCTCTCCATACACGACGTGGCGGCCCAGGCCGGTGTCTCCATCGCAACAGTCTCCCGTGTCATCAATGGCAAGGACCGTGTGGCGGCGGAGACACGCCATCGGGTGGAGGAAGCCATGCGCAAGCTCGACTTCCGCCCCAATCGGCAGGCACGCGCCCTCGGCCTGCGCAAAACCAACACCATCGGCCTCGTTCTCCCCGATCTGCTGGGCGAGTTCTACTCGGAGCTGATGCACGGCGTGGACACCGCGGCGCGTGACTCCCACATGAACCTGATGGTCATCCGCGCGGTGGGTCCGGAGGAGGAGGAGGCGGTCTGCGAGGAGTTCCTCGGATCGGGGGCCGTGGACGGTCTGATCTTCATGATATCCCAGCTCGACGACCGGGCGGTGCACGAACTGGCGCGCTACAAGCACTCGCTTCTCGTGATAGACCGTGACCTCGGGGATCTCGGTATAGACAATGTGCTCGTGGACAACCGCAGCGGCGGCTACGAGGCGACAATGCACCTCATCGAGGAATCTCGCGCGAAACACCTCCTTTTCCTCGGCGGTCCGGAGGAGAACGTGGACACGCGGGACCGGTACCTCGGGTTCCGGGACGCAGTCAGGCGGACGGGGTTTTCGCTCGGTGAGGAGCACTTCTACAGGACAGACTACAGCTACGAGAACACCTTCAAGCTCTGCGAGGAGAAGATCATCCGGCGCATGGCGGCCACGAAGGGACGCTGGGGCGTGGTGGCAGCCAATGACGACGTGGCGCGGGGGATGATTGATGCGGCACTGGACGAGAACCTCGGGGTGCCCGACCGCGTGGCAGTCGTCGGGTATGACGACACGCGTCTGGCGCGGCTCGCCCGCCCGCAGCTGACCTCCATGCGCATTCCTCTCCGTGAGCTTGGCCGAACGGCCCTCTGTCTGCTCCGCGACCGCATCAATGGCGTACGGCTCGAGCCCTCCACGATCATTTTCAAGGGCCGGCTTATCAAGAGACGTTCATCCGTGCCGGAATTGCCGGCTTTTGTGAAGCCGGGAGAAACCAGCGAAAAGGAACAGGAATATGCCGCATCCGAGGTCCAGAAGGCTTAACGCTCCGTCCACCTGCCTGGTGGGCGCCATTTTTCTGCTGGCGGTCAGCCTGCTGCTGCCTGCGTGCGCACGCATCCCCCGCGAAACGGGGCTGGATTACCAGCCCACGGCGGAGGACATGGCTCTGCTGGACGAGATATCCCGCGAGGGATTCCAATACTTTCTGGACTATGCCCATCCGGACACGGGGCTGGTGGCGGACAAGATCACCACGGCCGGTGACAACGTGTGCAGCGTCGCGGCACAGGGCTTCAAGTTCGCCGTCCTGCCCATGGGGGTCGAGCGTGGCTGGATTTCCTTCGACGAGGGCTACGAGAGCGCGGCCCTTGCCCTTCGCACCCTCAAGAACAGCACAGGCAGACGTTACGGCCTTTACGCCCATTTCCTGAACATGGAGACCGGGGACCAGTCCCTCGATGCCTACGAGGTGGGGGTCTCCACCATTGATTCGGCCCTGATGATCGCAGGTGCCCTCGTCGCCGGGGAGTACTTCGGTGGCGAAGCGAAGGAGCTGGCCAACGAGATATACGCGGAGATGGACTGGTCCGCATTTCAGAACGAGTCCCGCGGTGGGCAGATATACATGCTCTGGGAACCGGAGAATGAACGGGACTTTGACGGGCCGGGCCGCTTCACACCCCCTGTGTGGGACTGGTACTCGGACGAGACCCTCCTGATCGCCATTCTTGGAGTGAGCTCACCCACGGAGGAGTTCCGGCTTCCGCTGGAGCGGGCCTTCAGCAACTGGAACCGGCCGGTGGGCTCCGACGGCAAGCGCGAGTTCGTCTATACATGGCCGGGTACGTTGTTCAACTACACCTTCGCCAACCTGTTCCTCGATTTTTCCGAGCTGGGTGAGGATCCCAACGGCATCAACTGGTGGGACAACACGCGGAAAGCCGTGCTGTCCAACCGGGACTGGTGCCGGGCAAACGCGGACCTCTTTGAGTCCTACGGCACGGACCGTTGGGGCATCACCGCATCCAGCGGCCCCCACTATACCTATGTTGTGCCGGGACATCAGCCTCGTGGTGCGGAGGGCAACTCGCCGGCGGGTGGTGTTGTCGCGCCGTACGGCGTCGGTATGTCCGTGCCCTGGGAACCGCGCGATACGATCGCCGCACTCCGTCACATGCGCGATCTTGAGGTGAACGGCAAACCCCTCTGGACATCCGTCGAGGATGGGGGCTACGGTTTTTGGGACGCTTTCAGTATAGACCAGGACTGGGTCTCGGATGACGTCTTCGCCATCGCGCACGGACCGATGCTTATGGGAATAGAGAACTACCGGACGGGCCTTATCTGGGACCTTGCGATCCGGAACGAGCACCTCAGGGAAGGGCTCTTCCGGGCCGGCTTCAATGTCCCGGAGGCACTCGAGGGACCGTAATACGTAGAAGCTGCGCAGGCTGGCTCAAGGTTCTTCTGGCACGGAAAGCTGGCCCCGGTGAGGCTTTTTATTCCGGGGCCTCGGCGTCTGTTCGCCATGCCGGCGACACCATTACCTGTAGGAAAGGAAAGCAATGAGACACGAGTTCCCGGAAGGTTTCCTCTGGGGGGCCGCCACGGCCGCCTATCAGATTGAAGGAGCAGTGGACCAGGACGGACGCGCGCCGGCCAACTGGGATGTGTTTGCCCGCCTGCCCGGCCGGACGCGAAACGGCGAGTCCGGCATGGTGGCATGTGACCACTACAACCGGTACCGCGAAGATGTGGCATTGATGAAGCAGATCGGGCTCAAGGCCTACCGATTCTCCATCGCATGGCCACGGGTGCTGCCGGAGGGAAGCGGCACCGTGAACGAGCGCGGGCTGGACTTCTATAATCGCCTCGTGGATGAGCTGCTGGAGAACGGCATCAAGCCCGTCGCCACGTGCTTTCACTGGGACATGCCGTACTCGCTCGAAAAGAAACACAATGGGTGGACCAGCCGGGATCTGGCGGACGTTTTCGCGGAGTACTGTGGCCTACTCGCCGAACGTCTCGGCGACCGGGTCAAGATGTGGGCCACTATTAACGAGCCGGAGGTCGTCCTCCACGCCGGACACAAGGCCGGAGTCCACGCACCGGGGCTGAAGCTCGGGCCGCAGGAGTATAGACAGGCGTCTCACCACCTGCTCCTCGCACACGGCAAGGCACTGCAGGCCATGCGCGACTCGGGTCCGTCTGACCTCAGGATTGGCATCGTACACAACAGCGCGAGCGTCTCACCGCTGACGGAAAGCGAGGAGGACATCTCCGCGGCGAGGCAGGAGTTCTACCGCCGCAACGCATGGATCGTGGAGCCTCTCCTCAAGGGCACCTACCCGCAGGAACTGTGGAAGGAGGAGGAGCCGGATGTCCCCGAGGTCCGAGACGGTGACTTGGAGCTTATCGGAGCGCCGATTGACTTCTTTGGCATCAATGTTTACTTCTCCGGCTTGTGCGTTTCAAAGCGTTACGGTGCGCGCGAGTACGAGGAATGGTTCCCGCGCACCCAGATGACGTGGCCCATAACGCCGGATGCCCTTTACTGGACGGTCCGGTTCAACTCCGAACTCTTCCGGGATTGCGATATGTATATCACGGAGAACGGGTGCGCCTGTCCCGACCAGGTCAAGGATATCAATGGCGAGGCAGTGGTGGAGGACTACGCGCGCGTGCAGTTCCTCCGGGAGTACCTGAAGGGGGTACACCGCGCCACGGAGGAAGGGCTGCCGCTGCGGGGGTACTTCGTGTGGTCGCTCATGGACAACTTCGAGTGGGCGGGCGGGTACAAGTACCGCTTTGGGATCGTCCACGTGAACTACGAGACGCTGGAGCGCACGCTCAAGGAAAGCGGGAAATACTATTCCCGGATCATCGCAAACAACGGATTCTGACGCAGCGATCGGTGTGATGGTACCAAGAAGACCGGCGCCGGAGGCTCGATGGGCCTCCGGCGCCGAGTTGTTTCAATGGGGGTCTGCGTCAAGCGGACCGGAACGCCTTCAATAAAGCGTCCAGTCGCCAACGGAGGTAATGTCTTCCCAGACAAGGCGTACAAACGCCGGCTCGTTCACGAAGTTGTTGAAGTTCGCGATATACAGGTGCAGCGATTCGGGGTCCGGCTGGATCATGGCCATGCCGTGGTGGAAATTCGGATAAAGCTCTCCGGGCGGGGCGATGTCGGAGAGGACCAAGTCGGTCAGGTCCGTCCCGTCCCAAATGGCGATGATGTCGTCGTTGAAGCCGGAGGGAGACCTGTCAAGGACGGCATACACGTCCTGCGAAACTGCGGCCAAGCCCGCGATGTCCCGTCCCGCGGCACCGGCGGGAGTGACGTCTGTAACAACGGGGGAGGCTCCGGTTACGTCCGCGATGTGATAGATCGTTTCTCCATCAGCAAGCCCGACGATTACTGCGTCGGGCCCGACTACATCGAGGTTGGTAACGTTGCCGAGGTTCTCGACCGCTGTGGTTACAGTCCCGGCGCCTGCGTCTATCAGCAGAAGGTCGCCGTCCTCAACCCCCCGCTCTGGTGCGGCCCAGATGTTGTTCCCAAGGTACGCGAAGGATCCGACGTTCTCGAGGGCCGAATCAACGATGACCTCGGCGACCAGGGTGCCGGTTGCCACTTCCACGGCCCGGATGGTCCCGCGGTTGTTGTTGTCGTGGTAGGCGATGAGGCCGGCCCCGGCCGCGATGGCTCCATGCCGGAAGGTGGTAGCCTCGCCGACCAGGTTGTCGAGCGAATCGCCGCCGAGCAGTTCGATTGTTTCAAGTCCGAGATCATAGGCGAAGAGCCAGGACTCCCCCGACCCTCCTTCGTCGGCAAAGAGCAGAAGCAGGTCCGGATCCTGTGCGTCGAACATGACGACCCGTACCCGAACATCGTCATTGCTGATGGCCCGCATTTCGTCGTAGGAGAAGAGGGGTTCGTAGGTGTAGTTGCCCACGTCCAAGGCGAGGGCGGGTGCCGCGAAGACTGCGAGAGCTGCTGCCAACAGAGTTTTCTTCATTGTTTATTCCTTTCTGTTCAAAACGGTTACACGGAGTTTTCGCAATGTCCTGCCTTGAGTCAAGTGCAATCCGCCTCCTTTACCATTTCCTTTCGTTTGGATGGGCCCGGCTAGCCCGCACTGGTGCAGGGCATGATCCGTGTCCGTGACCCCGCCCGCGGCTCTGCAAAAGACCCGCCAGAGACGATTGAACGGGAAACAAAAGTGTCTGGCTGGGGATGTGATGCGCCCAATCCATGCCTTAGTTTGCACACTGTTGCCTTGATGGGCATCGGAGGACGCCATTGCGGCCCAAGGAACGTAGCGGATGGTGTCGCGGCGGCGCGCTTTCCCTCTTTTCTCTCATCTTATGGTTGACCGCGGCTTGGGCGGGGGCAATGAAAAGAGGCGTAAGCGCTACCACAAGAAGGGGAGACCGCAAAAGATGCCAAGCACGACCAAAAGGAAGATGCCAAGCACGACCAAAAGGAAGGGGAACCGGGGATTCACACTCATCGAACTCCTGATCGTGGTGGCAATCATCGCCATCCTTGCCGCCATCGCAGTGCCGAATTTCCTCGAGGCGCAGACAAGGGCCCGGGTCTCGCGCGTGGTGGCCGACCTGAGGGCCCTGACAACGGCTATCGAGGCCTACCGCGTGGACAACAATGCCTACCCGCGCGAGTGGAATCCGTCCCTGTTCGGCGACCCGCCGGTGGATGGGATGACCAATATCGCGGCCATTCCAGGGCCCGTCCTCTCCACTCCGGTTGCCTACGTGACAAGCGCCCTGCAGGTGGACCCGTTCGTTCCGAAGGGTGAGCGGCAATTCCTGACGAGCCGCTACTATTTCTACTACGACACAAGCTACCGCGACACGCCATTCTGGCGCGCGGCGCAGCAGTTTTACGGGTCCTGGCGAATGGGTTCCGTCGGACCGGACGGCGATTTCCGCAACAGCGGGACCAGCCTCTCTCCGCAGATCGTCTATGATCCCACGAACGGAACAATCAGCCCAGGCAACATTTGGCGCTCCCAGAAGAACGACCAGATTCAACCCGACCCGGCAACAGGACTAATCTCTCCCCACTGATTCCAGCCACCACCCCTCCCGGCTGGACTGGCCGCCGCTCCCACGGGGTGGCGGCCCTCCTCTTCTTACGACACACCACCGCGCCGATGGGTGGCCCGGCGCGTGCGTCCCCGACTTAGCCGTTGACCGCCGGGACGGGATGCTCCGGCAATCGGGGCCGGGGTCCCACTGCGGACCGCCGGGGAGATGCACAAGAGGCATGAATTCACTGGACTTGCAAATACTCGGGCAGACGGCCAAGCGCTACTTCCACAACCGGCGGGAGAAGCGCCGCACAGGCCTCTACCCCCTGGACATGCTGATCCTGTACGTCACCATGCGCTGCAATGCGAAGTGCGACCATTGCTTCTGCTGGGAGGACCTGAACATCGGCATCCCCGAGATGTCCCTCGAGCAGATCGAGTCGCTGGCCGGGAGTGTCCCGCCGATGAGGACGCTCATCCTGACCGGGGGAGAACCCACCCTGCGGGCTGACCTGCCGGAGGTCTTCTCCGCCTTCGCCCGGCACGGCAAGGCCGAGACGATCATGGTGAACACCAATGGCCTGAAGCCGGACCTGATCGAATCCCTCGCCCGGCGCATGAAGAGCGAGCACCCCGGGACCGGCCTCGACTTCCAGATATCCATTGATGGCCTGGAGGAGACACACGACCGGATCCGGGGGGTGCCGGGGAATTTCCGGAAGGCGATCAGTTCGCTCCAGCGCGTGTTCGAGCTGGCGCGGGAGTTTCCGGCCCTCTCGGCGCACGTGCTGACCGTCATCACGGAGCTGAACCATCGCGAGCTGGTGGCGCTGAACGATCACCTGCGCGAGCACGTCGGCCCGCAGATCATCCACGGCTTCGAGTTGGTTCGCGACGTGGAGACCTCCGCCTGGGGTATCCCGGAGGAGATCCGCGAGAAGGGCGTTGGCCCCAAGGCCATGAACATGCCCCCCGTGGAGGAATTCGACCGCATCGCGGAGGACCTGAAGACCATCCAGCGCCGCTCGACGCCACGCGTCAGCTCCTTTCATATCCACAACCTGGCTCAGTTGGAGATGGTCAGAACGCAGAGGGAACAGTACCCCTGCGTGACCGCTGGCCAGGCGGTGGGAGTGATCTACTCGAACGGGGACGTGGCGCACTGCGAGTTCACCTTGCCGTTCGCCAACCTCGGCAAGTTTGACTTTGATTTCGAGAAGCTGTGGCACAGTCCCGCGGCGAACGAGCGCCGCGGGCAAATCCGCTCCTGCTTCTGCACGCATGGCTGCTTCCACGGCAAGGCCGTGGAGTATTCCCTGAAGGGCCTCCGCGAAATGGCCAGGGCTTCCCTGCCGGGGCTGCGCTCCGCCAAGTGACTTCCACCGGTCCCCGCTGCTCGGTTGTGATCGTGACATGGAACCGGCTCGGTGACCTGAAGCGGGCCGTCGCGTCGGTGCTGGCGCAGACCATTGCCTCCTCCATTGAGGTGCTCATCGTGGACAATGGTTCCACGGACGGAACGGTGGAGTGGCTGAAGGATGAAGCCCCCGACACGGTTCGTGCGCTCCTGTTCGACACGAATCAGGGCGCCTCGCACGGGCGAAACGCAGGTATTCTGGCATCCCGTGCCCCGCACGTGTGCTTTCTCGATTCGGACGCGGAGATTCTCTCGCCGGATGCGATCGAGCGATGCCTCGGACACCTCGCCGAGGGCGGAAGGGTCCGGGCCGTGACCGGGCACATCTGGCTGGACCGGGAGATGACGGCGCCCTTCTCCAAGGGTGTCTATATGACGCCGGAGGGCCACTTCTGCCGTGCACGTTCCCGCCGCGACACGGAGGACCCGCATGCGATTTCGACATGCTTCTCCGTTTGGGAAAAGGGCCTGCTGGAGGAGCTTGGCGGCTTTGATCCCTGGTTTTTCTGGGGGGTCGAGGACCTGGACATTGCCCTGCGTGCGTACCATCGCTCCCTGCGGGGCGAGAGCAGGGGAGCTTCGCGTTTCGCCGTGCTGGAGGGAGTCCATGTCCTGCACGACATGTCGCACGGCGGCCGGCATTACCGTCCCGACGATTTCTCGACAGTCTTCCACAGGATCGAGCGGCAACGCCTCTACCTGATGCTCTCCTGCGGCGGCCTGGCCGGCTTTTTCGGGGCCTGGGCGAGGAGCTTCCGTAATCGCGGGCGCATCGTAACGGAGGCCTGGGAGCAACCCCTGACGCGCGGGCAATGGCTTTGGCTGCTTGTGCTCTATCCGGTCAACCGGCTGATCCGGCTGCCGTTGGATATACGCCACACGGCGGCTGACCACCTTCGGCGGGCACCCCGTCCACGGGGATTGGCCCGGGAACGGGGCGTCCCGGCGGGTCGGTGATTACTCGGAGATATCGAGACGCAGGCGCGCGAACACCGGGAAATGGTCGGACACCCAGCGCCCGTCCTCGCTGTAGGTAATCGTCTCGATATAGTCCGCCTCAAAGGGCCCGCGGGTCAGGATCCAGTCTATCCGCCGGTCCGACTCCGGGTCGAGTTCCCGGAAGGCGTTCCAGGTGGTCGTTGGTCCTTCGCGCTCTGCGGCGGTGAGCCAGACGTCCTCGAACCCGGTGTCCGTAACCGCCATGTCATACACGTCGTCACGCTCCGCGGTGACGTTGAAGTCGCCGAGGAAGATCACCGGCCGGTCTCCGGCGTGCTCGTCTATATGGTCGAGGATGAGCTGCATGCTGTGCCGGCGCGCTTCGCGGCCGACGTGGTCGAAGTGCGTGTTGTAGACGTAGAAGTCCGTCTCCGTCTCCACGTGAAGGAACCGTGCCCATGTGCAGATGCGGGGCAGGGCTGCATCCCAGGATTGCGAGGCGTAGACATCGGGCGTTTCGGAGAGCCAGAAGGTGCCCGTTTCAACGGGGAGGAACTCACGCCACTTGTAGAGGATCGCCGAGCGCTCCTGAAGCGCATCGCCCCGGTGGGGACCGAACCAGCGGTACTCGGGCATCCAGCGGACGATGAAATCGGCCTGAAAATCCTGGAGCTCCTGCGTGCCGACGATGTCCGCATCGAATTTCTGAAGCATGCGGACGGTCATATCCTGGCGGTTGGGCCAGTTGTTTTGCCGGTCGTGGGCCGTGCCGAACCGGATGTTGAAGGTCATGACGTCGAGGTGGAGTTCCTCCGCAGTGGAGGTGGCGGGGACTGCGAGCAGAAAGGCGGCGAGTATTGCAGCCGTGGAGCGCAGGGTCATTGGCTTGCTCCTTTGATGGGGAGGGGGTGCGTAAAGGATGTAAAAGCGTTATCCTGCTCCCTGCAGGTGTCAACAGCACCTTTGCCACGACTCAAGGGCCGGGCAGCACGCTGCCCTGGGAAGCAGGCTGTGGGAAGGACTTATTCGAAGTAGAGGACCATGCCGTCGAGCTGGCGGCCTTCGCGGAGCTGGAGGATCTCCAGGATGTCGGACCCCAAGTCATCGGCGTGCGACACCAGCGAGTAGGTGCCCGAAGGCAGATTGTTGAAGGCGAAGAAGCCCTCTTCGTCGGTCATGGTGCTCCACTGCCACCATTGGCGAAGGCTTGAGACGCCGCTTTGGGGTGCGGTGAGCAGGCGGAGGCGGACCTCCTGCTTCGCGACCGGTGGGCCGTTCTCCGATTCGAGGACCCGGCCTGCCACCCGGCTGCTTCCCTGACTGATGACGGCGTGGGTTTCCCGATCCGTCACGGTGACGACGCTGGCCCAGTGGGCAGTTCCGGAACCGCGCGGGGCCTGCACAGCCACGAGGTAGCGCCCCTCGAGCATGTTCTCCTCAACGAAGCGGTTGCCCGTAATGTCGCTAACCCGGAAGGACTGGCCCGTCATGGGGACATTGTCGCCGCGCATGGGGTGCAGGTTGATGACGGCGCGGGAGACGTCCACGTCGGAGGAGGCGAGGAGGGTCCCCCTGAGGCGGGAGTTTGCCCAGAGGGTGACGTCGTGGGTGGCCTCGCGGTCCGGGGAGATGCTGATTTCGAAACTTCGGGCCACGCGGCGGTCGTTGACCGTTCCGCTGAAGGTGACGATCTGGCCGCCCGGGCGCAGTCCGCGCAGGGAGTACCTGCCACCGGCGTCGGTGCCCGCGCGGCGCACCTCGTCCTCCTTCTCGACTGACCGCGCCTCCACGTTGATACCCCGAAGCGGCTGGCGGTTGCCGTCCACGACGCGGCCGTGAAGGACGCCACCTGGGTCCATCTCGATGGTGCCGACGTTGGTTTCGCCGCCGCGGGTAACCTGAATGACCTCGCGTTCGGTGGGGAGGAAATCCCCGTGGGAGAGCTGCAGCGTATAGATGTCCGGCTGGACGGGACTGACGTGGGCGTTGCCCTGATTGTTGGTGCGGGTGGCGGGACCATCCGGCGTGAGACGTCCGGTCACGCCCCCGATGGGTTCCTTCGTGCGGGAGTGCACCACCCGGAAGCGAACGGCCCCTCCCGGGTGGAGTGAAATACGGCCGGCCGAATAGACACCCGCCGTTTCCAGCTCGAAGGGTCCGACGGTGACAGGCAGGTAGTTGGGCGCGCTGGCGGTGACGTTGTATTCGCCCGGCGGCAGCTTGTCGAACCGCCACCGGTCGGTGCCGCTGAAGTGGTGCGTGATGTTGATGTTGCGGCCTCTGCCCGCGTCATCCCGGTAGTTTCCGCGGATGTTGATGGTAAATCGCGCGGGTGGCCCGTCCGAATCCGGCAGCGAGATGGTGCCCTCGAGCCCACTGCTTGCGGGGACGGTGAGGATGACGTCACCCATGCCCTGGTTGGGTTCGTTGCCCGGGAAGCCCCACGTGAAGCGGCGGTTGCCGGTGGAGGTGGAAATGTCCGTGTTCACCTCAAGGAGGAAGGTCCCCTCGCCGATGGTTTCAATGCTGAAGCGGCCTTCGGAATTGATGTTCGAGCGTCCCGAGCCACGGGCGCCCCTTTCCGCGCGCGCGTCCACCCGGCCGGACCGGAGGGTGTTCAGTTCGTCGTCATACACTATTCCGGAGATGCTCTGCGCCGGATCGAGGGTCAGTTCAATGCGTGCCCTTCCGCGGGCGTCCACGTTCGCTCGTCCGCCTGCAGGAAGATAGCCATCCTTGCTGGCGTTTACGCTGACGCGCCCATAGGGCACGTTCTCGAAGATATACCGCCCGTCCTGGCTTTCGTTCTGGCGCCAGGTGGGCGGATCGGAATCGCCGCCGAAATCGGGATGACTGATGCGGACATTGGCGTCCTGGATGCCACCGCCGAGTGAGGAGTCCACCTGGACTTCCAGAGTCTGTCCGGCGCCCAGTACCAGCTCGACCGTGCGGCTGCTCTGGTCGCGGTTGAGGATGATGCGTTCGCTACGGACCTTGGTATGGCCCTCGGCCCAGGCGCTGACGTGGAGGTGCACTTCGTTGTGGATCGGGATGCCTTCGATTTCGAAGTGCCCGCCACTGTCCGTACTGGTGGAGAAGTCACCGTGGCGGATTCGTGAGGGCGTTCCGCCCGCGTGGAAGATCTGGACCCGTGCGTTCTGGACCGGGCTGCCGCCTTCGGAGATGACGTAACCCTCGATGCGCCCGCCGCGGTAAAGCTTGATCTCCACGGGCTCGGGGTCCGTGCCCCGTAGTGCCTCTACCCGCACGGAGCCCTCTTCCCCCGCGCCGCGCATGTAGCCGTCCAGATTGGCTTCAAATGTATAGAGCCCTTGCGGCATATTGGGGAAACGGAAGCTTCCGGAGCCCTCGGTGAAGGTGGTGGTTTCCTTGGCGGTGAGCAGCTCCGGGCCCACAAGGCTCTTGAGGTTGACCCGTGCGTTCTGCAGTTGGTCACCGGTCTCCCCGTCCACCACGGTGCCGCGCAGGTTGAGGCCCGGATAGATGGAGAAGTCCACCCCGCCGGCCACCTCGTTGTGTTCCACCTTCACGCCCGCCTTCGGCTCGGAGGTCATCCGGTCGTTGACGATGGCGACCGTGTAGGTTCCTGTCGGCAGCCTGTCTATACGGTACTGACCCGCACTGTTGGTCTTGGTCCACAGCGCGGTCCTGCGGCG
>SLOM01000036.1 GCA_007132505.1 Candidatus Sumerlaeota bacterium
ATTTCGAGGGCACGATCAGCCGGATGTTCTCCCACGAAGCACCGGGCATTCCCCGATACGACTACAACCAGCTCATGTATCGCGTGGACCTGGCGGACGAGCGGCTGGAGGGGCTGAGGTAGCCCCTCCGTATCAGTCAGTCCACCTTGGCGAAATCGAACGAGCCGATCAGGCCGCCCCAGCGGCTCCCGAGCGGCACGACGGTGAATTCCTGGTCGTGCGATTCGCCGGGCTTGAGCGTGATCGAGAAGATGCGCCAGTGCTCGTTCGCCTTCCACAGCCGGGCACGATCGTGCAGGAATTCATCGTTTATCCAGACGCCGCACAATGAATCCACCCCGAAAATGTCGTTCGAGGCCAGATAGAACGAGACCTCCCGCGTCTCCTCCGTGTCATTGTGCAGCTTGAGGGAGAAGCGGTACATGACCGGGTAGTTCCCGCCGAAGAACCGGTGGTTCCAGCCACTCACCGGGTCCATGACGCGCACCTCGTCGCGCGCGAAGGTGTTGGGCACCTCGTTGTAGTAGCAAAGGTTGGTCATCGGGCCGCCGGGTGAATAGGCGAAGGCGAGGGAATAGACCATCTCGTCAACGCTGCCGAGGGGCAGCCGCCCGTTCTCGTCCCGGACGTTGGGGAACAGTTCAAGGTCCGCCGCGTTCCAGTCCACGCTGCCCCGGCTGAAGGAAGCCAGCAGGTACGGCGGCCAGCTGATGTCCGGCATCGGCTCGGCGTGCTCGAAGCCCGGGTCCTCGTCGCTGATATAGCAGTAGTCCATCACGTAGATGTCGCCGCTGGCCCGTCCGAGGAAGATGCCGCTCCATGGCAGCCCGCCTTCGAGCTGCTCCTCGGCCCAGAGCGTCACACTCTCACCCGGGGCGAGCGTGATGTTGCGCTTCCCCTCTCCGGCAAGGGCCCCCGCCCACGTGCGCCAGTGATCCCAGTCGCGTGTGGTCCCGGCGCCGTATATCTCGATGTTCACGTACTCGTCCGTGCGGTTCTGCGCCACCAGCTTGTAGTTGATCTTCGCACCAAGCTGGTCCACCTCCCACTGGTCGTAGTAGTGGTAGGGGAAGAGTTCGAAATACTTGTCCCCGGGGACCGTGTCCGCGCCCATCAGATAGGCGGGGTCGCCGTCGGCGAGAAAGATGTGTTCGCGGAACTCTGGTTCGATGACGTGCTCGACGTCGGACACCCAGGCCCACGAATCGGCCTTCTTCTCGAAGCTGACATGGCTCTGCGAGAGGAAGACGTGGCGCTCAAGGTCGAAGGGGTAGTGCTTTCCGGCTTCTCCGAGCTGCATTTCGGCCGTTGCCATGGCGGTGGCTCCCAGTGCGGCGATGGTCATGATCGAGGGCATGGCGCGCTTGCGCATCAGTTGTCTCCTTTTGTGGGCAGGGAAAAGTGCTCCGCGTAGCGCTCGTAGAGCATGCCTGCGGATGGGTAGCATGAGTTCGGGCTGAGGAAGTGGCTGAATTCGAAGGTGATGTGTTTCTCCACGTAGGGGTCGGTGATGGCCATCTTGCGGTGGAGCCAGCGCCAGTCATGGGGCGGGAACTTGATCGGGTGGCGCCGGTCGAAGGTCTCCGCGTTGTTCCAAAGCGTTGTGCCGGTCTCGCTGCAGGCCTCGCTCGCGGCTTTGATGTACTGGTCCAGCTCGTAGGTAACGGGCTGGCGTTCCGGACGGCAGGTGCACGAGCCATCCTGGAAGGCACAGATGTCAACGCCGGGGGCCTGGGCAAGCAAGTGGATCCAGTCCTCCCGGAACCGCGCGATGCGCTCCTCCGTCGAAAGACGCTCGTACACGTCGGAGGGGTACCATGGCGAAATGAGCACCGGCTTCTCCGGCGCCAGCTCCTTCATCAGGCTGCTGTAGCGCTGGCAGATCTCGGCAACGCCCTGGGTGCGGAAGCAGTTCTCCGGCGCAATGTACCAGCCGTGGAAGGCCGGGTGCCCGCCGTAGCGCTCCATGACCTCGGGGAGGAAGCGCTGGCACAGCTCCCAGTCCGGGCGCCAGTTGGTCCATGCCGGGTCGAGCATGCCGCTGTCGTGGCTGGGGAAGTAGAGCTTCATGCCGCACCGGTGCGCCTCGTCGAGGAAGAGCTGGGCGAGGTCCGGCACGTCGCGGATGCCGAGCGCCTCGGACGGAAAGACCGCCATGTCCCGCAGCGAGGCCCGGATGATGATGACCGTGTCAATGCCGGCCGCCTTCATGGTGTCGAACTCGCGGCGCCACTGGGCCGGACCCCAGTTCCACGACGGGATGTCCCAGGAGATTTCGTCGAGAAAGGTGCCGGTAATGGGCTTCATGGAGCGTGCCTTTGGGGTGGTTTCGCAGCTGGGCGGATGGGGCCGGAGGGGCTTGGTGTGGGCAATAGTTATTTAGCTTTTGAAATAAATCCTGTTGCCCACACCAAGGCACCGGACCGACTTCTCCACCGAACCGGGGAACCGCTCCACCAAAAAGCGGCCGGGCGCGCCACTTCGACGGGAGAATCAGCCCATGCTGCCCGAAGACATCGCTCCACCAGAAATACGCCCCAACACAGTGGACATCCTGATCATCGTGATCTACCTGGTGGTTTCCTTCGGGCTGGGTATCATCGGTGCCAAGCTCCTGCGATCGGGTACCAAGGGCGAGGAGGGGTACTTCCTTGCCGGGCGCAAGATGCCCGGCTGGCTGACCGGCACCTCCCAGGCCGTCACCTCCATGAACGCGGACGTCGCGCCCACCTACGTTGGCGTCGCGGTCGTCGTGGGCCTGCCCATCGCCTGGTGGTACATGTCGCGTTTCGGCTTTGCGCTGCTGGTGGCCGGGTTGCTCTTTGCGGTCCTTTGGAAACGGCTCGGCGTCTCGACGGGTCCGGAGTTCTATGCGCTCCGCTTCGCCGGCCGCGGCGGCACCTTCGTCCGCATCTGGACCTCCCTGCATCAGGTCTTCCTCGGCATGGTGCCCTGGGTTGGGGCCGGGATGCTGGGCGTGCACCTGATCTTCTCGCCCATCTTCGGCATCGAGCACATTCACACGACTCTGATGATCATCCTCCCTGTGTTGCTCATCTACATCTGGATCGCCGGCTTCTCGGGCGTGCTCGTGACGGACCTGATGCAGACCATCGTCCTGATCGCTGCGAACGTGCTGCTCTGCGTGCTTGTGCTTGCGCACTATGGCGGCCCGATGGGGCTTGCCGATGCCATCCGAGCCACGGTGGAGGTGCCCTCGGGGGAGGTGCTTTCCCTAACCCCTGTGCGGGGGCACGAGGTCATGGGACCCATGCTCGTGCTGCTGTGGTTCCTGATCCCGACGATCGGCGCGGGAGGCGGCCAGGCCACGGAGGGCCAGCGCATCTTCTCCACCAGCAGCGAGCGTGAAGCCTCCAAGGTGTATATCTGGGGCCAGATCGCGCTCTTCGCCATGTTGCTGACGCTGACTCTGCCGGCGCTCGGCCTTCTGCCGATGCACCCGGAGCTCTACACCGCCGAGCCGGGTGAGCGCGAGCAGGCCTACGGCATGTTGCTGGAGCAATTCCTTCCGGTCGGTCTTCTGGGCATCGCTTTGGCCGCGCTGATCGCCTCTGTGATGTCCACGATAGACAGCCACATGAACTACGGCGCCCAGACACTGACGAACGACGTGTGGCGGCCGAGCCGGCAGTTCTTCGTCACGCTCCCGGCCGACAAGGCTTTGGGGCTCATTGCCGTGATCGCCTCCGTCATGGCCCTTGGCCTGTTCACCTACATGGTGCGTGTCGCGGAGGTGGCCTGGACGATCTCTGGGATCTGGTCGCTCGCCGGCTTCCTTTTTGCGTTCTCGGGGCTAACCTACCTCTTCCGCAAGACGCGCGAGGACCAGGCCGTCTTCGTTGGCCGAATTTTCACCTTTGTCGTCATGTGTGCTGCCATTGCGGTTGTCTATCAGGCCGGTTCGCTCTTCGGGATCGCGGTGCGGCTGGCGGGCATCCTGGGGGCCACGGCCACGCTGGCTTGGGGTCAGTGGTGGTGGTGGCGGGTGAACTTCTACGCCTGGGTGGCTGCGATGGTCGGCGGCCCGATCATCTACTTTGCGCTTGGGCCAACCCTGGCCATCATGATGCCGGACTTGGCGGAGAGGGCCGCGGAGAGCGAGACCACCGCCCAGTACTTCGCCATGATCCAGGCCTTCGCCGGTGCGGTTGTCTCGACGGTCTTTTGGGTGACGGTGACGCTCGTCACTCCTCCGGTCCGCATGGACCGGCTTGTCGAGTTCTACAAGCGCGCCCGTCCGATGGGAGCGTGGGGTCCCGTGCGCCGGGCCCTCGAAGAGCAGGAAGGCCCCGACTCCGTGCGCCATTCGCCCCCTTGGATGATTCCTGGCGGGTTCGGGACGATCAGCGTTGGCGTCGCCTGGGTGTCGCTCGCGCTCCTGGCCTTGTCGCAGTTCTACGTCGGAGGCTACCTGCTGGGCATGATACTCGGCGTCCTGGCGGTGATCCTGGCCTTCGTCTTCAAGTATCTGTACCACTGGCACTACGACCGGCTTGTCGGGCCTGAGGACGGCCAGCCGGAAACCTGACGAGGAAGCGAGCCCGCATCATGGACAGCCGGCACATATACGCTGCTCCCTGGGGGACCTCGTTCAGGCTTTGGACGGTGTTCAGCGTGATCATCTGTGTGGCGGCCGTGTCCGTCCTGATCGGCCTTTTCGTCACCACCGAGGAGGAAGGCCGTTGGATGATCCTCCTGCCGGCGGTGGCTCTGCCGCTCTCTTTTCTCGGCATGGCCCTGTTCATGGTGCGTGGTTACGAACTCACGCACGACGCCCTCCTCGTGAAGCGCCCGGGCAGATGGACACGCGTCGAGCTTGATGGACTTGTCTCCGTCGAGGTAGAGCCCGGTGCCGCGAGATTCTCCGTCATGCTGTTTGGCATGGATGGGGTCTTCTCGCGGGTGGGCTGGTTCCGTAACGCGCGGCTTGGGCCACATCGCTCCTGGGTCACCGACCATCGGCGCGTGGTGGTGCTGCGGTACCAGGACAGGACCGTGACCGTGTCGCCGGACCGGCCGGAGGAATTCGTTGCACAGGTCCGGCAACTCCGGCGATTGTAGCATCAGCCATCGTCCGGAGGAGGACCACCATGACACGCCTTGCCACGGCACTTGCAGCCCTGATTGCCCTTCCTGCTGCCGCCCTTGCGGAGGAGGCCCGCACGACCCCCGTCCTTGTCCTGTCCGAGGACTTCGAGTCGGCGCCCTATCTTTTCGAGCATCCCAACGTCGAGCCCGCCCCGGGCGAAGGCGTGGACGGTGGCACCGCCGCGCGTTTCACCTACGTGGGGTACGACCGCGGCAGCGAGCGGATCGTCCGGCGGGTGCGCCTGGACGAGCGCGGCACCGAGTACACGCTCAATTACGACGTGCGGTTCGAGGAGGACTTCCAGTTCGTCGGCGGGGGGAAGCTCCACGGATTCGGGCCGGACCGCTCCGTGACCGGCGGGCAGGACGACCGCCCCGATGGCTGGAGCGCCCGGGTGAATTTCGGACGCGGCGGCGGGGTACGCACCTATCTATACGTCCAGGACCGCCCCGGCCAGTGGGGTGTCAGCCGCGGGAATCCCGATTTCGCCTTCGAGAAGGGCCGCTACCACGCCGTATCCTTCCACGTGCGGCTGAACGACGTCGGCGAGGAGAACGGCTTCGCCAACGTTTACGTGGACGGGGAGCGCATCGTCACCCACGAGGGGGTCGCTTTCCGCGGCACGGACGAGGACAGCGCCCTGATCAGCCGGTTCCTTGTCAGCACGTTTCACGGGGGCAGCTCCCCCGAATGGGCACCCGTGGACGAGGACGGGGAGTACGTGAACGTGCACGCGCACTTCGACAACATCACCGTGTATCGCGGCAGGTACATCCGTCCCGAGCCGGGCGCCGCACCGCCGGAATCCGCGAACGGGGACGGGCCAGAGTAACCCCGTTCGCCCGGAACCTTGCGCGAATCCTGCTTACCCACTATCGTAAGGCGGGGCACCCGCCGCCGTCCCGGCAGCGGCACCGCCCAGCCTGCCCCGTGGAGGAGGTGACGCATGAAGCACGCAGCCCTTGCCATTTTGGCCATCGTCCTTCTGGCAACGAGCGCCAACGCGGCGCAACGCACCGCCGCCGAACTGCAGCTCGCCCACTTTCAGCAGGCGATGGAAATCTTCTACCTCGACAGTGGCTACTTCACCACCATCGAGAATCTGGACGACATTTTCGATCCCGACGCTGATCCACCGCACCAGTGGATCAACCGCGGCGGGGGAGCGCTGGTCCTCCGCCCCGCCGAGGGGGTGCCCTTCCGCCAGATGCTCACCCAGGACCAGTTCCAGGGGCCCTACCTCGCCTATCCATCCGGCGCGGAGCGCGAAGGGCCCGATGGTGACTACGACGAGGGCACGCCTCTCGATCCGTGGGGGAACCCTTACTACTTCTACTCGCCCCTCGGGCTGATCGAGCCCAAGCAGGATGGCCTTTCGCTCCGCTACCACGGCGACCGGTTCGACACCTACACGTTCGTCAGCCATGGCCCGGACGGCGTGCCGAGCGAGAACGACGTCATCCGGAGCATTGGCATCGCCGTGACGGAACCCGCCGTCTCCTCGGCCACCCTGACGGTCGAGATCGGCACAAAGGACGACGGTGACCACGAATTGCTCATCCGCGGTTACGTCCTCGGCGCGGAGGCCGGGCAGATTCTCTTCG
>SLOM01000153.1 GCA_007132505.1 Candidatus Sumerlaeota bacterium
ACTCACCGGCGTGCCGCGGGAGACCATCCTTACGGAACTGGGCCTCCCCGAGGACACAGTGGCTGACTCGCGCCTCGGCCGGCTCGTCCGGCAGCACGGCATCGAAGTGGACGCCGTCCGCGCCACCGTCCGCAGGCACTTGGCGCGGCAATAGGCCCGGCATTTCCGGAGGAGACGATGAACCCCCACAGCACCGCCGGCCCTCCGGAGGGAACCATCCGCTGGCGGGTGGCACTGCGCTCGGCCAGAGGGACGGTCTTCGGCTTCCTCGCCACCGCGGAGGGACGCGCACAATTCTGGGCCGAGGAGGCACCTGAGCGCGACGGCACCATCCATTTCCGATTCCCAAACGGGGAACGCCTTGAGGCGCAGGTCATTGAATGCCTCCCGCCGCGGCGATTCGCGCTGAGGTACTTCGCCGGGAGCCGGGTGACGTTCTCCCTCACGGACGACAATACGGGTGGATGCGTGGTGACGCTGGAGGAGCATGGACTGACACCCGGGCAGGAGCGGGAGAACGCCCCCGGGTGGGTGTCGGTGCTGCTGGCGCTCAAGGCGGCGGCGGACCACGGGGTGGATCTCCGCAATCACGACCCGCGCCGCACCTGGGGTCAGGGCTTCGTGGACAACTGAGACCGCCGGACGGGGAAAAGGTGCTCGCAGGGTGAACAGTGCCCTTGCTCCCCCCAGTCCGGCTTCGGGATAACCCCCGCGAGTCTTTGGACCGGACACATTCAGGGAGACGAGGTCCTCATTCCCGTCGCACGCCCCCAACGGCCCGTCCCCGCACGAGGAGGCAGTGAATGTCATCGAGCGAGAACACACCGGAAGCCGGCGGCCCTGCTCCCGGCGAACCGGTGCACGAGCCGAGTGTTCACACCGGCATGGAGGATTCCAAGGGACGCAGAATCAACCCTTGGGCGTGGATACCGACGGTTTATCTGGCGCAGGGGCTCCAGTACGCCGTCGTCATTCAGCTCTTCGGTATTGTCTTCTTTACGATGGGTGTCCCCATCGGAACGGCACTCTTCTGGGCCGCCATTCTGAACCTGCCCTGGGTGCTCAAGCCGCTTTGGGGCCCGCTGGTTGACCGGTACTGGACCAAGCGCAGTTGGACCTTCTGGATGCAGATACTGGTGGGCCTCAGCTTCGCAGCCACCGGCTTTGTTCTTCAGACGCCTCTGTTCTTCGGCCTCAGTATTGCCATCCTGCTGGTGATGGCCTTCGCGGCAGCCACGCATGACATTGCCTGCGACGGCTACTACATGCTTGGGCTCCGGGAGAAACAGCAGGCGTTTTTTGTCGGAATCCGGAGCACCTTCTTCCGGTTCGGGATGATCATTGCCGGCGGCGCCCTGCCCTGGGTTGCCTTCGCAGTGATCACGGCCACCTCGCTCGACCCGGTGGAGTTCAGAGCTTACTCGATCATTGAGGAGGTGGCCGAGGAGGTCAACGCAGAGACGCACGCGAATGATCTGCAGGAAGTGGCGAGCCGGGCTGCTGCCGCCAGTGAGGGACAGGCCATCATCATCACCCCGACGGAAATCGGGGTAAAGCCCGGGGAGTCCTCCGAGTTTCACGTGCGCCTTGCGGAAGACCCCGGCCCGGACAGCACCGTAAGGGTGATTATTCGCTTTGTCTCCGGGGATCAGAGTCTCTCGATACCCCAGGAACAACAACGCTTCGAGTTTGACACCCTGACGTGGGAGATCGGGTTCACCGGCGAGGTCCGCGCCCACGAACACGTCACTGAGGAAGTCGAGGCCTTCTACGAGGCCACGGCTGGCAACGTGCCGCTCGGCTGGGCGGTCGCAATGGCAGTCTGCGCCATCTACTTCCTCTTTGTTGGTGTCTATCACCGGTTCATCCTGCCCTACCCCGCCCAGGATGCTCCGGAGACGGTCGATCGCCCGCCGTTCATCGTGCCGCTGCTTGCACTGGGGGCGACCGTGGGCCTTCCACTTCTTATCGGTTACGGCGCCTTCGTCGGCCTCGGCAAGAGCAACGACTTCTTCATGGAGAGGACCGTGGGAATTCCCGCGGAGCGGACCCTTCGCGCCAACCTGGAGGAGCAGAACTTCGCGGATCAGGCCCTTGAATTGAGGGTTTCGGGAATCCTTGAGCTGGCCGGGCAGGTGCGCGACGACGAAATCAGCACTGAGCAGGCCATTGCCGAAATCGAAGTGCCCCGCGAGCTGCTGCTGCTGGCCGTCGAGACCGATGAAGCCGATCGCGTCCGGAACATGCTGCTCGAGATGGACTATCCCGAGACAGCCATGAACGAAGAAATTGATCGGCTGCGCGAGGCCGGAAGAGACGCCCTCGAGGAGGATGCAGACCTCGAGGAGATCGCGCAGGAGGCGGATCTCTCGGTCGCCGAGTTGCAGAGCATCGCAGAGCTGGTGGAGCAGGAACCAACAGCCCTTGAGGTGAGAGGGTACGATTTCTTCTTCGCCATGAGCCGGCTCATTCTGATCGTGCTGATTGGCGTTGCCATACTGAGCCTCGGGGCCCTCCGGGCACCTGTCTCCAGCGCCTTCCATTACATGTCGGACGTGAGCCGGATCGGCTTCGCGGACGTGTTCGTGAGTTTCTTTACCAAGGCAAACATGGGCATCGTCGTGGCCTTCCTTCTCACCTTCAGGCTTGGTGAAGCACAGCTCATCCACATCAGGAATATCTTCCTGCTGGACGACCGCGGCAACGACGGCATGGCAATCAGTCTGGGACAACTGGCCTTCACGAACGGCGTTGTCTATACGGGAGCGTTGCTGGTCGGAGGCGTGCTCGGCGGTATAATCCTCGCCCGTTTCGGACTGAAGGCGGTGATCTGGTATATGGTTGCGGCGATGCACCTGCCGAATCTTCTCTACGCCTGGCTTGCATATGCCCAGCCGGAAAGCTTCTTCTGGATCAACGCGGTTGTGGGCATAGAGTCGTTCGGGTTCGGATTCGGGTTCACAGCATATCTGTTGATCATGATTCTCGCCGCCCAGGGGCCCTACAAGACGGCACACTACGCGCTCTGTACCGGATTCATGGCCATGGGGATCATGATCCCAGGCATGTGGACTGGGTTCCTGGCTGAACTGACAGGCTACTTCACCTTCTTCATCCTGGTAATGATCTTCACCCTGCCCGGTGTGATCCTGATTCCCTTCCTGAAGATTGATCCGAACTTCGGAATGAGGGGAAGATAACCGGCTGCACCCAATAGACCTGCCGTGATGTCCCCGGGGGTTTTCCACAGCTGTGGAGAACCCTTGGGGACAAACGGTGAGTAAGTACGGCTCATCTTGACGGCGCGCCCGGCGCCGCGCTTCCTTCCGGCTCCGCACCCACCGGTCCCGGAGTTCCCATGGCATCACGAAACGGCAATCCACAATCCCCCGGTCAGGCCGCCCGGCCGGAGGACTCCACCATCAGGCCGCCCCACAACCTGGACGCAGAACGCGCCGTCCTCGGGGCCATGATTCTCGACTTCGGCATCATCCCCGAAGTCGTACAGTTCGTCCGCGCCGAGGACTACTACCACCCGCCACACCGCACCATTCACGAGGCGATCGTCAAGCTTTACGACAAGGGCGACCCGATTGACCTGAATCTGCTGGCGAATCAACTGCGCCAGCAGGGCAAGCTGGAGGAAGCGGGCGGAATCGCCACGCTTGCGGGCCTGGAGCAATTCACGCGCGACTCCGGCGCCGCCCCCGAACTGGCCCGCGTCGTCGCCGACAAGGCAACGCTCCGGCGCCTGATGGCCGCCGCCGAAACCATACTCCGCGAGTCCTCAGAAGAACGCCACGACGTCCCCGTCCAGCTCGACGTGGCGGAAAAACTCATCTTCGACATCAGCCAGACGCGCCGAACGGAGAGCTTCGTCCCCATCGGCGAGCTCATGGAGGAAGCGCTCGAGGAAATCGGCCGGCTCGAAGCCCACAAGGGCGACATCACCGGCCTGCCCACCGGGTTCATTGACCTCGACAGGCTTCTCAACGGCCTCAACCCGAGCGACCTTGTCATCCTCGCCGCACGGCCTTCGATGGGGAAGACCGCCCTTGCACTGAACATGATGCTTAACATTGCGCTCACGGGCGGCGGCAGCGGGAAGCCCGCCCCCGTCGGCATCTTCAGCCTGGAGATGGGAAAGGAGCAGCTCAACCTGCGCCTGCTCTGCTCCCACGCGCAAATTCCCAGCCACCGCGTCCGCAGGGGACTCATCAACGACCGGGAGTTCGCCAAGCTGCGCGCACGTGCCACAGAACTCAAGGACGTGCCTATCTTTATAGACGATTCGCCCGGGCTCAACCTCCTGCAAGTGCGCTCCCGGGCCCGAAAGCTCAAGAGCCAGAACCCCAACATGGGGGTTGTGGTGGTGGACTACCTCCAGCTCATGAGCGGCGCGGACAACAACCGGCGGGAGCATAACCGCCAGCAGGAAGTCTCGGAAATCTCCCGTGGCCTCAAGGCATTGGCACGTGAACTCCGCATCCCGGTCCTCGCGCTCAGCCAGCTCTCCCGCAACATCGAGCAACGGACCGGAAAGGACAAGGGCGCCAAGCCGATGCTCTCCGACCTGCGCGAGTCCGGCGCCATCGAACAGGACGCGGACGTGGTCATGTTCGTCCACCGCGAGCGCCTCGAGCTGCAGAAGGACGAGGACGGCGGAACGCCCCACGACCGCACCCTGCCGATAGACACAGAGATCATTGTCGGCAAGCACCGCAACGGACCCATCGGCACGGTGGAACTGCTCTTCTGGCCGGACTTCACCCTGTTCACCAACAAGCAGGCATAGACGGACGACGCCCCCATCGGCGTCAATGGGCGCAAATGGCGGAGGGATTCTCCGGGCGGCGCGGGCCACGCGGCCCATCGCCCGAATCGAATACTCCTGCGCCCGGACCCGTCGTGGGGCAAGATTGTGCTTTGTCCCCGGGCGGGGCATCCGGCACCATTCCGCCCGCATTCGACGTTTCTTCGAAAGGGCCGGAGCCTGACAGAAATGGATCTGAAGCCGAAAGACCTGAAGGCGCTGAGGGTGGAGATTGACCAGATTGACCGGGAATTGGTCCGGCTGCTCGACCGCCGGGCGGAAATCGCCCGCGTGGTGGGACTCTCCAAGGCCAACAGCGGCATGAGCACCTTCGACCCGGGGCGCGCCAAGGCAGTCATCACCCGCGCCATCTCCCAGTCCACGGGCGCGTTTCCCCGCGAGGGACTCACCTACGTCTTCCGCGAGGTGCTCAGCGCCTGCCTGAACCTGCAAAAGCCCCTTAAGGTCGGCTTCCTGGGCCCCAAGGACACCTTCGCGCATCAGGCCGCGATCCGGGAGTTCGGCTCCAGCGTGGACTTCAACGCCTACGAGCAGATCCGCGAGATCTTCGCCGCGGTGGAAAACGGCTGGATAGACTATGGCGTCGTCCCCATCGAGAACAGCACGGGCGGCACAGTACACTACACGCTCGACGCGTTCATTGACCATTCGGCCCAGATTTGCAGCGAAATCCTCCTGCCGATCAGCCACTCCCTTCTGGCCGACTGCACCCTCGAGGAGGTGACGAAGGTTTACAGCCACCCACAGGCGTTCCTTCAGTGCGGGATCTGGCTGAAGGAGAACCTTCCCAAGGCCGAGCATGTGGAGGTCGGCTCCACCGCCCAAGGGATGCTGCAGGCAAAGCAGGTGCCCTTCTCCGCCGCCATCGGATCGGAGATCGCCGCCGAACAGTACGGCCTGCGCATACTGGCCAAAGGCATCGAGGACAGCCAGGACAACACGACCCGCTTCCTCGTGATCAGCAAGTCGGACTCGCGCCCGTGTGGCGACGACAAGACCTCCCTGATGTTCAGCGTCAAGGACCGGCCCGGCGCGCTCTACAACATCCTCAAGCCGTTCAACGACCTCGGGGTGAACCTCAGCAAGCTCGAGTCAAGGCCCACCAAGCGCAAGGCATGGGAGCAGGCCTTCTTCGTGGACGCGACAGGTCACCGCGAGGACCCCATCCTCAGGGATGCCATCGCCTCGCTGCGCGAGCATTGCGAAGAGGTCCGCATCCTGGGGAGCTACCCGCGCGAGAAGACCCCCCGCGAGATTGAGGAGCTCCAGCGGATTCAACACCTCAAGGCCGAGAATGGGCAGGAAACTGCCCAGCAGGGCAACGATCTCGGCACCGAGATGGAGCCCATTCAGTAGGAACTCCTTCCGGTCCAAAAGAAACGACTTGATCCGTCCGGATTTCGCCCGGAAATTTTCCGGCAAGGTAAGCCTTGGGAAATGGCGTGGCCTGTCTGGGGCTGCCGAACTCTGAAGCAGGTGCAATGCGCCTGAGAAAGGGCAGTACCCCCATGACCCACCAAAAGGGCTTCACCCTTATTGAGCTACTGATCGTCGTTGCCATTATTGCCATTCTGGCGGCCATCGCCGTGCCAAACTTCCTTGAGGCCCAGACGCGCTCTAAGGTGTCAAGGGCTCAGTCGGACATGCGTTCGCTTGCCACGGCAATCGAGGCGTATCAGGTGGACAACAATGTTTATCCACCCTTGGTGGCCCGGAACTCGCCGTTTTTGGGCGTCAGCACCCCGGGAGGCGTGGGGATTAACGGCCCGAGTCTTTACAATCCGGGTGATCCCGGTGTGAGCTCCCGCTTCATATGGATCACAACTCCTATCTCCTACATGACTACCGCTCCCAGAGACCCCTTCATCAACCCGCGAGTGGGTACGGCACTCCACCCCGTGACAGAAACGCCCCAGCCCGTTTACGACACCTATGACTACGTGGATGCCTTCAGCGTCTCCCCGGGCGGCCTTCTCGGCGGCAACCGTGGAGCCAGCATTACATCTGGAGCGGAGTGGCACATCGTTTCGGCCGGCCCGGACCGCATCAACGCCTTTGGAGGCGGGTATGCGGGTCAAAACGCGTTGTTCAACCAGCGTGGCGTTGATTACGACCCGACCAATGGAACGATGTCCGAAGGCGACATCGTCCGAATCGGATCAGCACCGGGTCCGCTTCCCGACCCCAACACCCGCCGCCCAGCGATCAACCGGATCACTGGCCAGTATAACTTCTAGTTTCAGCCCCTCCTCCCCATCCCCCATCCCCCGGAGAGTCGAGTTCACTCCTCTCCGGGGGACTCTATTTCGGGGGGCGCGGTCCGCAGGAGCCGCAGGGCGTTGGCGCTAACAAGGACAGTCGTCCCGACGTCCGCCGCCACGGCCATCCACAAGGTGGCCAATCCCGCCACCGCCAGCACCAGGAATCCCGCCTTCACCGCGAGGGTAAATCCGATGTTCCAGGCGATGATGCGGCGCGTGCGCCGGCCGTGACGAAGAAGCCATGGCAGATGGCGCAGATCGTCGCTCATGAGCGCCACATCCGCGGTGTCCACGGCCAGGTCCGACCCGCGCCGCGCCATGGAGACGGAGAGGCCGGCTCCCGCCAGGGCCGGGGCGTCATTCATGCCGTCGCCCACCATGGCGACGGTGTCCCCGTCCGCCGCCAGCTCCCGCAGAGCCTCGACCTTGTCCCCGGGAAGCAGATTCGCCCGGTAGCCGTCCAGCCTGAGTTCCTCGGCGGTGCGAGCGGCGGCGGCCTCCCGGTCCCCCGTGAGGAGCACCATCCGGTGGGCCCCAGCACTCCTCAGCTCCTCCACCGCCCGGTACGCCTCCGGCCGGATGGTGTCCTCAAGGAATATCCATCCCAGAAGCTCCCCGGCCCGGCCGACGGCCACGGCGGTTCCCTGCCCGCCGGCATCCGGGGGGGACGCACCCGGGGATTTTTCTTCCGCGAGCCGCGCATTCCCGGCCCAGTGCTCCACTCCCTCCAGCACGCCCTGTGCGCCGCGGCCGGGCAGGGCACGGAAGTCCCGGGGCTCGCGTGGCGTGAGTCCGCGGCGGGCGGCCTCCTCCACAATGGCCCGGCCAAGCGGGTGTTCGCTGTGCTGTTCGAGCGACGCTGCCAGCGTGAGGAGTTGCGGTTCGTCCTGACCCTGGGTGGGAACCATCCGCGAGACACGCGGCTGACCGGTGGTCAGGGTGCCGGTCTTGTCGAAGGCAAGCACGCCGGTGCGGCCAGCCTGTTCCAGGAAGACTCCGCCCCGCACCAGTACCCCCGCCCGCGCGGCACACGCGAGGCCGGCAAAGATGCTGATGGGTGTCGAGATCACAAGGGCGCATGGGCACGAGATCACGAGAAGAACAAGCGCCCTGTACAGCCAGTCCGTGAAGGCCGCACCAAGCAGGAGCGGTGGCATCAGCGCCACACCGGCCGCCAGCACGATCATGGCGGGAGTGTAATACAGGGCGAAGCGATCCACGAGCTGCTCAGCGCGGGCACGGCGCGACCGCGCCTCCTCCACCTGGCGCAGCAGGCGCGCGACAGTGCTTTCCGCAGCGGGCCGGTCCACCCGCATCTGGAGAGCGCCGTCCTGATTGAGCGTCCCGGCGTATAGACGAGACCCTTCTGACTTCGGTACACCGAGGGGTTCGCCCGTCAGGGCCGACTCGTCCACGGAGCTCTCCCCCCGCACGAGCACCCCATCGAGGGGAATCTTCGCGCCCGGACGGATGAGCACCTCCGCACCAGGGGTGACGTCCTCCACGGGCATTTCCCGGTACCCGGTCCCGTCCCGGACCCAGGCGATGCGCGGGGCCAGATCCAGGGCCCGGCCGATGGCCGACCGCGCGCGCCGCACGGACCAGCTCTCCAGTTGCAGCGAGAGTGCGAAAAGGAAGGCCACGCTGGCCGCCTCCGCCAGCTCGCCCAGCCCCACCGCCCCGGCAAGCGCGATCGTCACCAGCAGGTTGATGTCCGGACGCAGGCGGAGGAGCGCCCGGTACCCACGCGGCACGACAAACCAAAGGCCCGTCACTACGGCCGCCCCGTAAAGCCAGTTCGCCGGGCCGAGGGGCAGCACCGCTCCCCCGCCGCGCTCGAGGAAGACCCGAAGCGAACCCGCATCCCAGAGCGCCAAGGCGAGTCCCGCCATGAAGAAGACACCGCTGGCCACGCAAAGACGTAGCGGCCAGTTCGCCCCACCCGAGTCCTGCGGGACGCGCGGAGCCGAGGAGGCGGAGTCATCCCAAGGGATGGCGGCCATACCGGCCCGCTCCACTGCCCGGCGGAGCTCCGCGTCCGTGACATCGTTCCCAACGGGGACAACATCCATACGCCCAGTCACGAGATTAAACAGCAGCCGCTCGCCGTCTATGCCAAGGGGTCCGAGCTCGCGGCGGAGCGCCTCCACGTCCTCGGCGGTGGTCATCCCGGCGATGTAGTAGGAGAAGCGGGACCCCTGCGCGCTGACGTGCTCAGTCCTCGCACAGGCCCCGCCGGTGCAGCAGGCTCTGCGTTCCGGATTGTGGGTTTTGGGTGGCCTTACGGGGCACATTGCAACTTGGCCTCCGGCCGGTAATGAGGGGCACGAACCGTACCGGCCGGAAGACCGCCTGCAGTCCTATTCGCCGGGCTGATCCGGCCGGGGCACGTGCCGCAGAGCCGCCGAGTTGATGCAGTACCGGAGGCCGGTTGGCTCGGGACCGTCCGGGAAGACGTGCCCAAGATGGGACTCGCAGCGGCTGCAGAGCACCTCTGTGCGGCGCATGCCCCATTTGTTGTCCTCGCGTTCGGCCACACTGTCCGTTGCCACGGGCGCATAGTAGCTCGGCCAGCCTGTGCCCGAGTCAAACTTCGTTTCGGAATCAAAGAGCTCCTGCCCGCATGCGGCGCAGCTATAGATTCCGGGCTCGTGGTGGTCCCAGTATCTGCCGGTGAAGGCCCTTTCGGTCCCCGCCTGGCGCAGGACACGGAACTCCTCCGGGCTGAGAATCTCGCACCATTCACCGTCCGACTTGACAACCTTGTCCGCCATTTCAGGATTACCTCCTTGACTAGGTGAGCGTGCCTCTCCCGCATTTCCCTCCGCCCCGCCTCCTGGCAGGGTACCCCCACAACCAGCGAGAAAGACCATGAAGATCACACTGACACTTTGCACGATTCTGGCACTCATGTTCGCCGTCAACGCCTCCAAGGAGAAAACAACCATGACCACTGAACCTATCCAGCCCCAGGCGGAATCTCCCGGCAAGCTGAAACGCGCCATGTTCGGGGCCGGTTGTTTCTGGGGCATCGAGGCCGCCTTCCGCCGGATGGACGGGGTCGTGGACGCACCCGTGGGCTATTCGGGCGGCCACACGGAGGACCCCAACTACCGCGAAGTCTGTACCGGCCGGACCGGCCACGCGGAGGTGGTCCTCGTCGAGTACGACCCCGAAAAAATTTCCTACGACCAGCTCCTCGATGCCTTCTGGGAGATGCACAACCCAACCACCCTCAACCGGCAGGGCCCCGACGTGGGCACGCAGTACCGCTCCGCCATCTTCTACTACGACGAGGAGCAGAAGGCCGCCGCGGAAGCCTCCCGGGACAGGCTCCAGGCCAGCCCGGCTTACAACGGCCGAGCCATTGTGACGGAGATCACCAAGGCCGGGCCCTTCTGGCGCGCCGAGGAATACCACCAGCGCTATCTTGAGAAGCGCGGGGTCGAGTTCTGCCACTGAGTCCCAAACAAGGGCACGGAATGGAAAAGCGCCACCCTCACGAGTGGCGCTTTTCCCTTGTTCACCCGCTGGCGTGTATCGCCCGTGTCAGTCGTATATACGCTCCAGCTTCACGTTGGAGTAGTAGTGCATCAGGATGGTCCGGTAGTCCTGCCCCTTGAGGGCCCGGCCGAGGGCGCCGATCTGGCAGAGCCCGGCCCCGTGGCCCCATCCGGCACCATGGAGCGTCACTTCCTCCAGCTCCCCCTCGCGGCCGTACTTGGGCCGCATGAGGAAGGCACTGCTATACAGGAAGGTGACGTCCATCGCGGCGCGTATGTTGAACTCCCGCTTGATGGTGTGACGCTTTTCCTCGCCGCTGGACGCGCGGTAGCTAACGTGGAGTTCCTCCAGCCGGCCACTCTTGCCGCGCTTGCCGGGACGCAGTTCCATGACCGCCTCCAGGTCCGTGAGCCCGCCGCGCTGGCGCAGTGAGCGCCGGAGCGAGTTCTGCGTCAGCTTGCGGGTCCAGCGGAAGTACCGGTCCGGCTCGTCCACGCGGCCAAGGTAGCGCGTGATGGTCTCCTCCTCCACGACGTTGGGACTCGCGAAGGCGTCCGTGTTCTTCAGCCAGTCACCCGTGATATACTCCTCCAGGTTCTCCTCCGTGACAGGGAAGAAGCGTTGCACCTCGGAGCCCTCGGGCGCGTCCACCCTCGATTCGAGACCCTCGATGGGATCGCCCCAGACGGAGCCGGCGTCCTCGGAGATGCCGCCGGTGTTCTTGCTGTAGCGGGCGTCGCAGTAGCGTTTCGACTCGGTGATGAGCACCTCGCCGCGGCATTCGCTGACGGCCTGCACGGCACGGTCGGACCAGCCTCCCGTGCCCTGATAGCGCTGGCAGTCGTCGTCGTTGCACCAAATGAAGGGCTCTCCGGGGTGCGGGTGCTTTGTCTGGCCTAGGAGCCAGCTGCGCGCCGCCACCGCCTGCGCCTTCATGAACTCGATGGGGCACTCGCCGCTCATTTCTCCGGTGATCGTGCCGACGAGGTAGGTCTCAAGGGGCACCTCGTTCACCAGTATGAGCTTGTTGCCGCGTGGGAGGAACTCGAGCACGTCGCTGAGCGTCTGGTCTATCTCCTTGCTCCAGTGAAAGCCGCGGCCGCTGACGATGCCGCGCACCAGGACGCCGTCGCCCGCCTTTTCCGGTCGTGCCGCGGCGGGCGGGACGATGCGCACGCGCTTGAGGTCCTGGGAGAGGATACCGCCGTCCAGATCATAGAGTGTAATCTTGTCGCCCGCACAGCGGACGATGACCTCGCTGTCCGCCAGCACGTCCGTCCCGGTTTCCTCCAGCAGGTACCCCACCGACGGCACCTGGAAGCGCAGCTCCTCCTTCTTGTCCTCTTCCAGGACAATGCCGATGCGCACGACCGGCTCCGCGTCCATCTTGTAGTTTCCGTCCTCGATGGGAAAAAGGGCCCCTTCTTGATCCTTGCTCATAAGTAAGCGTTCCTTGCGTGGGTTGAACCCCCGGCCGGTGTCGCTTGGAGCTGGCCGGAAGCGCCGTAACGATTCAGTGCCCCCCCATGGTGCGCCTTCAGAGGGCCGGGACAAGTCAAACGGGGGAGCTAAGCGCGCCGCACACGGCCGGCCTGCACTTCGAAGCGCGCCGCGATGGGCAGCTTCGAGCCGAAATCCGGCACGTCGGTCGCCGTCAGGAGGGACTGGAGGCCCGGCCGGGAGAGCAGACGCACGAAGTATCCGGTTCGCTGGCGATCCAGCTCCCCCAACACGTCATCCAGCAGCAGGACGGGCCACTGGCCGGTGGCCTGTTCGAGCCAGCGCGCCTCCGCCAAGCGGAGCGAGAGTGCCACGGCCCGGGCCTGGCCCTGGCTCGCGTAGGCCCGGGCGTCATGGCCGTCCAATGTGATGCGGATTTCCGCCCGGTGCGGCCCGTGTTGAGTCGAACCGCGCTGGAAATCCTCCCGCCGGTTCCCCTGCCAGAGCGCCCGGAGCTGCTCTGCCAGCGCGGCTGCATCACCGTGCGCAGGCTCGGCCCCGCTGCCCCGGCGGGCAGGCAACCCGGTCTCATGGTGGAGCTGGATGTGCTCCCCGGCGGGGGCCAGCGCCTCCATCTGCTCCCGAACGAGCGGCTCCAGGCCACTTACCAGTTCCTGCCGCGCCGCGATGGTCCGGGCACCGTGCTCCGCCATCTGCTGCTCGTAGGCTTCCGCCTCCGCGTCCGGCATGGAATGAGCCCGCCGGAGGAGCGCATTGCGGTTCCGCAGCCCGATGGCGTAGGCGCCGATGGCCTGCAACACGTCCGGCCGGGTCCGAGCGAGGAGTGAATCGAGGAACGACCTGCGGACAGCCGGGGCTCCGCGCACAAGATCCAGGTCCGACGGCAGGAGACACACCGTGTTGAGCCGGCCCCAGAGCTCGGTCAGTTTGCGGAGCTGCTTGCCGTCGAGCCAGATGGTCTTTCCGGCGGGGGAAATCGCCACGCGAACCTCGTGCGCGGCATAGGCATCCCGGCAGGTGCCCTGGCAGGCGGCGAAATGCTCGCCGACCGGGGACTGCTCGCCGTGAGGCAGGACCTCCCGGTCCCGCGGCGTGCGGAAGCTCCGTCCCGAGGACAGATAATGCACCGCTTCGAGCAGGGTCGTCTTCCCCTGCGCGTTGCGGCCAGTGAACAGGTTGGCCCCCTTCTCGAGAGGGAACTCCGCCCACTCAACAAGGCGGAAGCGCTCGAGCTTCAGCCGTCTGAGCTGCATGGAATTCCGCCCACCGGGAATGCGAGAAAAGGCTTCAACCGAACACCACCAAGTCGAGAAATACCAGGACGAAGAACCCCACTGAGATCAGCCCGTTCGATGTGAAGAAGGCGGCATTGATGCGGCCGAGATCGCGGGGGCTCACGAGCCGGTGCTGCCGCAGGAGCAGCGCCCCAACACCCAGCATGCCGAGAAGGCTCAGGAAACCAAGTCCCGCAGACCACCAGAACAGAAACAGGACGAGCAACGAGGCGGCGTGGGAACGCCGAGCCAGCGTCATCGCCTCCTCCACGCCAAGCCGCTTGGGCAGCGAATGAAGGTCCTTCTCCGCCCTGTCCACCTCCACATCCTGGCAGGCATAGAGGATGTCGAACCCGGCCACCCACAGGATCACGGCCAGCGAGAGCAGCACGGGCACCAGGGAGAGCGATTCGGTCACCGCCACCCATGCCCCGAGCGGCGCCAGGCCCAGCGCGAGGCCAAGCACGTAGTGCGAGTAGCTCGTGAAGCGCTTGGTCAGGCTGTAGCCCAGCAGAATCGCCAGCACGGGCGGGCTGAGGTAAAGGCAGGTGCGGTTGAGCATCGCCGCAGCGAACACGAAGACCATCGCGGCCAGGATGAGGGCCACCTGGTGCTGGCGCTCGGTCAGTTCGCCGGTGACGAGCGGCCGCCCGGCGGTGCGCGGGTTGCGCGCGTCGTAGTAAACGTCCGCCAGCCGGTTGAATGACATGGCCGCCGTGCGCGCCGCCACCACCGCCACCACGATCCAGAAAAGCGTCCAGAACCCCGGAATTCCCCCGGCAGCCACCAGCATCGCCACCAGCGCGAACGGCAGCGCGAATACGGAGTGGGAGAACTTGATGCTCTCAAGGAAGAGTGGAATCTTGTGGAGGGTCTGGGAAATCATCGGAACTCCTGCGTGGGAGGCAGACGGCCGGCAGTGTGCCTGAGCCGATGGACTACACCCCGGCCGTTGCGGGCAAGCCCGCAACGCCTGCCTGGCACATCCGCGCACCTTTGATTCGCCTCACAGGCAATGCGTCATCGCCGATCGGGGCATGGACGTCACTCGACGATGTCCGCTCCATCGGCCCACGCGGTCCAAGGGGCTTGCCCCCGGGAGGCGGACTCGGCGATCAATCGAGAGGGGCAAATCGTCGTGAAGCTTCGTATCTACCTCGACACCTCCACCATCAGCCTTGTCACGGATGATCGAAGTCCCGAAAGGCGAGACCTGACGCGCTCATTCTTTGCCCGCGCCCCTGAGTTCGTCCTGTTCACCTCTGAGGCGGCTCGCGAAGAGATCCTCGACACGTGGGACTCGGCACGCCGGGAAGTGATCCTTTCGACACTTGCGAGTGTGGAGGTTCTCCCGGTGACACAGGGGATGATTTCTCTGGCGCAAAAACTGGTTGCTGCAGGAGTATTCACACCCCGGATGGAGGCTGATGCGCTCCACGTGGCTGCCGCTGCCCTCTCCGATGCCCACCTCCTCGTGTCGTGGAACTTCCAGCACCTGGTAAACCGCCGGCGCCGCGCCTTGATCAATTGGGCTCTTGTCGCTGAGGGCCTGAAACCCATCGAAATACTGTCTCCCCCGGAAGTCTGATCATGAGCACGCGAACACCCCGCTATTTTGACTACCTGACACACGCCCGGGCTGCCGGACTCAGCGATGCTCAGGTTGATGCCCTGATTGAGCGCTGGCAACAGGACTACGGGAACGACTGGAATCTGCTGGAGCTCCGACTTCTTCGGATCTGCAAGGCCATCGAGAGCGAAAGGGTCACCTACGAGGACGCCCTCAGGCCCGAACCGGAGCCCGGATACCACGCCGCCGAGGAAAGCCCACCCTACGGCAAGCCATTCTAGTGTTCGCAGCTCGTCAGGCCGGTCTGCTTCGGCCACCGGAAGGGGGATGGCGTGCTTAACGCCTCCTTTTCCGCTCCATCGGCCCACGCGGTCCAAGGGGCTTGCCCCCGGGAGGCGGACGGGCTTCCCTCCGGGCACCTCAGCGCACGGCCAACGAATCCTCATGTCACCACGCATCGCACTCAGCGCCCTTCAGCAGCGCCACTTCCTCACCGGCACCGGCCGGTACATCGCGGAGGTCTTCCGCGCCCTCCCGGGACAGGGGCCCCGGCACGAGTTCCTGCTCTACCTGAAGAAGTCCCAGACGGATCTCTATCCCACCGGCGGGGAGAACGCGCGCCAGTCCGTCATGGAAGGCTGTCCGGACTCGCCGGTCGGGCGCATCCTCTGGGAGTGGCGGCACTTCTGCCGGCAGCTACGGCAGGACGAGGTGGACCTTTACCACGGCCCTTCGAACTTCCTCCCCCCGCGCAAGGTCTGCCCCTACGTGCTGACGCTGCACGACATGATCTATTTCCGGAACCCCGGCCGAACGGGATACATCAAGGCAAAGTACTGGCATGTCTACACTTACTCCACCTGGCGCCAAGCGGACCTGATCCTCACCGTCTCACACTACTCCGTCGAGGAGATCCGCCGTTTCCTGCCGGTCCCGGCGAACAAGATCCGGGTAATCTACAACGGGGTGAACGCGGAGTACTTCGAGACAGCCACGCCTGAGCTGCGCCGCAGGCTGCGCGAAGCCATCGGCGTGGAGGCGCCCTACGTGCTCTATGTGGGCCGGCTGGACCCGGACAAGAACCTGACGCGCCTGATCGAGGCGTTTGCCCGCGTCGCACAGGCGGGCAATCGCGACCACGTCCTGGTGCTTGCCGGGGCCAAGGATCACCGTGCCGAACACCTGCCCCGGCTGGCAGAGAAGCTCGGCATCGCGGAGCGGGTGATCTTTCCGGGCTACGTGGATCAGGAGCTGCTCACCTCGCTCTATCAGGAGGCGGACGTTTTCTGCTACCCGTCGCTCAACGAGGGCTTCGGCCTGCCCGTGGCCGAGGCCATGGCGGGCGGTACACCGGTGGTCACGAGCAACACCAGTTCGCTCCCGGAGGTGGCCGGGGACGCCGCCATTATGGTGAATCCCGAATCCGTGGAGGAAATCGCGAAGGGGCTTGGCGAGGCGCTCCGGCCGGAGCGGGGCACCGAACTCTCCGAGGCCGGACGCGAGCGGGCACGGCGCTTCACCTGGGAACAGTCCGCCCGCGAGCACATCGCCGCCTACGAAGAAGTGCTCGCAGGGCGTTGAAAGGAACGAAGGGACGGGCCCGGGAGCGGGCGGGAGTCCGGCTCAGATTCCGTCCGCCATGAGGACAACCAGCGGCACCCAATGCTCCTCCTGATAGACAGTGGTATTGGTGACCGTGTTCGTCACGGATACTGTGTAATGGGCGGTCATGTTCCATTCGTACCGCCCCTCGTGGAAGTGGCCGGGGAAGGTGAAAGTGCCGTCCGCCGAGGTGAATGTCTGGACCACGACAAGGTCCGTTGGGCCATGCCGCTCCATAAGGCTGATCGTGTATCTTTCGATACCGGTGGAGTGCCAGACCTCGTTGAGATCGGGCCGGTCGCGTTGCGTTTCGGTGATGGCGATGGAAAGGGAGACTTCGAAATTGTTACCGGGATCCTCCCAAAGGGCACCCGTGAGGATCCTTCCCGGTGTACCGGGAAGCGGATAGGCCTGAAAATGTGATGCGGCGGGAATCATCACGGTCCCTCCGGGGGATTCCATGGGCGGGAAATGGGAATCGCCCAGGGAGTGCCCGGAGAACGTGGACGGGGGAATGACCAGGGTTTGGTCTTCCAGCAATGCAATTGAAAGCGAAAACTCCTCGGGGTCCGCGTAGCGCGGGGACGCCTTGTCGCTGGTCACAACAGCGATATAGGCTGAGGAGGGTTTCGAGAGAACCGGATGGACGCTTCCCGTGAGTAAACGGCTGACCCCGCTGTCCCAAGCGGCCATGTCAACGAAGTCCCGGGACTCGTCCCTCACCTGACTGATGACGGACATGTGGGATTCGAAGGGACCCTCCAGACGGAAGCCAAGCCGGTGTTCGGGTTTTATTGTCCCCGGAGGGGCCTCGCTGCTTACCCACACGCCGAACAGTCTGGCCGAAAGGTTGGGCAACTCCCCGGTGAATCGCGCCATGTCCTGCGTTGGAGCTATTCTCAGGCGTGCCGGCCCTACGATTCCGATGATTGCCGCATCTTCAAGTGGATAGATTCTGCCAAGGACGTAGTCGGCCACGAAATGATGGAACCACCTGAACGATGAGTCTCCGGTGGCGTTGCCGATGGCCTCGACCCAGTTCTGCCCGGCCTTTACGTTTTCGTAGGTAATCCGCACAACCCCAAGTCCATGCTGGCGAACCAGATACCGGATCGCCGGAGCCCACCCGTAACCATGGGCGGCGACGACGGGCTGATTTGAACTCCAGTATGTAACCGAGGACGGCAGTTCCCAGCCGGACTCGCTGAACGGTGCCGTACTGCTGCCGCGCCACACCTCCGGGACGTAGTTTGCCGGGTCCGGCACTGCCAGTTCCTCGATCCAGGTGGCGACCATCTCGCTCAGGGTGTAATGCGGTGCGATGGACTTTGCCTTCCAATAGCTTGTGCGTGGATCGTAGAAGGCTTCCACTATATGGAAGAACTCGTGAAAGGCGGTAACCCGGCGGTCCGACGGATCTGCCATCTTGTCGGTGCTCAACTCGATCCCACCGTGGTTATCTCCACGGATGGAGCCATACGCGTTGCCGTACTCTCCGGGCTTAAGCCTTTTCAGGGTCACGTCGAGAGGCCAGCGGGTGCGGGCGGCATAGCTGAATCCCATGTCCGGCTGGCGGTAGCGCGCGTGGGCGTGCTCCAGATCGTTGGCGAGGTTCTCCACCACTTCGGTGTCGTAGGAACGGGGAAAGGCAATCCTGAAATTCGGTGTTGTGTAGCTTGAATAGCCTCCCAGACCGAAGAAATCCGTGCTGTATGTGCCTTCCACGAAATCGCTTCGCAGGCCTTTGCGGGCCTCGAGAGGCAAGGGTTCGATCAGGAAATGTATCGTATCTTCCGTACGGTGGTCCGGCTCAACAATCACGTGCCGCTTCTGAAGGGTTCCCGTGGAAGGCGCATACCCCTCCTCGCCGATGGCGATGTGCAATTCCTGCCAGTCCTCAGCGCTCCACCCGGAATTGCGCAGGGAGACCTCGATCGGCTTCGCCAGGTCGTAGGGAATGCCGGAGAGCCGGTAAGGATGGTTAAGGTCGCGGTGATCCCAAAATTCAAAGGCGAAGCGGACCGAGGGGGCTATCTCAAGCCGCATGATTTCGGGATCTCCGACAATGGCGCCGGGTGGGACAGTGACACGAGCTTCCCCGAGTCTCAGCTCTCCGCCGCGATGATCCATGAGGGCCATCCAAGGCGGCGTGAGCGCCCCGGGCCGGGCCGCCAGCAAGCGGGCCAGTGCCACCATATCGTGTTCCGTGATGTCACCCGATCCGTCTATATCTGCCAGGAGAAGGTCGGTGGGCAGCGTGCTGCCAAGGAGCTGGTGGATTGCGGCGATGTCAGCCGCGTCCAATACCCCGTCCTGATTCGGATCGAAGATCGGCGTCGGCTTGACTCCCTCCAGAATCGCGAAGCTCCTCTCCGGGGCCCACGGGGAGAAGGCCCCGGCAGCATCCACGGCGCGGACGCTCCAGTAGTACTGGCCTGCGGCAAGGCCGTGCAGAGCCTGGCCCGCCTGCTCAGGAGAAAGCCGCCTGACGGGCAGATCGGCCAAGCTTTGCGCGGCGCTGACCACCTGGTGGCCGCCTGGCGCGGTGCCGACGCGGAGCTGATAACGCATGGCCCGTGGTGGCGTCCGGTCGTCCATCGCGTCGTCCCAGCGGAGTGTCACCGTGCCGGGCACGGTACCGGCATGCGCACTCAGGTTGCCCGGCGGGGATGGACGCTGATTCGGAATCGCCCGCCCATCCGCATCAGCGTAGCGGCTTTCCGTATAGCGCACTTCATACTCCACGGAGGCGTAGAATGTGGTACCCTCCATAGAGGGGTAGCCGCCCGTAAGGAAGTCCACATCGCCGTCTCCGTCGAAATCCGCCAACACGAGAGTCCCACTCATTCCGTTTCCGTGAATGGCCAGACCGCTCTTGCGGAAACTGCCGTCCTCCTGCTGAAGGAAGACCATGGTTTCGGACTCAGTGCTGACGCTTCCGCTCGAGGAGAGATTGCCTTTCGCGATCAGGTCCAGCCGGCCACTATTGTTTACGTCGGCCCACTGCACGAGGGAGTGCCCCCCTTCGGGGCCGGGCAAATTCCCGACAACGAAGGTGAACTGACCGCCGCCGTCGTTCCGCCAGACGGAGATGTTATAGCTGCCGAGGACCGCCGCGTCCAGCAGGCCGTTGCCGTTGTAGTCACCCCATGCAATCGCTGCGTTCGGGTCCCATGGGGGGGGTGCCCACTGGCCGTTGCCCAGATTGCGGAATCCGCCGAAATCCATCAGTCCGTCCTGGTCGAAATCAACGATCTTGTTCGGCGGTCGGGTGAGGGGAAAACGGAGGCCACTGTCCCGGAACATGCCGCCTCCCCTGTTGACGAAGAGCCTCGTCTCCGCTTCCCGTGACGGATAGACTGTTCCTGAAACTGCCAGCAGGTCCAGCCGGCCGTCCCCGGTGAAATCAACCCAGAAGAGCCCCGAGCACGATCCACGCAGTGGAAGGAAAACGGGCTCCTCCTTAAAGCGGCCGGCACCCTCATTGCGATAGATCCGCAGGCTGCGCAGCTCGTTGAACTCCCCCCAAACGGCCAGGTCCGGCAGACCGTCGTTGTCGAAATCGCCGAGAGCAACTTGACCGATTGGCACCGACCCTTCCGGCGTGAGCCGGTTCCCCGCCATGCGGAGGATGCGTCCGGAGGTCACTATATCAATGGAGCCCTCCCCGAAGACGTCGGCTACGTCCGCGGAGGCACCCCGCATGCCGCTTGGGAAGACTTCCTCGTGCCGGCGAGTGGGCGACACCACAAGCCATTCCGGTTTTTTCCAGACCTGAGAGAGCTGATCAACCGGCCAGAAGGGGATGTCATCCACAGCCGAGAGAGGAGGCCGCCCCGCTTGCTCAACGGTGAACTCCCGTATTACGGAGGGTGGACGCGGCCCATAACCCGGACCCTGCATGACAATGTCGAAAATGGAGAGCCAGAAAACCTCATCCTCATCAGAAACGAGATCCGTCACGTCCACGGCAAAGCGCATGTCAACCGGACGAGTCCCGCGGTTGATGAAGATGCTCTCCGGTGTTCCCTGGTCACGGGGGCCGCCCAGGAACTTCAGTGCTATTTCGACCCTCCGCGGGTGGTAGAGGTCCAGAATGAGGAAATGCCTGGGCTCGTACCCAATCAGGTTTTCTATAGTATAGAAATCGAACTGTCGCGGCGCCCCAATGTTGTTGAGGAAATACTCATAGGCCAGCCAGATGTAACCTCGTTCGCCGTCCTGCTCCGCCGCGACGCCCCAGTTTGTCCCCCAGCTATTCACCGCAAGGAAGGCCCCGGAGCGCAGCTCCACGCCATTGTGATAAGGAATGTCGTCATCGTATCCGATGATCGTCAGGGCATGGAGACCGCCCCAGCCCGCGGTACCTTCCGCGAAGAAGACATTGTTGTCAACGCCCTCTCCGGGAGCTGGATATGCCACGAAATTCGACCACACGCCGACCCCGGCGGAAGCCAGCTCCCCACTTGCCAGCACCGCCTTGAGTGTGGTCAGCCCGGCCTCCGTGCTGGTTGGGATCCGCCCGAGCGAATCGGGAGCCGAACGCCGCCGGGCCGCGGACTTCCAGACCTCCACCGGTGGAGGAGCCTGATCGAGAAGGTAACGGCTTTCGGGGTATTCCTCGAACGTGGAGGTCCCGTGGCGCTCGAGGAACTCAACGTTGGCCTCGAAGGTGCTCCCGCCGGAGGCACTGATTCCCACGTAGTAGTACACGAACGCGGGACTGAGAATGTGCTCCCCCGGGAAGGGGCGTGTGACACCATGCTCCTTCGCCTCCTGCCAACCCTTCACGTAGTAGACGATGGACCAGGACGCACAAGAGCCCACTGACTGCTGGCCAACCGGTGGCAGGTGCTCCAGATTCACCACCCGCGAGGGCAGGTCCTCCAGATCCTTCTCCGGAAAGGTGACCCAGCGCGCCCTCTCCTCAAGCCAGGCTTTCTCCTCCTCGCTTGGCGGCAGCAGGCCGGTGGGATAGGCGGGGCCTGGGCGGTCTTCCGCGCCCGCCGGGTTGGCGATCAGGATGGCGATGAGGGGCAGAGGGAGGAACTTCAGGAGAGCGGACATGGACAGGGCTCCTTTCAAAGGGCAACCCCGCCCGGAGGCCCCGCCGCTTTGGCGGAGGAGTCCCGGACCAATGCGATCCGGCAGCCGATGGCCGGAAAAGAGCCTCCCTTCTTCCTCTTGCTCTAACGTGGATCAGAACAGATTACCTTATTGTCGTCAATTGGAATTATCCGGGATTGCAGGCGTGAAGGGAGTCGGGAGGCCCGCGCAGCCGGCGGAACCGGAACCCTGATCTTTCAGCCGTTCGGTATTTGTTTGGGGGTTGCCATCGAAGAGCACTGATTTTGCTTCTGTTACGGGTGTGACAAACTCGAACAGAGAGGCTCTTCGATGGCGAGACGAGGTG
>SLOM01000052.1 GCA_007132505.1 Candidatus Sumerlaeota bacterium
CCTCGCGCATGGCGGCGAAGTCATCCTGCCCCGGCACGCCGCGCACCTTGAACCGCCGGTACTGGCTCTTGTCGGGCTCCCCGTCCACAAAGCAGGTCATCGAGCCGACGGTGAAGGAGCCCTGCAGGTTCGAGATGTCGAAGCACTCGATGCGACGGGGCACTTCGGCCAGCCGGAGGCCTCGGCGGAGGTCCTCCATGACCTGGGCGCGGGACTGCTCCCCCGCCAGGCGTTTTTCGAGTTCCAGGGCGGCGTTCTTGTGCGCCAACTCCAGGAGCCGGCGCTTTTCCCCGCGCTGGGGCACGGCCAGGCGGACCGCCCCGCCGCGGATCTCTGCGAGCGCGTCGCGGAGCAGCCCCGGGTTTTCCGGCTCCTCCGGCAGCAGGATGTCGCGCGGGATGGGCCGGGACCCGTCGTAGTACTGGCCGAGGAACTCGTCGAGGAGCTGCCCGTCGGTGTGGCCGAAATCCCGGAACTCGAGTGGCCGCGTCTCGTCGAGGTTTCCGCCGCGAAAGGCGAGCACCATGACGAGCGCCCGGCCGCTTCCGCGGGCGAGCCCGAGCACGTCGCGGTCGAAGAGCCGGTGGCCGGCCACGCGTTCCTTTTCGACGGTGGCCTCAAGGGCCCAGAGCCTGTCGCGCGCTGCGGCGGCCTTCTCGAATTCGAGCGACTCGCTGTATTCCCACATTTTCTCGCGCAGGAGTGCCAGGACGTCCTCCCTCCGGCCGTCGAGGAACCGGATGGTCTGCTCCACGTCACGCTGGTATTGCTCCGGATCCGCCAGGCCGACGCAGGGCGCCGAGCAGCGGCCAATCTGGTGGAGGATGCACGGGCGCGAGCGGTTCCGCAGCACGGTGTCCGGGCACGAGCGCAGCGGGAAGAGCCGCTGGAGGAACCGCATGGTCTCCTTGACCGCTTGGGAGCTGGCGAACGGGCCGAAGTAGCGCGCCTTGTCGCCGGGCCGTCGCTTGCGGACGCGCTGGAGACGCGGCCATTCGTGCGTGATGTCCAGCCTCAGGGAAATGTACGTCTTGTCGTCCCGGAGCCGGATGTTGTAGCGGGGCTTGTGTTTCTTGATGAGAAGGTTCTCGAGGAGCAGGGCCTCCTTGTCCGTGTCGGTGACGACGGTTTCGACGGTGGCGACGCGGCCGCGGAGAAAACGGACGCTGAAGCGCTGGTCGCCCTTCTCGCGGAAGTACGACCGTACGCGCGAGCGCAGGTTGGCGGCCTTCCCGACGTAGATCACCTTCTCCGCGGCGTCCTTCATCAGGTACACGCCGGGGCGCGCAGGCAGCGAGGCGATCTGTTCCTCGATCGGACGGATTTCGGAGGCGCTCATGGCAGACACCACTTCTCCCAACGGCGCATTGGGAGCAAATCCCGCGCACACGGCGAGGGGAAAGTGCCCCGGTGAGGCGGGGATGAGCAGGCTGCCGGACGGATCGGGCGAGCCGGGGGGGCACTACAACCGTGTGGCGATGGGACGAAAGGGACCCAAGGGACGAAAAAGACGGTGCTTGTATAAAATCGGAATGCGAGGCTGTGGCGTGAAGTTGCCCAGTGTCTATACGGTGGGCACGGGAGCATTTGGCCGTGCCGTCCTTTTCGTCCCTTCAGTCTCTTCGGTCCCTTGGTGGGCGGTCACCCGTTCTGCGGTTTCGACTGTGTTTCCTCAAAAGCGCGCCGGCGACGCTCGGCGACGAGGCGGGCGTATTCCTGCATGTCCACGTGCACGTCGTGGTGGTCCACGATTTCCGCTCCGAGCAGTTCCTCCAGCACGTCCTCCAGCGTCACCACGCCCTCCATGCCACCATGCTCATTGCTGACGACAAAGAGGTGCTGCCGGCCTTCGAGGAATCGCTTGAGAAGCTGGTTCCCCGTGAGCGTTTCCGGAATAAACTCAACGGGGTGGGCCAGTTCTTCGAGAGCCATGCCGCGCGTGTCCTCCGGTGTGCGGTTGATCAAGGCATCGAACACGTCCCGCCGGTAAACAAGCCCGGCCACCTTGTCGGGGTCATTGTCGCGGCAGAGCGGAATGCGGCTGTGGTTCCAGTGTTCCGAGCGTGTATCAACCTCGGCGAGGGGTTTCTCGGCCGGCAGCCAGAGGACGACAGTGCGCGGGGTCATGAACTCGTGAGCTGTTTTCTCGTTCAGGCGCAGCGCGTTCGTAACCCATTGCGCCTCCTCCGGGAAGAGAGTGCCTTCCTCCACGCCGATACGCACCTGCGCCATGAGTTCCGATTCCGTGACGGTTTTCTGCTCCGCGCCGGCCTGCCTGATCCGGCCGGTGACGTATTGGCTCATGGCCACGAAGGGATAGAGAGTCCATATCAGTCCCTGCATGATAAAGGCTGTCTTCGGCGCGATGAGTTCCGCGTAGGTAACCCCGAGCGTTTTCGGGATTATTTCCGCAAAGACCAGAATCACCAGCGTGAACAGCAGCGCAAAGACAATGACCATCGGCGATTCGGGACCAAATTGCCGGCCGACAAGGGCGCCGTAAATCGAGGCGCCGACGGTGTTGGCTATCGTATTGAAGGTGAGGATGGCGGAGATGGGTTTGTCCACCTCCTCGCGCAGACGGTGAAGCAGCGCCGCGCCACGGACCTTGTCCCCCGCAAGCGCCTGGGCCTTCCCAGGGGGGACGGCATAGAGAGCCGCCTCCATCAGGCTGCACAGCGCACTGAGCCCGGCCGAAACAAGTGCCACGGCCGCTATGATCAGCATGTCCGGCCAGCCCCTCCCCCACCACTATGTGAATCGCGGAGGCATGAACATAATCGGGGCGGAACGGGGTCGTCGCCGGTCATGTGAACAGCTTCAATACGTCATTGAAGGTAATGAGTACAAAGAGCAGCAGGATCAGCATCACCGCGCCGTTCAGTATCGGAACCAGAATCTTCGGCGGAACAGGCCGGCGGAAGATCGCCTCATAGGTGGCGAATACGATATGCCCGCCATCCAGCACCGGGAAGGGAAGAATATTCATCACGGCCAGGGCGACGTTGAGGATGATCAGGAATTGCAGCCACTGCTCGAATCCCATGAGCGCCATGCGGTAGGCGATCTGCGCGATGCCGACCGGCCCGCCCAGCTCCCGCCGCACCGCCGTGACGTTGCCCTCAACGAGCTTGCCGCCGATGGCGCCGAGCTGGCGGACGTAATTTGTGGTGGTGCTGTATATACGCTCCGGAGCGCGGACGAGCGCGGTGAAAAGCGGCTCCACCGTGCGTCTCTTTTCCGGATTTCCGGCAACGATGCCGACCTGGCCGACACCAGGATGGTCCGCGTGTTCCCAGGGAGTGAGTTGCAATTCATGGCGCTCGCCGGCTCGCTCGACAATGGTTTCGAGAGTCTGATTCGGCGAGGCGGTCACGATCGTGCGGAAATGCCTCCAGTCCACAATCGGAACACCGTCCACCTCCACGATGATGTCACCGCGCTTTATCCCGGCGCGCGTGGATGGCGTGTTGGGGATCGCCATTTCCACATAGGGCGCCGAGCGGAAGAAGGTGTCCACGAAGTCGGCCTGCTGGCCGGGATCGTTCGTGAAGGCGGTCTCGAAGACGTAGCGCTCCCCCGCCGATTCACTGGAATTCACCCGCTCGAGCCCGAACGAGATTTCGAGCCGGTCTGTTTCCGAACGAAAGCCGGCCTCACGGGCGGAGGTTTCGAGCGCCTCGTTCAGCTCCTCCGTGTCTGACACCGGAATATTGTTCAGCGAGAGGATCCGGTCGCCCGGTGCCAGATCGGTGTTGGCGTACACGGAATCGGGAGGAATCCAGGCTACTTCAGCCGGATGAGGGGCGCTCTGTTCGAATCCGCGGGCGTAGAGGAACGCCACGGCGAAGACCGCCAGCACGAGGTTCATGGTCACCCCGGCGCCGTAGATGATGACCTTCTGCCAAAAGGGCTTCTTGTAGAGGGCGCCCATGTCCTCCATGGCCTGGGCCTGGAGGGAGCGGCGCTGCTCCGGGGACTGGAACTTTGAGCTGATGGTGTCGGGGTGGCGGGGCGCGTTCTCCTCGCGGTCCGCTGGAGCCGTCCTTTGTTGAGGTTCTTCACCTTCCAGGTACTTTTCGATTTCCGGGTGCACCACGCCGGACATCTTCACGTACCCGCCGAGGGGGACCAGCGACAGACCGTAGGTCGTCTCGCCGATGCGCCGCTCCCAGATGCAGCGCGGGAATATGCCGATGGCCTCCTTGTCGAAGCCAATGACGAAGCGTTCCACCGGCACGCCGAAGAGTTTCGCGGCCAAGAAGTGCCCAAGCTCATGGATGAATATCGCCAGCCCGAGGGCAGCAATGAACCCGGCCGTGCCGATCAGCACGTCGCGGATGAAGCTCAGGTCCAGCCCGAAGAGGGTGAACGCCAGGAATGTCGAGTGGTCCATGTAGGTTCTGAGGCTCTGCGGTTGGGATTAGCCGGTCTTTCGCCCCCCCGGCCGGGTGCACTGTGCAAAGTTTCAGAGCGAGCACCGTGCCCAAGCAACGGGAAATCCAGTTGGCGCGCCCGGCAGCGTGGATGGGCTCGGAAGTCATGCAGGAGCGGGGTTTTGTGTGGCCGGTGCCGGCCGCCTGGAGGTGTTCCCGTGGGGGACTTCTTTCGGGTTTTGCAGCGTCGCGGATGTTTGATTTTGCGGGGTATGCGTGTGGTGCCGGGTTGGGCGGGCTTGCACTTAGTTTGGTTTCTGCAAAATGCTGTTGACAACCGGGACGTGTTTGCGGCGATGGTTGGGGAAATCGGATTGGCCGCGGCGTGACCATGCCTTTTTCTTCTTCTGAAGCGCACTCTTCCCCACATGTTTCACGTGAAACGCGCCCTCCCCGGGCGCGCGTTGCCGTGATTAATCAGAAGGGAGGCGTAGGCAAGACCACGACGGCGGTGAATCTGGCGCACGGGCTGGCGCTAAAGGGGCTCCGCGTCCTGCTCATTGATCTGGACCCGCAGGGCAACGCCACAACCGCCCTCGGCGTCGAAAAATTCACCACGAGCCCCTCCTCCTACGAACTCCTCTTCTCCGGAACCAGCGCCCCGCACTGGAGCGTCACAAGGTACGAAAACCTCGACCTCTACCCCGCCAACATCTCGCTCGTAAGGGCGGAGATGGACCTCTACCACCTTGGCGACGAACGGCAGAACGCCCTTCGCCGGGTCCTCGAAAGCCGGGATTTCCCTCACGATGTCGTCCTCTTCGACGCGCCGCCCTCCCTGGGCCTGCTGACGCTCAATATCCTGCTCGCGGCGCGCTACGCTCTCGTTCCCGTACAGTGTGAGTACCTCGCACTCGAAGGCCTCACCATGCTGCTGGACACCATCGAGGAAATCCGAAACGAGCAGAACACAGAGCTCGAAATGCTCGGCTGCGTGCTCACCATGGTTGACCTCCGCACCAAGCTCTCCCAGGACGTCATCCGCGAAATGCGCGAGCACCTCGGCGATCGCGTCCTCCGCACCCTCATCCCACGGACCATCCGCCTCTCCGAGTGCCCCTCCCACGGGAGGACCATCTTCGACTACGAGCGCTGGGGGTCTGGCGCGCGCGCCTACGAGGCGCTCGCGAATGAGGTGGCGGACCGGCTCGGCGTCGCTCCAGCCGGCAGAAAGGGAGAAGACTCATGAGCGCGCGCAAGAAGGCGCTCGGCCGTGGACTGGGCGCTCTTCTTGGAACACCACCAGTCCGAATGGACCTTCCCCAAACCAAGAAGCCCCAATATTCCGGCTCTCCGGCTGCAGAGGCTCCCCGTCCGGGAGGCCCCGGCGCCCTGGAGGTGCGCTTCATCCCCCTCTCCGATATTTCCCCCAACCCGAGCCAGCCCCGCAGCAACTTCTCCCGCGAATCCCTCCAGGAACTCGCGGAATCCATCATCACGCACGGTGTCCTCCAACCCGTCCTCCTGACGCCAAACAAGGGGAAGCCCGGTTTCACCCTTCTGGCGGGGGAGAGGCGCTTCCGCGCGGCGGAGCTTGCCAAACTCCGGGAAATCCCCGCCCTCATCTCCGAGGTCACCAAGGACGAGATGCTGGAGATTGCGCTGGTGGAGAACGTCCAGCGCGATGACCTCAACCCGGTGGAGGAAGCGCGGGCCTACCGCCGTCTCCTCTACGAGTTCGGTTACACGCAGGAGCAGATAGCCCAGCGGGTCGGCAAGAACCGTTCCACGATTGCCAATGCACTGAGATTGCTGAAGTTGGGTAATGAGGCACTCGAGGATCTGGAGGCTGGACGCCTGACTGCGGGCCATGCGCGAGCCCTCCTTTCCGTGGAGGAGCCCTTCTACCGGCAGAAGCTGCGGCGGGAGATTGTCGAGAAGGGCCTGTCAGTCCGGGAGGCCGAGCGGCGCGCTGTAAGTTACATAAAATCAGGATCTCCCATCTCCCCCAGGCGGCGGGGGAAAGAGATGTCTCGCGGTTCCGAACAGCTTGACACTGTGAGTTTGCAGGAGCGACTCATGGAGCGGCTAGGCTGCCGCGTCCTGATCAAAAGCCGGGACGGGCGCTCGGGATCGGTGGAGATACCCTTCCGGAATCCGGACGAGCTGGACCGGTTTCTTCAGGCGATCGGTTTCGAGAGCTGACACCGGCCCACGAGGCGGGACGCAGGCGGCGACTCTTCGAATCCGGGGGGCACCCGCTCCATGCCGTTCCCGCTACTGCTCGCCTCCGCCGA
>SLOM01000040.1 GCA_007132505.1 Candidatus Sumerlaeota bacterium
CTCGGCGAAAAGGCCGCCACGGACTTCTCCTGCGCACCCTGCTACCTGAAGGAATGCCCGATGGAGCTGCCCTGCATGGAGGCGCTTCCCGCGGAGCGGGTCTGGGAGGCGGCCGGCCGGGTGCTCGAGGGGCGGACCTGTCATGAGCGAGCTGTCTAGACGGCCACCACTCTGGCTGAGCGGACAGGTCTGGCTGGCGTTGCTGGTCCTCGGCCTGGCAGCCCTTGCCTGGCGCCCCGTTCACTTCTCCATGCGTGTCATCGCCGACTATCCCTACTCGCTGGACCGCGAGGAGGCATTCGTCACTGAGCAGGCGATGGCCATGCGGAGCGGTGAAAGCATCTACCAGCCGATAGACGAACTGCCGTTCAAGGTGGGCAACTACCCGCCCGTGTATCCCACCCTGGCGGCCGCGGCGATGGGGCCCTTCGAGGAGCCCCTGAGTGCCGGGAGGGCCGTGGCTCTGCTCGGGCTTCTGGGCTGTCTCGGGCTGCTGGCCGGATGTGTCTATACATTGGGGAGGGAGCCACTCGCCGCCCTGCTGGCCCCGTTGCTCTTCCTGACAACGTATGACGTGGGGCGCTGGATGGCCTATGCGCGGGTGGATTTCCCGGCCCTGTTCTTCTCCGGGGGTGGACTGTTCCTGGCCCTCTGGCGCCCCTTCCGTGGCTGGGAATACGCCGTGGCGGGCCTGTTCGTCCTGGCCTTCTACACGAAGCCGACGCAGGTGGCGGCCCTCGGGGCGGTGGTGTTGGTGCTGGCCCTCGGCCGGGAGTGGCGCGCGGCCCTCCGGGTCGCGGTCAGCTTCGCGGCCGCCACGCTGCTCATCCTCCTCATCCTGGTGGCTTTGACGGCGGGGGAGTTCTGGCGCCACGTCGTTGTCTATAACGCCAATGAGATGATCTGGAGCGACGTTCTGAACTACGCGGGTCACATGTGGAGGCTCATGGGCTGGTGGCTGGTTGCCGGCATCGTGGCGCTGCCCCTTGCGGGGTGGCTGTGGTGGGGGCGTGGCTGCTCCCCACGGATGCTGCTGGTGTCGGTGTATGCCGTTGCGGGCGCACTAACGGTCCTCATGTCGGCCAAGGTGGGATCGGCGGAAAACTACCTGCTCGAATTCGAGTGGGCCCTGGCGTTGCTGACCGGGGCCGTCCTCACCGTGCTGCTGAACCGGCTCCGGAGCGGTGGAGGCTGGCGGCCCGCAGCGGCGCTCGGTGCCCTCCTCCTTCCACTTAGCCTCCATGCGGCGTTCATTTGGACGCCAATGCCTCGGATGATCCTGTTCCCGCCGCCGCCCGGTGAGGCCGAGCGCCTTGCCGCAGACCACCTCCTCCTCCGCGTCATGGAGACGAACGGGCCGGTGCTCTCGCAGGACGCCGCGTACCTCATCGCCACCGGCCGGCCGGTTTACTTCGAACCCTTCATCATGTCGCAGCTCGCACGTGAGGGCCGCTGGGACGAGGGGCCGATGGTGGCCCTGCTGGAGGAGCGCTACTTCGAGCTGATCCTGTCCGTGGACAAACTCGACCCGGACGGCCGTACCCCCGGGTGGACCGATGCGCTCAAGCAGGCCGTTGCGGGCAACTACACCCCGGCGGGGGAGGTCCATCTCGGCGTCCTGCAGGGCCGGCCGGAAGTGCGCCATCTTTACCGCCGGGCCGCGCCGCCGCAGTGAACAGGTTGACGCTGCTCCCGCTGATCCGGCAGATACTGTGCGGTTGGCCCATCCCCCGGGCCGCCAATCCCATGGAATGCCCCGAACGGCCATGAAAAAGAAACAATCCTCCCGGCCCCAGAAACAGAAGACATACCGCGTCCGTGTGGACGGAGCCGAGGCGATCGAAGTACCCGCAGGGACGCGCGTGAAGGAGTTCCTGCCGAAGAAGTCGCGCGAGGGCCATCACGTCGTCGCCGTCCGCTTCAACAACAAGGTCGCCTCACTCGACCGGCCCGTGGATCGCGAGGCCACCATCCAGACGGTGGACCTCTCAAGCCGCGATGGCGGCTTGATCTATCGCCGCAGCCTCACCTTCCTCCTCATCCGGGCCTTCCACGACCTGTTCCCCGATCTGAAGGTCTACATCAACCACTCGCTCAATCGCGGCTACTACGGCGAGGTGTACAATACGCTCACCAACGGCAATACGCCACAATTCCTCGCTGAGTCCGACATCGAGCGCATAAAGGCGAGAATGTGGGAACTCGTGGAGGAGGACGTCCCCTTCATTCGCTCAGAGGTCACCACGGAGGAAGCAATCCGCCTTTTCCACGAGGCGGGCATGCACGACAAAGTCGCGTTGTTGAAGTTCCGTGGCCAGGACGTGATCAGCATCTACCGTTTCGGCCCCATTTTCAACCACTTCTACGGGCAGTTGCTCCCCTCCACCGGAATGCTGAGGCATTTCGACATCAAACTCTGCGGCCCCGGCTTTGTTCTGCTGTTCCCACGCTATACCGCACCGTACGAACTCCCCGAGTACATCCACTACGAACGCATTTTTTCCGTGTTCCAGGAATACGAGCAATGGTCCCGCATCCTCGGCGTCCGCACCGTGGCACACCTGAACGAGCTTGTGGATACGCGTGAGATAAATGAATACGTCCTGATCGCGGAGGCACTCCAGGAAAAGACTCTCTCAAGGCTGGCCGACGACATCACCAACCACCCGCGCAAGCCACGCCTCGTGCTGCTCAGCGGCCCCTCCTCCTCCGGCAAGACCACAACGGTGAAGCGCCTCACCGTGCAGCTCCGCGTAAACGGACTCCGGCCGCTCTATATCGGTCTCGATGATTTCTTCGTCGAAAGAGAGAAGACTCCCCGCGATGAAACCGGCGAGTTCGACTTTGAGTCATTCGGCGCCATTGATGTCGAACTGCTGCAGGACTGTGTCAGGCGCCTGCTCAAGGGCGAGGAAGTGGCGCTCCCCAAATTCGATTTCGCACAGGGCCGGCCTGTCCCCGGACGCAGAGTGCGCCTCCGCCCCGATCAGCCCCTCCTCCTCGAAGGAATCCACGCCCTCAACCCAGAACTCCTGCCCCATTTCCCGGACGGATGGAAGTTCAAGGTCTATATCAGCGCCCTCACCCACCTCAACATTGACGACCACAACCGTATCGCCAGCAGCGACGCCCGCGTCATCCGCCGCCTCGTCCGCGATTCCCGTTATCGAGGACACGACGCCGTCTCGACACTCACGCGCTGGCCATCCGTCCGCAGGGGCGAGGAGCGCAACATCTTCCCCTATCAGGAGCAGGCGGACTTCGTCTTCAACTCCTCGCTGCCGTACGAAGTATGCGTGCTAAAGCAGTACGCCCTGCCTGTCCTGCAGGAAATCCCGAGGGAAAACCCGATCTACTCCGAGGCCGCACGTCTGACCAAGTTCATGTCTTACTTCCGCGAAATCCGGCCGGAGATCGTGCCTCGGCACTCGCTGCTGCGCGAGTTCATCGGCGGATCCAGCTTTAAATACTAGACACCCGCGAGGTTTTGCACGGAACAGGAATGGTCACAAGAACAGCCCATCCGACAAGTGACAACACCCCCAGCGCGGACCACGTGGGACGCCGCCTCTGTGGGGAAAACGGTTATTGGTAGGGAATTTAAGGAGAAGGGAGCACTTCCAGCCCGATGAGGATTCTGATAGACGCCCGCTATCTGGACGGAACGTACTCCGGCATCGGCACCTACTCGCGCAATCTCGTCGAGAATCTTGCTGTCCTCGACACCGAAAACACCTACTACGTCCTTGTACGCTCGGGATTCCGGCAGGGATTGAACGTGGGGGACAACTTCCGCATCCTCAGTTACTCCGCCGCACCCGTCAGCTTCTCCACACTCTTCCGCCTTGGCAGCTACGTGGATTCGCTCAAGGTGGACCTCCTGCACAGCACGTTTCCCGTCGCGCCGCTCAGGATGAAAACGCCGCTCATGGTGACGATGCACGACCTGCAGCCGCTGCTAGACCCGGACTTCTCCGGCAGGCGGACATTTCCCCTCCAATGGGCCTACAACTACTTCTACCGCTTCGTCTATCCAGCCACCCTCAAGAAGGCCAGGTGGGTCGTGAACGTGAGTTACCACACGCGCGCCCGGCTCGCGGATTTCTACCCGGAGCTCACCCCCAAGCTCGTCGTCGTCACGTCCGGCCTCGATCCGGGGCATTTCGAGCCACCCGGTGAGGAGACCGGCGAGGTGCTCGAGCGCTTCAACCTCGACCGCCCGTATCTCCTCTACTACGGCTCGACGCGCCCGAACAAGAACCTCAAGAACGCCGTCCAGGGATTCTTCAATTTCATGGACGAGTACCCCGGCGACGAGACGGAACTCGTCCTGATCCTCAAGCAGGACCGCTTCTTCCGGGATGTGCGCCGGCTCATCCGCACCCGCAAGAAGAGCAAACGCGTCCGCGTGCTCGACCAGGTCAGCCGGCAGGAGCAAAAATGCCTCCTCCAGCGCGCCAGCGCCTTCCTGTTTCCCACCAAGTACGAAGGCTTCGGCTTCCCGGCGCTCGAAGCCATGGCCGCCAATGTGCCCGTTATCGCGGGCGAGTCCGGTGCGCTGCCGGAAATATGCGCGGATGCGGCCGAGTTCGTAAACCCCGACGATCCGCAGGACATCGCCTCCGCCATCGCCGCCGTCCTTTTCAATACCGAACGGCGCGAGGAACTTGTCCGGCTCGGCGCGGAACGAGCCAAGCAGTTCGATTGGCGGCTGGCTGCCGAGAGGGTGCGGGACATCTACCGCCTGTTGCTCTGACCCCAAGGGCCGGGGGATCAGGTCTCCCTGCTACGGCCTCAGCTTGTCCATCCGGAATTCTTTCAGAATGATCGCTATGGAAGGATTGTCGTCTGACTCGGCGGCGTACAGGTAATCAAAGGAGAGGATCCACGTGCCGCCGTCTATCTCCGGGGGAGTCTTGAAATATCCGACGTAGGTTTCCGGCCGGCCATCCCTTGGGATACGGCTCGTCTCGTCGCGGGAGTCTATATTAATGTAGTACGACGTCTGGTGCGATGAGTCGTTGACCCGCAGGCGGAAGGTCGGAACGTGCACGCGGCTTTGGAGGGTCGCGGCGCCATCGGTCTCCACAGTCCACTCGAAGCGATAGAGAGTCCCGCCCCTCACGGGAACGCTGGTCTCGCGGCCCCAGAACCCGAAAATCATGGAGCTCAGCCACGGGTTCCCCGAGGCCGGTTCCGCCTTCCCGGATGGCGTGGTGCCGCGGATGAGGAGCCCGCGCGCATCCGGCCTGAACTCTGCGGGCGGCGGGATGGGCGCGCCGGTGCGCGGGGTGAAGCCAAACGCCTCGCCGTCCCGGAAGGACAGGCGCATGACGGGTTCCGGCGATCCGTACAGGCTCTCCTCCGTGGGCACCGCCGAGGCATGGAGCAACTCCAGTTCCACGCCCGCGTCAGTCATGCCGCTGGTGTTCAGCATGTCCCAGTGAAGACCGAGCCCGTCCGCATTCTGTGGCAGGAGGAAGAAGTGTCTGTACAAGCGCGGCGGCTCGGCAGGCGAGACATCGCCCCGGCCGACGGAGATAAACGCGATCACGTCGCTCCTGTGGAAATCCGCGGAGGAGGTCCGCGTGCGCATGTCCGGTACACGCGCAGGGCGCCCGTCCGAAGCGGCGAGGAACTCGGCAAGGTAGAGCTGCCCGTCCCCCGTCCCGCCTCTCACGGAGGGCCCGCCCGGCTCCATCGGCTCGTTGACTCCGATAGGGGGCGACCCCCAGAACCCGAAGGAGTTCCTGTTGTCCGAAGGAATTAGGGAGAGGGACCGCATCCCGGGCTTATACGAGCCTTCCACCTTTGAAAACCCCGGCGGGTTGCCGAAAACCCAGCCCTGCTCCGATTCGCTGAAATCGAAGGCGATGCCAGCGGGCAGGGTACGGATCAACGTGTCAGCAAAGCCCCTTGTACGGTCCTGGCCACCGAAGAGCACCGGCTGCCCGCGCGCCGCATCCCAGGCGATTGCGTGCTGGACGCGCTCCACAGGCTCACCAGCCGCGGAGAGATTGGCGCCAAGACACACCATCACTGCCACGGCCAGGGAGAACGCATCCCGGCACGCCCTCCACGCCGAGGCGCAAAGGCGAACGATGTGTGTTGCGGGAGAGTTGTGCCTATACGTATTCATGGCCTTCTTCCTGGCAATGGCCGGCCTGCTTCTGTGAGGTCCTGGTGTCCTTGGTTTCTCTATTATGGATTTCATCACGGAGGCACCGAAGTGCTCCTTTGCGAGTCCTGCAAGCTGGTCAGGCAGGAGGAGATTCACGCGATGCGGTGTCCACACCGCTGCCCCCGCAGGAGACCGCCTCCGTGACTCCGAGGCTCCGTGGTTTGTTATGTCTAGCAATCTAGACATGATGCTCGTCTCCCCTCTGTGTGGCCTGGACCGCCGTGGTGGACCTCCCTCTCCTGCGCCTTAAAGATCAAGCTGTCCAGCTCGGTTTTTTCCCCGTCGCCGTCCATGGCCAGCGCCTCGACTGACGCTTCCCGCAATGCGGCGTAAACGCGAGGGTCGTCCCAATGAACCGCCTGCGAGGGAATGGTCAGGCTGTCCACCGGGGCGAAGAAAGAGCCTATGGCAATAACCGGTGCGTTGTTGTGCCCTGCCGATGGCGGGTCGAGGCGGGCGAGTTCCCGGTTCACCGGGAACGTCAGCCGCCGGATGGCCTCGAACAACGCCGCTACTTCCACGGAGGCTGGCGTTCCCTCCTTCTCCGCATCCGCCGCGCCTGGGCCGGAAGTCTCCCCAGCCTCCACCGCCCCGCCGGCCAGCACCACCCCCGCAAGCAGAAGGGTGAGAAATGACGCCAAGACCGCCGTCGCCAAACGCATTACACACCCCCCGCCCTCGCCCGGCGAATCGGAGGGGGAGACCCGCAGAGCAAATAAAGTCTTGGGGAAAACGTGTTACGGGAGGTGGCGAGCGTCAATCAGTTTGGAGCATGTGGGGCTGGAGGCCTTCCAATTCTCCGCCTGCGGCCTGGGCAGCCTTCGGTTGCGGGGAGTGGTTGCGCTCCCTGCCACTGTCCTTGCCGTGGAGCGCCGGAATGCCACAACCCGCGCACGCCGCGGGCCCCTCCTGTTGACCCCACGGGGGGTGCGGGGGCAAACTTAGGAAGTGAGGTCATCCATCCGGCCGGTCTGCGGCCGAGACCATTTCATGGGAGTCCAACGAGTGGCCAAGCTATCGGTGAAGAACCTCGACGCGAAGGGCAAGCGCGTGCTGGTGCGCTGCGATTTCAATGTTCCGCTGAACGACAACCTGGAGATTACCGACGACACGCGCATCGTGGAAAGCCTTCCCACGATCAAGCTGCTGCTGGAGCAGGGCGCGCGGGTCATCCTGACGTCACACCTTGGGCGGCCCAAGGGCCAGCCCAACCCGAAGATGAGCCTGGCGCCGGTGGCGAAGCGCCTTGGCGAGCTGCTCGGCAGGGAGGTGCCGCTCGCGCCGGACTGCGTCGGCCCCGAGGTGGAGGCCATGGTGGCGAAGCTCCAGGACGGCGAGGCGCTCCTGCTCGAAAACGTCCGCTTCCACAAGGAGGAGGACGAGAAGAAGAACAAGGAGACGAAGCAGTTCTCCCCCGAGCGTGAGGAGTTCGCGAAGAAGCTCGCCTCGCTGGCGGAAGTGTACGTGAACGACGCCTTCGGCACGTCGCACCGCGACCATGTCTCGACCTGCGCGGTGGCCAAGCTGCTCTCGCCGGCGGCCTGCGGCTTCCTCATCGCGAAGGAGCTGGAGTACCTGCAGGGCGCGCTCGAGAACCCCAAGCGCCCGCTCGTGGCGATCCTTGGCGGGGCCAAGGTCGGCTCGAAAATCGGCGTCATCAAGGCACTGCTGGAGAAGGTGGACACGCTCATCCTGGGCGGCGGCATGATTTTCACCTTCTACAAGGCGCAGGGGCACGAAATCGGCGCCTCGCTCTTCGACGAGGAATCGTTCGAGACGGCGAAGAGCCTGCTGGCCGACATGGAAAAGAGCGGCAAGCGCGTGATCCTCCCCACCGACGTGGTGGTGGCGGACAAGTTCGAGGCCGGCGCCAACACGAAGACCGTCCCCGTGAACGGCATCCCCGCCGGCTGGCTCGGCGTGGACATCGGCCCGGAGACGCTCGCCACCGTGCGGGAGGAAATCCTCAAGGCACAGACAGTCGTGTGGAACGGCCCGGTTGGGGTCTTCGAAATCGAGGACTTCGCCAAGGGCACCCTGGGCGTGGCGGAGGCGCTCGCCGAAAGCCAGGCCATCACGATCATCGGCGGCGGGGACAGCGCCGCGGCCATCCTCAAGTTCAACCTCAAGGACAAGATGTCCCACATCTCCACCGGCGGGGGAGCGAGCCTCGAGTTCCTCGAGGGCAAGAAGCTCCCGGGCATCGAGGCGCTGGACGACGTCTGACCGCCGCCCGCAACGCCGTGACACCCTCGTATAGACAACCGGGAGGCCTCGTCCTCCCGGTTTTTTTGTGGTCCGGGGCGGCATCCCGGCAGGCTTCCCTTGCCTCCCCGGGACGCCCTCCGCCGGAATCCCCGCACACGATGGCCGGCCACCGGCAGTCAACACAGGGAGGTCCACACGATGAGGCATCCATACGGACTTGTTCACGCGCTGGCCGCGGCCGCCGCCGGACCGGTCATCCTTTGCGGCACGGCTTCCGCCCAGGTTCAGCCGCCGGAGGGCCTCCAGCAGGAGATACTGGCCAATCCGCCCGGGGCGGTCATTTCGCTCGGAGGCTATGCGCCACCCTTCGGGGCCATCCTGAACCCGGCCACGAACCAGCTCGACCTCGTGCCCGGAGGGCTGCTGTACAGCGACTGCCCGGAGTACTTCAAAGGCTTCGGTGTCCTGTATAGCGGCACATTCGACCCCGGGCCGGTTCGCGTCTATCTGTATCACGTGAATGACATCTCCCCCGCCACCTCCGCCCGCCTCACCGCCACGGTGGAGAACCTCGGGGAGGAGACCGCGACGGTGGAGTTCACCCGCAAGTCCCTCCCGGGCCCCTCGCTCAACTATCTGGCGGTTGGCCGCGAGGCGGGGGAGCTTTTCTATACGGACGGGCCGCTTCCCCCCACCATTACCCTCCCGCCGGGCGAGGCCGCCGTCCTTGATCCCGTGCTGGACGCCACAACCATGTCCCGCGGCCAGCTGATCAGCGCGAAATACGACCTGGTAACGGACCAGCCCGTGCGCATCACCTCGCTCGCGCTGCCCGCCGGAACGGAGACCCTCGCCGAACTGCACGGCGCCGAAGCGCTCCCCAACGATGATCAGTTCCGCCAGGGAACCTTCACCCATTGGGGCAAGCGCAACGCCTCACCCTACACCATCCGCACTGGCGACGGGACGAAGCGCCTCCGCATTGCTGATGGCGCCTTCTTCGCCAACGACCCGCCCATCCCCGGCCTAGACGAGCAGCGCGGCGTCGAAACCACTCTGCCCGGCAATTTCGGTGTCACCTACGAGATGGAAGCGCTGGTCACGCACGACGACGGCCGCCGCCTCGCCCTCCTCGTCAATCCACGCGGAGGAACCTACGGCGGCTACTTCCGCACCACCTACCCGGCGGACACGGGGGAACCAGCCGGCCAACTCGCCCCCACGCCCGCCCTCGCCGTGGCAAGCAGCAGCGACGCCGCCATCATTGCCAAGCTGCCCCTGCTGGCCGGGGAGAACATGCTGCGGCTCGAATTCATCCCCGCAGGAGCCAGCAACCTCCCCATCGAGATCCTCCTCGTTCCCTTCGACGACCCGGACGCCGAGATGCCTGAAGAGCCCCTCCCGGACGGCTTCGCCGTGTTCTGAAGGCTCGGACCCTGGTGGATCACCGCCGAAACTGTCTTATCGAGCGCAGGGGCATGCCTTATTCAGTGCCACTGGCCACAATATGTGGCGCCCTCCTGCCTTCAGGTGCAACATCGTGTGTTTTCTCCGAAGCCGGCCATGCCTTATCCGATGCGCTATTTCCCGGCGCCACGCGCCACCCGCAGGACCAGGCGCTCCCATGAATATCGCCCCTTCTACGGCCATTGACCCGGGCCGTCCGCTGGCGTGGAGTTTGCCACCATTAGCAATCCGGCCGGAGCCGGCCACCGGAGTTCCCCCACCGCATGACTCAAGCACACACCTCGAACCAAAAGCGCAAGAGCTTCAAGGAGCGCATGGCAACCGTTCGCCGTGCATGGCCGGATGCCGTGGAGATCATACGCCCGCATGCGGGCCTCTGGGCCCTGGGGCTCGGGCTGCTCGTCGTCGGCCGTGTTGCGGGACTCGTGCTGCCCGCCACCCCCAAGTTCCTCATAGACGACGCCATACCCAACCGCGACATGGGGCTGCTGTACACCATCATCGGGGTGGTGCTGGCGGCCGCGCTGGTGCAGGGCGTGGCGAATTTCGCCCTCACCCAGACGATCAGCAAGGCCGGACAGCGGCTGATCGCGGACCTGCGGATCAAGCTCCACCGCCATGTCTCGCGCCTGCCTGTCCGCTACTTCGACCGGACCAAGAGCGGTGAGATCGTCAGCCGCGTCCTCAACGACGTGGAGGGCGTCCGCAACCTCATCGGCACCGGCATGGTGGAGTTCCTCGGCGGGGTGATAGCTGCCACGCTTACCTTCGCCATTCTGCTCTATCTGAACTGGCAGCTTACGCTGGTCATCGCGATCTTCATCTTTGCATTTATCGTGCTTGTTGTTGGGACATTCTGGTTTCTCGGGCCCGTATTCCGCCAGCGGCAGGAGCAACTCGCGGACGTGACCGGACGGCTCACCGAAAGCGTCGGCGGCATCCGTGTCGTCAAGTCCTACAACCGCGAGGACGTCGAGCGCCAGGTCTTCACCGGCGGCGTCCACAAGCTCATGTATATCATCTTCCGCACGATTAACGCGATCAGCCTCATTGCGCTGATGTCGAGTATCCTGCTGGGCCTCCTCGCGGCAACGATCCTCTACTTTGGCGGGCGCCAGATGATCGTCGGCACCATGACCACGGGCGACTTCATCAGCTACGTCCTGTATCTCGGGTTCCTCATCGCACCGCTCAGCTCCGTTGTCATGATCGGCACGCAACTAAGCGAGGCCTTCGCCGGGCTCGAGCGCATGCGGGAAGTGCTTTCCGTCGAGCCCGAGGACGTGGACGGCGAACCACGCCAGCCAATCGGCCGAATTCGCGGCGAGGTGGTCTTTGAGGACGTGGAATTCGAATATGAGCCGGGCAAACCGGTCCTGCGAAACGTTTCCTTCGCGGCCGGGCCGGGCAGCGTCACGGCACTCGTCGGTCCCTCGGGCAGTGGAAAATCCACGCTCATCGGCCTGATTGCCAGCTTCCACGCTGCCACACGCGGGAGGGTGCTGGTGGACGGGACGGATATCTCCCGCGTGGATCTTGGGGCATACCGCTCGCAGCTCGGGTGCGTCCTCCAGGAGACCTTCCTCTTTGCGGGAACCATTCGCGAGAATGTCCTGTACGGCCGGCCGGACGCCACCGAGGACCAGGTGGTGAAAGCCGCGCGCATGGCGCATTGTCTCGAATTCACCGAAAAGTTCCCGGACGGGCTCGACACCGTCATCGGCGAGCGCGGTGTACGGCTTTCCGGCGGCCAGCGCCAGCGCCTTGCCATCGCCCGCGCGCTACTCGCCGATCCAAGGCTGCTTATTCTCGACGAAGCCACGAGCGCCCTCGACACGGAATCCGAGGCCGCCATCCAGAACGCCCTCGCCGCACTCATGACGGGCCGGACCACTTTTGTCATCGCCCATCGCCTCTCCACCATCCGCCATGCGGACAATATCCTGGTCATGGAGGACGGCGAGGTGGTGGAAAGCGGCACGCACAAGGAACTCTTGCTGCGCCGCGGCCGGTATTTCGACATGTATAGACGCCAGGTGGACTTCGGCGACGGGCTGTTCCTGTTCGAAGAGGAGAACGAGCCGGACGGTGATGATTCCACCCGCAAGGAGGAAAAGAAGCGCCGCACTGACGCCCTGTCACGCATCCTCAGTGGTGAATAGCAGGCCACACCTATCACGAAGTTTGGGTACCCGCAGAAATGGCACTTTCCAACTGCCCCGAATGCAAAGGCACCGTCTCCGAGGCTGCCCGCACCTGCCCCCACTGCGGCCATCCCCTCATGACCTTCCATCAGGCGTACCCCACGGTCCCCCCGCTCCTGAGTCTTGTGCTGCCCGGTTCTGGGCAGATACTCAAGGGGCAGACGCTCATGGGGCTGCTGTTCCTTTTCATGACTGTCTTCTTGTATTTGCTCTTCTTTCCCGCCGGTCTGCTCATCCACTTTCTGGCGATTGTGGACGCAGCCTGGGTTGACCCGAATCGAAAGAGGTTCGGGAGGGACTGAGTCGGCCCTCAGCCGGTTTCAGAGCTACGGGCCGGTCAATCCTTCCCTGCGGGTTCCAGCTCTTCGTATACTGTATTGCGGAGGACCGGCTCCCGTCCGCAGTCGCGGATAACCCGGCACAGCTCTTCAACCGTCATGCCCTCCGGCGTCGCGGCGCCCGCATCGTGGTAGATTTCCTCGTGCACCACGGTGCCGTCCATATCGTTTGCGCCGAACCACTGTGCCAGTTGCGCCTGCTTGATTCCGAGCATGATCCAATACGCCTTGATGTGGGGAATATTGTCCAGCATCAGGCGTGAGACGGCCATGGTCTGAAGCTCAAGGAAGCCGCTCGGGCCGGGAAGGTGGGAGAACTCCGTGTTCGCGGGATGAAAACTGAGCGGGATGAAGCACTGGAAGCCCCCATATTCATCCTGGTGGTCGCGGAGCCGCACCATGTGGTCTATACGGTGGCGCGGTACCTCGAGGTGCCCCTGGAGCATCGTGCAGTTGGACTTGTACCCCCGCAGGTGAATCTCCCGGTGCGTGGCAAACCATTCCTCGGCGCCGCACTTGTGCTCGCAAATCTGCTCGCGGATTTCCGGATCAAATATCTCCGCACCGCCTCCCGGCATGGAGCCCATGCCCGCCTCGATCAATCTGTCTATCACCGCGCCGATGGTCAGCTTGGAGGTGCGGGCAATGTAGGCAACCTCCACCGGCGTGAGCGTCTTGATGTGGACCTCCGGGAAGGCCTCCTTGAGTGCCCGTATATACTCGCAATAGTAGTCAATCTTGAGTCTCGGGTCGAGACCGCCGACCAGGTGAATCTCCGTGCATCCGGGCGGCATCTGCCGGTGTGCGCGCTCCACGATGTCCGCGGGCGAAAGGATGTAACTGTTCTCGTCGAATGCCTTCCGGCCGAAGGCGCAGAACCGGCAGGAGGCGAAGCAGGAGTTCGTCGGGTTTATGTGCAGGTTGATGTTGTAGTAGGTCTTGCTGCCGTGGAGCCGCTCACGCACGTGGTTCGCCATGGCGCCAAGTGCCGGCAGGTCGTGGCTGTCGTAGAGCAGCAGGCCCTCGTTGAAGGAGAGCCGCTCGCCGGCCACGACCTTCTCGGAGATCGGAAGCAGCCGGGAATCGGAGATCGGGAACACGGGTCGCATCCTGCCGGTGGGGTGTGGGGGATGGCCTCTCGCCGGCCCCTGACCAGCCAAGAGCAATGGCCGGACCGTCCGGCACGGATTATTCTTCCCACTCTCCCTGCCATGGCAACCCCGGCATGTCCGCCGGGCCGTTGCTGGGGAGGGCGCGCCGGGGCGATTGACAGCCCGGACCCTTCGGACCAACCTCCCGACGGCAAAACACCCCGACCCCGCCCGCGAGGATTCCACGCTCCAATGAAAATACCCCGCCGCCAGACACGGCAGGTCACCGTCCGCGACGTCCCCATCGGCGGGGGCGCACCCATCAGCGTCCAGACGATGACGAAGACGGACACGCGCAACGTGGACGCGACTCTGGCCCAGCTTCACGAACTCGCGGAGGCCGGTGCCGACATCGTGCGTCTCGCCTGCCCCGACATGAAGGCCGCCGAAGCTTTCGACCCGATCATGGCCGAGGCACCCGTCCCCATCATCGCGGATATCCATTTCGATTACCGCCTCGCCGTGCGCGTGCTGGACGCAGGGGTGGACGGCATCCGCCTCAACCCCGGCAACTTGGCCCGCAAGGACAAGCTTCCCGAAATCGTGGACCGCTGCCGCGAGCGCCGCATCCCCATCCGGATCGGCGTCAACAACGGCAGCCTTCGCATGGATCTGCGCCGAAAAGTCCTCGCTGGTCAGATGCCCACCGCCGAGGCCATGGTTCAGAGCGCCCTCGACGAAATCCGCCTCATCGAAGACCTTGGCTATGGAGAAATCAAGCTCTCCCTCAAGGCCTCCGACGTGGAGACCACCGTCCAGGCCTACGGTCTCATGGCGGACCGCTCGGACGTGCCCTTCCATGTCGGCCTCACCGAGGCGGGCACCGTACGCGCCGGCACCATCAAGAGTTCCATGGCCATTGGTGCCCTGCTGCTGGAGGGGCTCTGCGACACCATCCGTGTCTCGCTGACCGGGGATTCGCGCGAGGAGGTGTACGTCGGGGAGCGCATGCTGGCGAACCTCGGCCTGCGCGAATCCGGCCCCAACCTGATTTCCTGCCCGAGCTGCGGCCGCGTGGAGATCGCCCTGGAGAAGGCCGCGCAGGAAGTGGAGGAGCGGCTCCTCCGGTACCGCCGGGAGAACATCTCCGTGTCCGTGATGGGCTGCGCGGTTAACGGGCCGGGGGAGGGCCAGATCGCCGACTTCGGCATCGCCGGAGGCCGGGGGAAGGGTGCCATCTACCGCCTTGGCAAGGTCGTCCGCTCCTGCCGCGAGGACGAGATGGTGGATGTGCTCTTCGAGGAAATTGACAAGTGGATCGCCGCCGGCCGGCCCCGGGAGGAAGTGGACCCCGCCATCTTCGAGCAGGTGATGAACGCCCGCCCCATGAACGAAACAGCAGACACGCCGTAGCGCACGGGCTTATTCGCCCTCCGCCACACCGTTCCCGTTACCAACTCCGTTCGCGAAGGTGTCCAGTTCCTCCAGCTCCTCGGAAATCCAGAAGAACGCCTCCATCCCGAAGAACACCAGCGCCGCAATAACGGAAAAGATCAGCACGGCCCCGATCAGCAGGCAGATCAGCCCCAGGATGGTCAGCAGGCCGTCCTGCTCGACCCACCCCACGCCGACAAGAACCACCCCCAGAGCGGGGAAGGTATTCATGAACGGCACGAGCGGCAGCGGCACCGCGATGAGCGCCCCTCCCACCGTCATGGCAGCCGCACAAAGCCGGCGCCCGGTCCTGCCCGCCACGAGCCGGCGGAGCCGCGGCCGGCAGACCGTCCGCTTCCAGCGGATCAGAATCACCAGGAATCGAGTCAGCAGCCGGAACACCTTGATCGGGATGGAAATGCGCAGGAAGCGCTCCGGCAGCACCACCTCCTCGCGCCCCTGCAGCAACTGCCAGGACATCAGCGAGATCAGGACGAAGACGACGAAGCTGAGCGGCCCCAGCGTCGCCGGCCAGATGAAGGGCAGGGCCAGCAGGGCGCTGCCCAGCGCGGCACACCGCGGCCCGAGGGGAAGCAGCAGGTGGCGGAGCTGCACGTCCTCCGCATTGCGGTAACGCGCCCGCATGTCCTTCAGCACGCGGATCAGCAGGCGCTCGGTCGCCTCCAGTCCAAGCAAGTCCTGCATCGTCGCGGCTTCCAGGCTGGCCACGGACAATCCGGCAGCCGGCGGGTGGCCGCCGTTCTCCGGCCTGCCGCCCGGGGAGGAATCGCCCGGGGGGAAGTCCTCTTCCCCGATGGCCTGCCTTGGCTGTGGGACTGGATTCATACGCTTGCGAAGGTCCGTCTCAGAGGACTCCGGGCCCGATGCCCGGTTGCGGAGCCGTGGGGAACTCCTCCTCGGGGGCGGCCTCCGGCGCTTCCGGGATGTCTTCCGGATCTATCAGCTCCACCTCCTCGTCCGTGGGGGTGGTGAGCCCCGGGCGTGGGTCCTCGATCGGTTCCAGCTCCTCGTCCTCCTCCTCCACGAACCGTACGGCGGTCCCGCGCAGGAAGTACAGTGGGTAGCTGCCCTGCCGGTAGGCGCGGAAGGGCACCGCCTCATCAATTACCATGCCCCTCACCTCGCCGGTCATCTGGCGGATATCCATGATCGCATCAGCGCCGAGCGAGCGTGCGGTCTCGCTCATCTGCTGGAGCTGGCGCCGGCGTGTTTCCGAGTCCGTCTCCGTGTCCATGAAGCTGTGCACGTAGGCCACCTCGGTGTGGGGGCGCACGAGCGGGTTCACATAGAGGCGTACCTCTTGGTCCGCCGGCGTGGGAGGAAAATCCTCGGTGGCAAGGTAGTAGTACCGCCGGTTCGAGCAGCCGGACAGGACAACGGCCAGAAGGGTCAGTAGCAGGGTTGCGCGCAGCATGGTCGTCTCACTCGCCCGTGAAGGCCAAGAATGGGGCAAGCATGTAATGGGGAGGGGTTTGACGGAAAGGGGAAAATGGGTGGTGGTCAGGGGCGGAATCGAACCGCCGACACGCGGATTTTCAGTCCGCTGCTCTACCAACTGAGCTACCTGACCACTCTTGAGGAAAACAGCGCGGTACCAGCCCTCCGCAGGCACCGCCGCAACGAAGATGAAGCGTGCTGACCGTGGCGCTCCGGTGTCAAGCGCGATGCGCCCGTCCGGGCCGGCCACTTCGCCCGGATTCCCCTCAATCCTCCAGTGTTACGTTCCAGTACGCCGCGTCCACGAACTTCTGCCACAGCGGCCGGTCCGGCCCCCGTAGCGTGTTACGCAGCGTTGCCATCCAGTGGGGCTTCTTCGGTGGGCGCACAAGCGTCAGCCCCGACTTCTCCAGTGTCTGGTTGCCCTTTCGGGAGTTGCAGGACTGGCAGGCCAGCACTACGTTCTTCCACGTGGACCGCCCCCCCCTGCTCCGGGGGACGATGTGGTCAATCGTCAGCTCTTCCCTCGGAGGCTTCGTGCCACAGTACTGGCAGGTGTGGTGGTCGCGCACGTAGATGTTGCGGCGGTTGAACTTCACCGTCCTCGGAGGCATCCTGCCGAAGACGGTGAGAAGGATGACCTCCGGCACGAGCAGCCGGAAGCTCGGCGTCCGGATGAAATCGTTTCCCTCGTGCTCGATCCTCTTGGAGAGCTCGCGCCAGGAGTTGAAATCGTAAATCTGGTAATCGTCGGCGATGATGCGCGCGTAGTCCTGAACGACCAGGGACAACGCGCGGCGCACACTGCAGACGTGTACGGCCATCCAATTGCGATTTAGAACAAGAACACCCTGAGAGAGCATCGGATGTGGCGCCTTTCGGGCGGTTGGGTTCCGGCTCTCCGGGCGTGGCGCACCGTTTGTGGGCAACTCCGGAGAGTTGAGTCCGGATTTTGATTCCCCCGGCCCCTCTGTCGAGCGGAAAGTCCGGCACGTTCGATGAAAAAAATGCGGAATCTGTGGACTGTTCTGCCCTGCCGGCTTTCCCAACTGCCCCGGTCCAGCTCGTGGTGATTCCCGAAGGCACACGCCGGTGGACCTCAGCATCGCGGCGGCAAGCCACGCTCCAAAGCCCTGCCTGATCCTCGCCAACGCCGCTCCGGCACCCGGAGCCCCGGCGGGGGAGAAGGGATCGGGGCGCTCGGTTCTCCAGAGGCCCGCCGGGTGTCTAGATCTGCCCTGGCGCGCCCTGACCTGAAGCCTCGCCGTACGCTGCCAGCAGGTCCACGCGTGTGACCAGCCCCACCACCTTCCGGCTTCCCTGCCGAGCCACCACCGGCAGCGCGTCCGCGTCGGTCTGGCCCAGCAACTCTAGGGCCTCGCGCCCCGACCGGTCCGGGGTGATCGTCAGCGGGTGACTGTCCGCCGCGTCCGCCGCGATGATCGCGTCCGCCATCTCGACGTTGAGGACCCCGCGCAGGTCACGCGCCGAGATCAGGCCCTGCAGGTTCCCCTTTTCGTCGGCCACGATGAAGGCGTCGTCCTGGCTGTCCGAGAAGGCATGGAGGATGGAGCGGAGGTTTTCCTCGGGCCGCAGCGTGGTGAACTTGCGGCGCATGATCTTGCGGACCGGGATCTGCACCAGTGGATCGTCCCGGCGCCGGAGCGCCTTCTCCACGTCGAAGCCGTCGCGCAGCAGCGAGAGCGTATAGACAGAGCCTTGGCGCAGGCCTGCCGCGACCAGTGCGCTCACCGCCACCGTGCTCATCAGTGGCAGCACCAGCCGGTAGTCCGCGCCGGCGATTTCGTACACGATCAGGATGCCCGCGATCGGCACGTTGAGCGAGCTGCACACCGTCCCCGCCATTCCCACCAGGGCGAACACCGGCACCGCAGGCGCTGCTTCCGGGAAGGCCATGTTGCTCAGCACGCCGAAGCCCGCACCGATGGAGGCACCCGTGACCATCGCGGGGGCAAACGACCCGCCCGTGCCGCCCGAACCAAGCGTCAGGCTCGTTACCAGAATCTTGACGAAGGCGATGAACATGAACAGCAGCGCCGTTGCCGGGGTGACGGTGAAGCGCTCCGGATCGGGAAAATCACGCAGGATCGTGCGGACGAACTCGTAGCCCTCGCCGATCACGTTGGGAAAGGCCAGTCCAACAATACCCACTCCCAGCCCGCCGATGGCCGGCTTCATCCACAGTGGCACCCTCATGCTGTGAAACAGGTCGTGCATCCGGTACAGGAAAAAGACCAGCAGCGCGCCACCCACCCCGCAGACAAGGCCCATCAGCCCGAACATGATCACCTGGTAGCCCGTGGCTTGCACCGTCTGCATCACGGCCTCGCTGGCCGGCGGGATGACCGGGTCCTCCGGGAGCAACGCCTGGCTCGTGACCGAGGCGACGACCGCTGCGATGACCACCGGCCCGAATGTCCGCGCCGCGAAGTCCCGCATGAGAAGCTCCAACGCCAGGAAGACACCCCCGATGGGTGTGTTGAAGATCGCCGCAATGCCGGAGGCGGCGCCGCAGCCGATCAGCGTCCCCACCCTCTCCCGGCTGAGCTGGCCCCACCGCCCCACCAGTGAGCCCACCACGCCGCCGATCTCCACGCTCGGCCCCTCCGTCCCGGCCGAGCCGCCGCTCGTGATGGTCACGATGGAGCTGGAGGACTTCACCGCCATGTAGGGCGAGAGGTTCACGTTCCCCGTCGCCACGGCCCGCATGACACTTGGCACGCCGTGCCCGCCCGTCAGCGACAGCATCCTGTATATCACCAGGCCGACGATCAGCCCGCCGATGGCCGGCAGCGTCGCCTGCACCACCATCTGGGAGGCGGTGTCGCCCAGGAACGGGATCAGTTGCGTCCCCGGCCGGCGGTGCGCCTCGAAAAAGAAGTGGTGGCTGACCGAAATCAACCAGCGGAAAAGCGCTCCGATGCTCCCAACCAGCAGCCCGACGACCACCGACAGCACGAGCAGGAAACCCTGCTCGCCACCCGGTATATAACGCAGGAACCCACCCCGACGGAGCGAGCCTCTCCGTCTGCGCGAGTCTCTTCCCCCGGATTCAGATTCATCCGGAACGTCCTGATCCTCCAACTCCCGGTTTCCCGATGGGCCCGTGCCTGCTTCCACTCCGGTCGCCTCTCGTCAGCCGATGATGATCCTGTCCCCCGCGCGCCGCACGGGATCGTGTCCCTCCGAGGGAGGACGGTCATCGCTCCGGGTGGACGGCGACAAGGGAAGGATCAGCAGAAACTCCGCTCCGCCCTCCTCCGGCGAGCGGAAATCGAGCCGGCCGCCCATCTGCCGCGCCAGCTCGTAGCTGACGGAAAGCCCCAGGCCAGAGCCCTTGCCGCCCTTCTTCGTCGTGAAGAATGGATTGAAGATACGCCCTGCGATCTCCGATGGGACACCTGGGCCGGTGTCCTTCACCATGATGGTCAGCTCCTGCGGCGTGGGCTCTCCGTGCTTCGTGCGCAGCCACACCGTCCCGCCTGCCGGTGTGGCGTCGAGCGCGTTGCGCAGCAGGTTGACCAGAATCTGCCGCACATAGTCCTCGCAGAGCGAGACCACCCCGGCGCTGGGATCCGGCTCCAACACCAGCTCCACCCGCCTGCGCCGGAACGTTTGACGGAACAGCTCCGCAAGGTGCTCGAGCTCCTTGTTCAGCAGTACGGGTGCGTACTCGGGCGAGGCTGGGCGGTGGAGTTGGCGCAGTTGCGCCACGATCCGTGCAATCCGGTCAATTTCCGCACCCATGAAGCGAAGCCCCTCGTGCCCGCTTTCCCCCAGTTCGCGCTCGAGCAGCCGCAGGTAGTTCTTGATGGTGGAGAGCGGGTTGTTGATCTCATGGGCAAGGTTCGCGGCCAGCTCGCCCGTTGCGGCCAGCTTTTCCGACCGGATGAGCTGCTCCTGCGCCTCGCGGAGCGCCTGCGTCCGTTCCTGCACCTTGCGCTCCAGCTCGCCTGCGAAGTGAGCTTGGCGCTCGTAGAGCCGGCCGTGCTCCACCGCCGTGGCGAGGCTGGGGCTGAGCAGCCCGAGCAGCTCCACCTCGCGCTCGCGGAAGGGTTCGCGGCTGGCGATCCAGAGCATGCCCACCGGCCCGCTCGTCGTGACCAGCGGCACCGTGCACAGATGCCTGCCGGGGAAACCGTCCAAGGCGCGCTCCTCCAAGCTGCCGGTGGAACCGGGCTCGATCTTGAAGAGCGCCAGTGAGCCGGTATCGAGCGTCCGCGCCGCCAGCGCATTCTCCATCCGGATGTGCGTGCCTGGCGGGAAGTGATTCTGCGATTCGGGCCAGCCGTAGGCGATCTCCATCTCGGAGGGGTCCTCGCCGCTCAGGCCGACCACTGCCAGTTCCGCGGGGATGAGCTGTCCCGTCTCGCGGATAACGTCCGCCAGGATGCGCTCAAGGTTCAGTGAGCGGTTGATCGCCTTGGCCACCTCGTACGTTAGGTGGATCTTGCGCGCCTGTTCGTCCAACTCGCGCACCTTTGCCGCCAGCTCCCCGTAGCTGTCCTGCAGCGCCTTGGCCATGCGGTTCATGGACGTTTCCAGCTCTCCCAGCTCGTCCCGCCGGCCGGTGTGAAGCCGGTACTCAAGGTTCCCGCCCTCGAGCTGCTGAAAACCATACCGCAGCACTCGGATCGGATTGACCAGTCTGCCGGAAAACCACACGGCGAACAGGGCCGTGGCGACGGTCAGTACGGCACCGAAACCGATGATCATCCAGGCAGAGTGGTACAGCGGATCCATGGCGGGGCCAAGCTCCACCCTCCGCACGGCGTATAGACGGTCCTCCGGGCCGCCCTCGGTAAACGGCAGCTCGATCCGGTTCGTCACATAGAAGGCGCGGGGGTACTCCGGGTCGTTGATTGCTGGTCCATCCGGCGATTCGAGGAATGATTCCAGGTCCAGCCGCGGGAGTGTCCGGAAGGGCGAGTCCTCCTCCAGCCGCGGCACCCATCCCCAGTCCCGCGAGTAAAGCGCGATGGAATCCCGGTCGAGAACCAGCGGGATCAGGCCGGGCGCGTCCAGAACCTGTTCAAGGATCTCGCGGTCAAGGGGCCGCGCCAGATCCTCCAGCTCCCGCTCAAGGGCTGTGGCAATCTGCTCGGAACGCTGCTCCACCCGGGTGCGGGATTCCTCCGTAACCCACACCCTGATGGCTTTCGCCGCCGCTGCAGTGGTCCAGAAGAGCGTGATGGCCGAAGGCACGAACACCAGCGCCAGCACAAGCACGAACGTCTTGCGCCGCAGGCTTGGCCGGGAAAGCCGCTCGCGCAGCGGAGGCTTTGGCTCGTCTGCGAAGCTCGGCATGGTGGTGCCCTCCTTCAATTGACTCACTATGTGTGAACGGGCCCTCCGGTCAACTCCACCTTCCGGCTGCGGCAGAAAACGGGTGTACCCCCCGACTTCGTGGGATGGTGTCCGTGACCCACTTGGCAGCGGTCCAC
>SLOM01000142.1 GCA_007132505.1 Candidatus Sumerlaeota bacterium
CCATGCCCCACACCACCCCCGTGGAGCGGGTCAAACTTATGGCCATGGGCGGGTCAGGCTTCTGACCATAGGTGGGTCAGACTTCTGAGCACGCCCGGGTCAGACTATCTGGCGAATGACAGGAGTAATAGCTCACGTGCCAACGAAGGCTCCGTGTCCTCTGTGCCTCTTGTGGTTCATTATTTAAGTATTGAAATGGGGGCAATCGCCGGATAGAGGTCTCTACTCGGTTGACTGCCCACGCTCGTAACGAATTCACCACGGAGGCACAGAGATCACGGAGGAAAGACACAAGAGAGTAGCGGAGCCGTGCAGCATATAGCCATGCATGCTCGGTCCTCCTCCCTTAATCCGCCGATAACGCAGATTCCGCCGATGCTTCTCGGTTTGCAATGACGTGGCGGAACCGAGAACGCCTTTTCGGCGTGAATCGGTGCAATCGGTGGATATATCTTTCTGTTGGGTTGCCGTTCCAGCCCGTTATTTGAATTGACCATCGAGCGCCAGAGTGAACGGAGGAAAGAGACAAGAGGTCCGGCTCATGTGCAAAAGAGGCCTCTGTGTCCTCTGTGCCTCTTGTGGTTTATTAATAAACGTAGACACAGTCGGCAATTTGGTGTGCGTACTGGCCGAAGAACCCGTCGTGTATCATGAATTCACCACGGAAGCACAGAGATCACGGAGGAAAGACACCAGGGTCACTTTCAAATGCCTGAACAGAACTCTTTGCACTCCGCGTTGCAGTGGCAAGTCTTCCTTTTCGCACTAACGCTCCAGGAATTCCAGCAGCAGCGCGCGCATTCTCTCCATGTCCGCTTCGAGGGAGAGGCCGGCGGGGGTGTCTGTCAGGCTGCATTGCTCGCTCATGGCGCGTTGGAGCGCCTCCTTCTTTTCCGGGTCCGCGGGCACGTGGTCGCGGGTGGTTTCCCAGAGGAGGCGATTCGTTCGCTGAAGGAGCCGGAGGCGGGAGTGGTGTTGCTTTAGAAATTCGGCTGTCTCTGCGGACAGTACCCCCCGATATTCGAACTCGCGGATGGCCTGGTCGGTGGTTAGGGGAAAGAGAGACTCCGCTTCGGAGGCGCCGCGTAGCTGGAGATACTGCACGAGGAACTCCACGTCCACAAGGCCGCCCTTCCCAAGCTTGTATTCGTATTCGGCATGACGGGGCACGCGGGCGTTTTCCTGCATGCGGAGACGCATCGAAAGGATTTCCTGTGGAAGGTCCTCGGGAACGCCCTTCTCTGAATATGCCTTGTAGAGATCCCCCAGAACATCGGTCCCGAGTGACTTGTCTCCCGCGGCAGGGCGTGCCTTCGTAAGTGCCTGCCACTCCCAGGTACCCGCTTCGTTGCGGTAATACTCCAGCACACGTTCGCGGGTGGGGAAAAGGGGGCCGCCCGCCCCGTCCGGGCGCAGGCGGGCATCCACCTTCCAGAGCTGTCCTTCCGGAGAAATGCCGGACATGTATTGAATTGTGCGCCGGCCAATGCGGTCGGCCCACTCCGCCGCGGAAAGGCCATGCCACGGCATGTCCTTTTCGAGAATGAAGGCAACATCAAGGTCCCCGCCCAGGTGCACCTGGCGGTCGCCCAGCCCTCCCATTCCGATGATCGTCCAACGTACGGGGAGGGCGCTCTCTCCGGTTTCCGTGAGAACCTCGCGCTCGGCCAGCCGCGCCGCCGCTGCGAGTACGGATTCCGCGAGTCGGCTCATCCGGTCCGCCGCTTCGGGGGAGGGAACGATTCCGACCACCTCCTGCACGGAGAGGAGGAAGGACTCCATCTGCTTGCGCCGGCGGAGCTGGGCCAGCGCCTTGCCGGGCGGGAGTTCTTCGGCGAGCTTTGCGATTTCCGCAGCCGCGCGATCCAGCCGCTCCTTGTCGAGGCCATCACCGTGCAGCATTTCGTCCAGCCACTCCGGGTGGGCGACGAGTTGCCGGCCGAGCATCGTCCCGAACCCGAGGGTTCGCAGGATCAATTTCAGAATGGGCGGATGGGAAAGGCAGAGCGTATAGATCCACGAGTAGCCCCGCGCCGCATGGAGCAACAGCTCGAACTGCCGGACGGCCATGCGCGGCAGCGCCACATGCGGCAGCTCCTCCAGCAACAGCGGCAGAAGCTGTTGAAACCCGAGCCGGCTGCGGGGACTGGGAGCGAACTCACGCGTACCGACGGCAAGCTTCTGCAGCGCGCGGAAGCCCTCCAGGTCCGCAAGTCCGGCGGGCCGCAGTTCGCCGAGCACGTCTGCAGGTGGGTCGCCCTCCATGAGAACCCAGTCCAGCAGGGCCAGGTCTCCGGGTCGCGTGCCACCTCCGAAAACCTCCTCATATTGCGAACGGACGAACCGGCGGGAAGATTCCAGTGTGTGCTCGAACTGTGCCGGGTCCGAGTAGCCGCATCTCAGGGCCAGTGCCGCCCGCTCTTTCGGTTCGGCAGGAAGCCTGTGCGTCTGGCTTTCCTGCATCATCTGGAGGGTGTGCTCGATGCGCCGGTAAAAGTGATAAGCCTCAGCGAGCGGCCGCGCGTCCTGCGGGAGAAGGATGCCTTCGTTCTCGAGTTCCCGCAGCGCCTCCAGCGTGGAGCGAAGGCGGAGTGCCGAATTCTTTTCCGCGGCGAGCAACTGGAGGCCAGAGACGATGAACTCGATTTCCCTGATTCCGCCGACGCCGCGCTTTATGTCGAGCAGGCGGGAGTCCTCGCTCAGCACCTCGTGGTCTATGCGGCGCATCAGGCGGGCCATTTCCGGGAAGAGTTCCTCGCGCAGGTTACCGAAATAGACAAACTGCTCGATGATGGAGTCCAGCCGCGAGGCAAGCACCCGGTCCCCCGCGACGCAGCGTGCCTTGTGGTAGGCGATCTTCTCCCAGAGCTCCGCCTGGGTGTTCAGGTAGGCGGCAAAGGCGGAGCGCGAGCGGGCCAGTGGGCCCTGTGAACCCTCGGGCCGCAGCCGCGCATCCACGCGATAGAGAAACCCTTCCGCGTTGCGCTCGGTTAGGTACTTGCACAGTTCCGAGGAGAGTTTCGTGAAGAACTCGTGGTTGGATATGCGGCGGACACGGCGGCTGGAGCCGCTCTCCGGGGTCCCCTCCGTCCAGCCCTCCTCGTCGTAGAGAAAAATGAGATCCACATCGGAGCTGAAATTGAGCTCCCCGGCCCCGAACTTCCCCATTGCGTATATACAGAACCCTGTTTCGCCGTCGCTGCCCTCTGCCACGGGCCGGCCATGGCGTTCGCGCAGGGCCGCCACCTGGTCGGCGAGTGCCTTTTCGATGATGGCCTGCGCCAGATTGGAAAGCTCGCGGCAAAGCGCGCGCGTGCCGTCCATCTCCATGAGGTCGCGAATGCCGATGCGGAGGAGCTCGCGCTTCTTGTACCGGGTAAGCGCCAGGCGGCGGTTCTCCAGCCCCTCGTGCTCCTTCAGCCATTCTGTCAGTTGCTCGCGATAGCGCTCGAGGGGCTTTTCGCGGTTCAGCCGGCTGTGCCGGAAAATGTAGGGCAGGTACTCCGGGTGGGTGATGACGATTTCGCCCAGGTATTCGCTGAAGGCAAACAACGAGCAGAGGAAGTGCAGGTGTTCGACGTTGTACCGAAGGCCGTCGAGTTCCGCCGCCGCCCCCTCGCCCAGCGAGCGCACATAGCGGTCGAGAAACCGCAGGGACATGCCCGGGTCCGCTGCGAAGCTGAGCGCGCGGATGAGGTAGCCGGCCAGAGGGAGGGCGTCCTGCGGCGCGAGGTGTTCGAGCAGCAGGCGGCGGAGAAGGGCAAGGTCCTCGCCGCGGCGCTCTCCCGGCCAGCGGTGCCCGTCCGCGGCCCGCTCCATGAACGCATCCAGCTCCTCCCCCTCGCGGGGCTGCAGGTAGGGCATGCGGTGGGCGGTTTCCATCGGGCGGAGCTCCATTCCGGCCGGTTGCGGGCGGCCCGGCCATGGACAATTGATCCCGCGCCCGCGCCGCCGGTGCAAGCCGGGTGCCACGGCGGGCCGGGGGATGCCTGCGCCGGGGGAAATGGGAATATCCTTGGCCCCGGAGCGTTTCCGGCGTCCATTCGCCCTGCCCTGCCTGGGCGCGGAGCGTGCCGTGAAGAAACTCTCCATCGTCATTCCGGTTTACAACGAAAGGGAACTGCTCCCCCGCGTGCTGGAGCGCGTGCGGGAGGTCAAGTACCCCCTTGAGCCGGAAATCGTGCTCGTGGACGACAAGTCCACCGACGGGACGCGCGAGTACCTGCGCGAGGTGGAGGCCAACCGGCCTGACACCCGCGTGATCTTCCACCGCCGGAACATCGGCAAGGGCGGCGCCCTACGCACCGGGTTCCGCCATGCCACGGGCGACGTCATCATCGTGCAGGACGCCGACCTGGAGTACGACCCGGCGGAAATCCCGAAGATCGTCCAGCCCATCGTGGACGGGCACTGCCGCGTGGCCTTCGGCTCGCGCTTCCTGGGCCGGGTCCCGACCGGCATGCGCATCCAGAACTTCGTGGCGAACCGCATCCTGGCATGGATGGTTATCCTCCTCTTCGGGCAGGTAATCACGGACGAGGCCACCGCCTACAAGGCCTTCCACGCGGACGTGCTGCGCGGCATCCGCCTGCGCTGCCGCCGGTTCGAGTTCTGCCCGGAGGTCACCGCGAAGGTCCTCATGAAGGGCGAGCGCATCCACGAGGTGCCCGTCACGTTCTTTGCCCGCACATTCGAGGAAGGAAAGAAGATCGGCTGGCGTGACTTCATCGAGGCCGTCTCCACGCTGATCCGCTGCCGCCTGCGCCTGATGTAACGGCCAGCAGGACCCACCGGGCTCCGCCATGCGCGTCCTCATCATCTGCCGCAGCTTTCCCCACCACCGCACCGGCGGTATGGAATGGCACGCACACGACATCGTGGAGGGACTGGCCGAGGCCGGTGTGACGGTGGACGTGATCACGACGCCGCTCCCCCGCCAGCCCGCGCTGGCGCCGCTGCGGCCCAACGGCCGCTTGCTCGAACTCGGCGGCACGCCGGGTGCCTACGACATGCGCTTCCTGTGGGACTTTGCGCGGCGTGCCCGCGGGTTCGTCCGCGAGACACGCCCGGACGTGGTCCATGCGCAGGGGATGGCGGGAATGCTCGCCGCCCGGGTGCTCGGGCGGGCCCTGCCGGTCGTGACGACGATCCACGGCACGCTCTGGAGCGAAACGGTCCCCGGGCCGGGGCGTCTGCGGCGCCACTGGAAGCGCCACCTGCTGGCGCCGCTCTGGAAGCGATTCATCCGCTCTGGTTCGCCGCTGATCGTTGATTCGGAATTCACGGCAGGGGAACTCCGGCGCGAGACCGGCGGCCCGGCCAGCCCACCCGCCGTCGTGCCGCTCGGGTTCGACCTGCGGCGCTTTCCTCTGACGCCGCGGGCGGAAGCCCGCCGCGAATGGGACGTCCCAGATGACAGCATCCTGGTCGCTGCTGCCGGCCGGGTGGAGCACGCCAAGGGGTTCGGCGACCTTGTGGCGGCCTTTACCTCCCTGCCGGCCCACGGACCCGGGAGCCGTCCGGCTCTCCTCACGATCGCTGGCGAGGGCTCGCTTCTCCCCACGCTCCGCCGGACCGTGGAGACCGGTGGCGCTGCCGGACGGGTGCGGTTTGCGGGGCGCGTGCCTTCCGAACGTCTCGCCAGCCTGCTGCGCGCCGCCGACCTGTTCGTGAACCTTGATCGGGGGGCCCCCGCCTTCGGACTCGCCAATGCAGAGGCGCTCTGCATGGGAACGCCCGTGCTGACCACGGACGCGGGAGCCCATCGCGAAGTCGTCCGGGACGGACAAGACGGCACGCTTGTTCCCCGCGCCACCCCGCAAGCCGCCGCTGAAGCGCTTGGTGCCTGGCTCACCCGCCTGCCCGAAGCGGACAGCGCACGCGATGACCGGGCAAGCGCCGCCCGCCATCGTTTTTCGAGGGAACAAATGCTGGGGCGGCTGGTGGAGGTGTATGGGGCGATGTGAGGGAGAGTCTGTACCCTCTCAGTGCTCCCCGAGCATGTCCGGAACCGGTGGAATACCAGTCAGGCCGCGCTGGCCCCTCCAAATGTTGCCGAGAGAAACGATACCATTGGTCGGGTCGTATGGGAGCTGTGCGCTATTCGCAAAGCCGTAGCCGAAGGTTCGGTCGGGACCTACACTGCCGAGCCGCCAGTCTCCGTAGAATTCGAGAGCCATCGGCCAAAAGGTGGAGTCCGGGTTCCACTCAATATATTGTGGGATGACCTGATAGGTGTATAGGCGCTCGTCCAAGGGGGCTGCAAGGTTGGCCTCCATGAAAGGATCGATCAGGTGCGCTCGCGTGACATAGGCCACCGGAGTGGAGAGCGCCCGGCTCATCACGCCCGCAACGGGCATACCCTGGATGATATCAAAGGCGGGATCCTGGTAAGTGCGGTGAGCCATCCGTGGCGGTTGGTTGTGATCGGCGCGATAAGCTTCGATGGCAGTCATGAGTGTGCGGTGCTCCGAGTGAACCCGGGCGACCTTGGCACGAATGGAAGCAGCCATGTAATTCTCCGCCGCGATGCCGGCCAGAATCAGAACAATACCAACCACGATC
>SLOM01000087.1 GCA_007132505.1 Candidatus Sumerlaeota bacterium
GGCGTCAACCACGGGGACCTGAGGCGCAAGAACCTTCTCCGTGCCCCGGAGGATCCCGCCTCCCCACGCATGGTGGACTTCACGCAGTGCCTCTGCGTTGCCCTTCCACCAAGGGGTATTGGCGGCCTGCTCCTCCGCCAGGCCGTGAGGGTGGACCGGGCGCACTTCCTCAAGCTGAAGAAGTGGTACCTCGGCCCGGAGCACATGACGCCGGAGGAACTCTCCGAGATGGAGCGGACGCCGTGGCACCTGTCCCTCGGGCGTTTCTTCCGGCGCGGGCTTTACCGGCCGCTGAAGCACTGGCGCCGCGGCAGGCGCAGGTCCGGCCCCCCTCGAAGGCACAGCGGCTGACAGACAACACCGGGTGGTTGCAGCATCCGATGCCAGCCTTTCCCCTTCCCCCCGGGGGGGTGTTGCGGGGTTTCCTTGCCGTGCCATGAGCGGTCCCTCCGTCGTCATCCTCACCTGCGGCCGTGCCCGCGAACTCGCCGTCGTGCTTCACGCTCTGGCGGATCAGACGCTCCTGCCCGGGGAAGTGGTGCTGGTCGAGGAGGAGCGCGATGGCTCCGTCTCGTCGGCGGGGCTGGATTTCTCGGTCCTCCCGTTCCCGGTCCGTTCGATCCCGGCGCCGGAGGGCAGCTTCGCCGAGCGCCGCAACGCCGGCGTGGCCGCGGCAGAGGGTGAACTCGTTGCCTTCCTTGACGACGATTGCGAGCCGGACCGTCACTGGCTCCAGCGGCTCGCGCAGGCACTCGGCGCCAACGGGTGGGTGGCCGCCGGCGGCACCGTGCTCCCGGCGGAGGAACTGCCGGCGCCGGAGCACTACACGCCGGAACTGGGCTGGCTGGCCGGACTGACCGTGCCGGGATTCTTCGGCCCGCTGGCCGGACGCCGCCACAACCCGATGACGGCCAACCTCATCGCCCGCAGGGAGATCCTCCGTGAGTTCCCCTTCCAGGCACTTGCACCGCCCCGGGGATTGGATAGCTTTCTATACGACCAGGGCCGGGAGGATGCGCAGTGGTGGAGGGCGCTGCGCCGCGCCGGCAGGCCCGTGGGCTGTGTTCCCCGTGCCATTGCCTGGCACCATATAGACGCATCACGGCTGGAGTGGCAGCGCCTGGCGGACCGGGCGGAGGCGGACGGCCGCGCCCACTGGCGGCGCGAGGGTCTGGCGGAAGAACTCCCCGCCGCGGCGCGGGACGTCCTCGGCGCGCCCATCGCCGCGCTGCGGGGCGCCTTCTCCGGCCCGGCTGCCTTCCGCCAGCAATGGGCGGAGCAGAGCATCTGGGCGCGCCGTCAGTGGTCGCTTCTGGGCGCGGCGGTGGACGATCACGCCAGCGGCGTCACCCCCGCCACACGCCTGCGTTTCCTGGCGGCAGGCCTGGCGGGGATCCTCTCCTCAGAGCTTCGTGCGCTCCTCCGCCAGCCGGCGGTGCTGCTGCAACGTGCCGCCGCGCCCGGCCCGGAGTCCGTCAGTCCGGAGAAGGTGCACCGGCAGATTCTCTTCGTCCTGCACGATTTTCTGGGGGACTGCGTCCTGGCCCTGCCGGCCCTTCACCAGCTTTGCCGGGCTGGGTCCGGCGCAAAGGTCACCGTCCTGACAGGTCCCTCCTGCGCTCCACTTCTGAGGGCCAACGTCCTGGACCTGCCGGAGGACCTGCGGCCCCGCATTCTCGAGGTGCCGGACGCCGCCCGGGGCCGGTCCCTCCGGGCCGCGGTTCGCCTGCACTCGCTTCTTCGCGGGATCGCGCCCGACCTCGTGCTCATCGCCTACGTCCACGGACTGCATCCCGCGCCGCTCTTCCTGCTCGGTGCGCCCGTCATCGCTTGGCCGGAGGACAACGGGCTCCAACGCCGGCTCTACGCGGAGCTGCTCACCCGCCCCGTCCCGAAGAGCTTGGAGAAAGCGGAGGCGGCGGCGCTCCTGGACCTGCTGTCGCCGCTCGGGATCGGCACGCACCTGCGCCGGCCGCGCCTTCGGGCCTCGGAGCGTGCCCGAGCGCGCGTGGCCCGCATCCTCGAGCGCGCAAAGGTGGAGCCCGGCAGCTACGCGGTCCTGCACGTCGAGCAGGGCGGCCGGTTCAAGTTCTGGCCGCCGGAGAATTTCGCCACGCTGGCTCAAACCCTTTCCGGTGCTGGGGTGCCCATATTCCTGGAGGGCTCGCCCTCCGGCCGTGCCGCCGTGGAGAAATGGATGGCGGGGATACCCCGTTGCCATGCGCTTCACGGGCTGCTCAACTCGGACGAGCTGACGGCACTTCTCGAATCCGCGGCTCTCTTCGTGGGAGCCGACTCCGGTCCCTCGCATGTGGCCCGGGCTGCCGGGGCGCCGGCCCTGTTGCTTTTCGGCGCATCGGATGTGCACCGGTGGGGGCCACTTCCGGCGGAGGTCCCGCCGGAGGGCGCTCCGGTGAAGGTCGTCGCAGCGGCGCCGGGAAACTGGCTCCCGGAGGAGCAGACCGGCCTTCCACCCGACGCAGGAATGCGCCTTCTCCGGGCCGACGAAGTCGCCGCTGAGGCGCTCGCAATGCTGCGTGGGGATAAAACCACCCCCTCCCGGCAGGAATCGCGTTGACCCTACGGCGGGCGGGCGCCCTGATGATTCCCCCAACGAGGCTGCAGAGTCCTGAGCCGGACTTGCCCCCTGCGCCAGTTGACCCAATAAGTCGCACTTCACCCCGGCAAGCGGGCAGGTCCAGGAGTTTCGCGTTGACCACGATGAGGATTGAAAACGTGCTCGGGGCATCCAGCGGACGGCCAGGAGCAGAAAACCGACTCGGGAAGCACACCAACGCGCGGAAACTCCAAGGGCGCGGCCACTCTGATCGCCAAGCAATGAGGACGCGGTAATTCGATGCCCCAACTGAAGCAATGCCTCGGAATTGATCTCGGGGTTCACAGCGTCAAGATCGTCGAGGTGGCGATGCAGAAGCGCTCTGTCCGGGTGCTTCGTGCCGCCACAGCTCCGACCGGCGTCCAGCCCGGCATGCCCGCCGAGGAAGTCCGCAACGCCCTTGTCTCCACTGTCAAGACGCTGCTGAAGCAGGAAAAATTCAGCGCCAGGAAGGCCATCTTCAGCCTCTCCGGCCAGAAGGTGTTCATACGCAGATTCCGCCTGCCCCTCGCCTCACCCGACCGGCTGCAGCGCATTATCCAGTACGAAGCTCGGCAGCAGATACCCTTCCCCCTCGACAAGACCTCCCTGCAGTACCAGCACCGCGAAATTCCCGGGGAGCGGGAAGTCGAAGTCCTGCTGACCGCTGTCCGAAACGACGAGGTGCGGGACTTCATGCAGGTGGTGCGCCGTTGCGGTGTGAAGGCCGTTGCGGTCAGCGTCACGACGTTTTCGCTCTTCAACGCGCAGGCCTTCCTCGCCATGGACGAGGAGAAGGTGGCGCAGAAGATTGCAAGCCTCACCGCCGCCCGCAAGCCCGGCGCGAAGGCAAAGGAAGCCCCACCACCGGAGGCAGAGGGCAGCGAGGAAGAAGAATTCAGCTATCAGGACGTGCGCGCCTTCGTGAACCTTGGCGCGTCCACCTGCGACCTTGCCATCGCAAGGATCGAGGATGGCGAACCCAACTTCGGATTCGCCCGGACCGTGCCCCTTGGCGGCACTGAGCTGACGCGCGCCATTCAGAAGGCGCTCAAGGTCGAGCGCTTCCACGACGCCGAGCGCATCAAGACAACCTCCACGAGCCTTGCCGGGGCAGAGCCCGTCGAAGGCGAGCTCAACGAGGACGCCGTCGGCGCCATGAGCAAGGTTGCAGAGCGGATGGCCGGCGAAATCCGCCGCTCCATTGAGTTCTACATGACCCAGCCGGACGGCGTGGCGGTGGACTCGGTGGTGCTCAGCGGTGGCGGCGCGATGCTTCCGGGCATGGACGCGCACCTTGAGGAGCGCCTGACCACGCCGACCGTCATCCTCCATGAGCCGCCCGAAGGAACGGCCTTGGAGTGGCACGAGCCCGCTGGCTCCATGGCACCCTATCAGGTGGCGCTTGGCTCCGCCCTGCAGGGGATCGGCCTCGGCTCCCTCCACGTGGACTTCCTGCCAGAAGAACAGAAGATCATCCGCGACTTCCCCTACAAGATGGCTGCGGCGCTTCTCGCCATGGTGATCGGCACCGTGGCGGTGGCAGCGAACTCCGGCCGCGACTACGCCCAGAAGTACGAGGCCGAGGCGCAGCAGGTTGAAATGCTGGTTCAACGGACCGCAGGCAGTGTCCGTGATTTCAACGAACTGCAGAACCTGCACGAGGAAGTCGCCACCAACTTCGAGCACCTCGAACGGCTCTGGGGTGACAGGAACTACTGGGTCGAGAGGCTCACCCGTATCTGGCAGGTCAAGCCGGCGGAGGTACTCATCGAGGACATCCGGGGCGGACACGAAGGTGAGTTCCGAGTCACGGCACAGAGTCCGCAGGAGGTGTCCGCGTCGAATTTCGTGGCCGCCCTGCGGAACGAGTTCGACGAGGACGTCATCCGGGATGGGCCGACACTTACCGGGATGAACCAGGTGGAGGGCGGACGGTGGCAGTTCGAAATCAGTCTTGAATTCCGCGACAAGCGCAATCACCTGAGGGTAACCCCGACTCCCACCCCGGGTCAGCCGGGCGCCCCCGTCAGGCCGGGCTTCCCTGGCAGGGCACCACGCTTCTAAGGCGTCACACGGACCAACTTATGAACGACAGATACCGCGAATTCTTCGAGAAGCTGGGCAAGCGCCTTGATCTGGTGCTGCTGGCCGCTGGGGCCGTGCTTCTTGTTGTCGCGATCTACCTGCTTTACCGGGAGCAGGAATACGTTGTGGACTCCCCCGAGCAGCCACGTCGGCTGGACTTCAGCGTGAGAATCCCGCTCGATCTGGAGGGAATTCCCGAGCCGCCCGAGGAGGAGAAGGAGCGGTTCGAAAGACTGCGCCAGCAGTTCCTGCGGCCGAATCCCCTGATTGAAGAGAATGACGAAGCACGGGTCCTGATCGATCTGAACCCCTTCAGCCGCTCAGAAGTGGAGCAGAGGGCGCAAGCCACGGAGGCGCTGAGCGCCGACCATCGCCGGGCCGACAGACTCTTCCGCGACGGTGATTTGGAAGGCGCCGAAGGACTTGTTGAATCCATCCTTGCCCGCGACCCGCGTCACCCCGGAGCCTTGCGGCTCCAGGAGCGCATTGCGGAGCGCCGGGCGGAAGCCGCCGAGGAGGATGCCGACGCGGAAGGCTGAAGGTCCTTCCGCCCCTAGACCTGGGATTTGAATCGCGCGAGCGCGAGAAAAAGCTGAGATTTGTTGCCTTGACACCCTCACGAAGGGCCGGTGTTGTGAAGCGCCCTCGGTAGAAATCGGAAGTGTCTTGGTAAGGTCCAACCAAGGAGAGACGCGATTTCCATGAAGCGGATGAGCTCCATGCGCCCTGTTGCCAGTTTTCTGGGGAAAGCAATAATCCCCCCCCTTCTCGCCGCCGTACTCGGGGCGAGCCAGCTCTATGCCGAACCCTATACTGGCAATCGAGAGGCCAACCCAGCCCAAAATCAACAGGGCGAATCCGCCCGGGAGCAGGCAGAACAGCTCCTGAGCGATGCTCGCCGTCAACTCCGGCAGGAGAGATTCTCCGCCGCCCGCGAACGGCTCGAACAGGCGCGTGCCCTCGATCCGCAGGTCCCCGGCCTGCGGGAACTCGAGCGGGACATCGCCACCGCGGAGGAGGAGGCCGCCGCCCGCGAAAGAGCCGAACAGGCCCGCGAGCTGGTTCGCTCCGCGGACCGGCTCCGCCGCGAGGCGCGCTTCGATGACGCGCTCGCACAGGTGGACCGCGCCCTTGAACTCGACCCCGAAGCCCGCAACGCAGAGCGCACCCGCGAGCGCATCGTCTCAGACCGCGACCGCGCCCGCGAAAGGCAGCTCCGCCAGCAGGTCGAGCGCCGCATCGAGGCGGCCCAGAACGCCCTCCGGCAGAACAACTTCGACCGCGCCCGCCAGTACGAAGCAGAGGCACGCGAAATGGCCGAAGGGCTCTTCGAACGGGAGATCGAACGCCTCGCCACCCGCATCGTGGACCAAGAGATCGAAGTGCACCTGAACGAGGCCGAGCGCCAGATGCGCGAGGGGAACTTCGACAGGGCGCGTCAAAGCGTCGCCAAGGTGTACCAAATCGATCGCAACAGCAGGGACGCCAATCAGATGGTCGCCCGCATCGCCCGCGAAGAGCGCCGTGCCGTCGAAGCCGAAGCCCGCGAGCGCGCCGGAGATCAGCTCGCCGAGGCCAGCCGGCTGATGGACGCGAACGAGCCGGAGGAAGCAGCCCGGATCTACCGCTCCATTCTGGCGGTGCTTCCGGATCACCGGCAGGCACGCCGCGGACTTCAGTCCGCCGAGCAGGCCATGGAAGCGCCCGAACCCATCGAGGTCGCCCAAGTGACGGAGCCCGCCCCCGAACCCGCCCCGGAGCCTGAGCCAGAGCGTGTCGAGGTTGCTCAAGTTCCCGAGCCGACCCC